>NZ_JBHNYO010000002.1:0-480530 GCF_054960675.1 Rhodococcus sp. PSi06
CCCCCCCCCCCCCCCCCCCCGGCCCCCCCCCCCCCACGACCGTTCGGAGAATTCTCAATCCTTTCCCGCACGCACCATCCACGCGTCGAGTTCGCGGCCGACCGTGGAAAGCGACTCCGCGGTGGTCATATCACCATGCGAAGCGTCGATGGGAATCTCGGTGACGTCACCGACGACGAAATCGATCCAATGCTCTGCGGCATCGGCCGGCGTCGGATGATCCAGCGCTGCACTGAAATAGAGCAGGTCACCCTTGAAGACACTTGGGCTGTAACCGTTGATCCTGGCCGCACTGGCGACTGCCTCGTCCAAAAGTTCGAGAACCTGATCGTCCTCGAACAGACCGACCTGTGACCGAACCACAGACACGATCTGCTCTCGCACGGAGTCATCGAGGACGCTGCTCTTCGGGCCGGTACCGATATCGATTCCCAGGGCCCTCAAGTTTTCCGAGAACTCCTGAGCAAAGGCGGATTCGTCGACGCGCGGAAGGCTGTCGAGCATGGCCAGCGTGGCGACCTCGTGACCCAACTCCTGCAAGGCCACGGCAATGGCGTGTGCCAGCACGCCACCGAACGACCAGCCCATCAGGTGGTACGGGCCCGCCGGCTGGACGCGCAGTATCTCCTGAACATAGACCTGCGCCTGATCGACCAGGTTGTCGACTCGAGGCACGTCCGCAGTCAGTCTCGGTAGCTGGAGTCCGTACACGGGACGCCCCACGGTGAGAGATCCACCGAGTGTCGCGTAGTTCCACGCCAGTCCCACCATCGGGTGGATGCAGAACAACGCCGGTCGGTCACCGTCGGCGCGGATAGGGAAAACGGCGGCGAGAGAATCTGTCGGCGCGTCGCCCTCGGCCGACTCCACCGACGTCTGGATCCGCTTTGCCAACGATTCGACAGTAGGTTCGGTCAGGATCCATTGCACCGAAACCGTCGCATTGCAGCGCGATCGTATCTGCGATGCAAGCTTGGCCGCTGTCAGCGAGTTACCGCCCAGATCGAAGAAGCGGTCGTCGAGACCGACCTCATCGAGTCCCAACACATCACCGACCGACGCAGCTACCGCCACTTCCCATATCGTCCGAGCCTCTCGATACTCGAGCCGTCGGACCTCTGGATCCGGTAACGCACGACGGTCGAGCTTTCCGTTGACGGTGAGCGGTAGCGAATCGAGCACGACCAGTACATCGGGCACCATGTAGGACGCGAGTCGAGCCGCCAGGTGCGCACGAACTGCCTCGGTCGATGGAGCACCGTCGCCGACGACGTAGCCGACGATTCGGGCCCCCAGCAAACTGTCCTCACGCATGACAGAGACTGCCTGCTTCACACCCGGTGCCGACATCAGCGCAGCGTCGATCTCTCCGAGTTCGATTCGGAAACCGCGCAATTGCACCTGCGAGTCTGCTCGACCCAGATAGTCGAGGGTCCCCTCTTCGGTCCACCGCGCCAGGTCGCCCGTTCTGTACATGGCCGACCCCGCATTCGAGAAGGGGTCGGCGACGAATCGGCCCGCCGTGAGCGCCGACCGACCGAGATAACCGCGTGCCAGTTGACCACCATGAACGTAGATTTCACCGATGACGCCGGCCGGAACAGGGCGCAGTCCTTGGTCCAGTACATATGTTCCGAGGCCATCGATCGCGGTACCGATCGGACTGTGCGCCTCGCTTCCGGTGTGGTCGATGGCGTGATGTGTCACGTGCACGGTCGTCTCGGTGATGCCGTACATATTGGTCAGCACCGGACCCGAAGAACCGTAGCGCTCGAACCATGTGGACAGCTTCTCGGTTTCGAGTGCTTCCCCGCCGAACACGATATGACGCAGTGCATTGGTGCGATGCCCACCCTGCCGATCTGCCTCGGCGAACTGGTAGAACGCCGAGGGCGTTTGGCTCAGTACGGTGACGTTTTCCGACGAGACCAACTCCGCGAACTCTCGAGGCGACCGTGACGTCTCGTAGTCGACGATCACGAGTGAACCACCGTGCAGCAGCGGGCCCCAGATCTCCCAGACGGAGAAGTCGAACGCGAACGAGTGGAACATCGTCCAGACATCGGTCTCACGAAAATCGAAGAGCGCGTGGGTATTGCGGAACAACCGCACTACATTCTCGTGCGGGACGGCGACCCCCTTCGGCACACCGGTCGAACCGGAGGTGTATATGACGTATGCCAGCGACCGGGCACTGCTCGAACCCGATGGACGCTCATCGGCACCGATCGGACCCGCTGGCCGATCGTCCGTTCCCGACCCGTGCATGTCGAGTACAGGCACACCCGAGTCCGCCAACGAACTGCTGCCGTCACTGTCGGTCAACAGTGCAACAGGCCGTGCGTCGTCGAGCATGAAACGAGCACGCTCTGCAGGCAACGTGGTGTCGATCGGTAGGTAGCCGGCCCCGCTTTTGAGGACCGCGATGAGGCCGACGACCATGTCGACACCTCGCGGAAGAGCAATAGCCACCAGCGTTTCCGGAGCAGCTCCCCCGTCGACGAGAACACGAGCAAGGCGGTTCGCACGCTCGTCGAGTTCTGTGTAGGTGATCCGAGTACCGGCGCAGACAACCGCCACCGAGTCCGGTGAGGTCCGGACCCTGCTCTCGAACAGCGAGATCAGCGTGTCGTCTACCGCCGCGATATCGGCAGAACCGCTCCAGGAGTCGAGAACCAACTTTCGCTCGTCGGGATCGAGGATGTCGATCGAACCGATCGAACGCGTGTCGTCCGCGACGACGGCGTCGAGTACGCGTACGAAGCGAGAGGTGATCTGGGACGCGTCGTCGCTGCCGAACAGATTTTTCAGGTACTTCAACGTGAAGGTGACTATGGTATTCGCCATCACCACCAGGGTCAGCGGATAGTGAGTTGCATCCTTGGTTTCCACACCGGTGACATACATGCCGTCGATCGAGCTCGCTGCAGACAGCCCTGAGGTGTCGATCGGATACGACTCGAACACAACGAGTGTGTCGAACAGCGCGCCCTCCCCCACGGCCTCGGCGATGTCGGTGAATCCGACGTAGTGGTGATCCAGCAGCCCCGACTGCTCGTTCTGAACTCGGTCGACGAGCTCAGCGACCGTCATCCGGGGGTTCTGCGCGACCCGCACCGGGACCGTGTTGATGAACAATCCGACCATGGACTCGATACCGTCCAGCTCGGCCGGTCGACCCGATACTGTCGTCCCGAACACGACATCGTCTCTGGTCATCAAGCGCGACAACAGAATTCCCCAAGCGACCTGCACAAGGGTATTCATGGTGACGCCGAGCTTCGACGCCGCTGCGGCCATCCGCGAAGTCGCCGATTCGTCGAGCACCAGCTTGAACTCGTCAACCTCGAGCTCGCTGCCGGAGCTCACCGCGTTCTGCGCGAGGAACGTCGGTTCGTCGATTCCGTCGAACGCCTGCTTCCATGCCGTCAACGACATCGCCAGATCCCGAGTGGAGATCCACTCCAAGAAGTTCCGATACGACCGAACTCGTGGCAACGGGGTGGTGTCACCGTGCGTTGCGTAGAGCACCAAGAGATCCTTCATCAGAACCGGCATCGACCAGCCGTCGAGGAGAATGTGGTGGCTGGTTACGGCAAGCACCCAGGAGTCCGGACCCGTCCGGATCAGAATGAACCGAATCAGTGGCGGGGTCGTCATATCGAACCCGCGCGCCTGCTCCTCACGAAGCACCTGATCCACGGCTGCCGTGCCCGCCCCCTCGAGGTCGACGGTTCGCCACGGCACGTCCACCGCGTCGACGACTACCTGCACGGCATTACCTTCGGAGTCACGCAGAAATGCCGTCCGTAAGTTCGCGTATCTGGACAGAATGCGCTCGGCGGCAGTACGGAGCCGGCTCGGATCCACCTCACCGCCCAGATACAGCTGCACCTGGGTGGTGTAGACGTCGGTCGACGATTCGGCAACCAGCGCGTGGAAGAGCAGTCCGTTCTGCAATGGTGATAGTGGCCAGATGTCCACCACGCCGGTACGCGCCGCCTCCCAGCGCTCGATATCACGCTGCGCGACGTCGACCAGCGGCACGTCCGAGGGCGTAAGACCACCCGAACCCGGCCGGCCGACGTGAGCGACGATCGACTCCAGTGTCGATTGCCACAACTCGGCCAGCACTCGCACCCGAGTCTCCGACAAAAGTGTGTCCGGGAAGCCGAAGTCCGCGGTCAGCCGTCCGCCGATCACGATCGCGTTGATATCCACCGGTGCCATCGCCGGTGCATCGTCGTCGGGAACACCCGAGAGGTCGCCGAGATCACCGGAAGGAATCCAGCCGTACTGCGACATGCCCTCGGGGATGTCGGCAGCCGACACCCGTCCGAGGTAGTTGAAGCTGATCTGCGCACGTGCAGCGGAGGGCGGAGCAACGTCCGGATCGCCCATGTATCGCAGCAACCCGTAGCCGAGCCCCTTGTCGGGCACTGCCCGCAGCTGTTCCTTGACGGACTTGATCAGATCGCCGGCCCCGGGCCCACCGAGGAACGCGTCCTCGACATCGACCCCACCGAGATCGAGTCGGACCGGATAGATACTGGTGAACCAACCGACCGTGCGCGAGAGGTCGGCACCGGGCACCAGTTCCTCTTCGCGCCCATGTCCTTCGAGTCGGACCAACACCGACGACGAGTACTCGGCGCGCCATCGTACGACGGCCAGCCCGAGCGCGGCCAGCAAAATGTCGTCGACGCCTGCGTGGAACGCGGTAGGTACCTTCGTGGTCAACGCTTCGGTCGTAGCTTCGTCGAGTTCGATGTGAACCTTGCGTACCGATGAGGCAAGGTCGATCGACGGGTCGAATTCTCGGCTTCCGACGGGCACCTCGATACCGTCGAGAACGGTGTTCCAGTAGGGAAGCTCGGCTTGCCGTTCGGCCCCACGTGCATTCTCTTCGAGGGCGTGGGCCCATCTTCTGAACGAAGTTCCGGGGACCGCCAGAGTGGGCGCGGAGCCACTCGAGACCTGAACCCACGCTGCGATCAGATCCGGCACTATGATTCGCCAGGAAACACCGTCGACGACGAGATGGTGCGCCGAGATGATCAACCGACCGGCGGTTCCGAGCGCGTCGCCCTCCTCCGTTCGAGGATCCAGCCACGCGAATCTGGTGACAGAACCTCGCGCGGGGGCCAGTGCGCTCAGCGACTCTTCGAGAGCGTCCGCTGCGATCTCGACGAGTTCTTCGGCGGTCGCGGTCGGCGCATAGGTCGTCCTGGTCACGGCCGACTCGACATCCACCGTCCCCGGTGGACGAGTTTCGAGGGTTCGGACTCCGGACTCGTCAGCGTGCAGGACCGCTCTGAGCATGTCGTGACGATCGACGACGGCGGTCAAGGTGGCGACCAATTGCTCGCTTGTGATGCCGACCGGTAGTTCCACAGCCAAATTCTGGGTGAAGCGATCGGAACCGCCGGTGCGCTCCACCATGAAGCCGACGGCGGGAGTCAGCGGAATCGTGCCCACCCCCCCACCTGGTAGCTCCTCGAGCACGACCGAGACACCGGATTCGACGATCTCCGCAAGTCCGGCGACAGTCTTTCGCTCGAACACATCGCGTGGGCCGAAATTCAACCCACGGGCACGGGCTCTCGACACCAGCTGAATCGAGACGATGCTGTCGCCTCCGAGGGCGAAGAACGAATCGTCGACGCCCACTCGGTCGACGCCGAGGACCTCGGCAAACACTTCGCTCAGGGCGCGCTCGGTCGCCGTTGTCGGTTCCGCGCTCGGGACGGAGTCGAACACCGGATCCGGCAACGCATTTCGGTCCAGCTTGCCGACCGGAGTCAGGGGCACTCGATCCAGCAGCACAACCGCGGACGGCACCATGTGGGCGGGCACGGCGCGAGCGACGTGCGCGAGAAGCTCGGAGCTGTCCACTACCGACCCGGACATCGGCCGCACGTACGCGACCAACGCTCCACCACCGGACGCGAGCGTCTTGCCGATGGTCGCGACGAAGTCCACCCCGGGGTACGACGCGATGACCGAGTCGATTTCACCGAGCTCGATTCTGAAGCCGCGGATCTTGACCTGGAAGTCCGACCTACCCACGTATTCGATCACGTTGCCGGCCGGCGCAGCTCGCCAGCGCACCAGGTCCCCAGTTCGATACATGCGTGATCCAGCGCCCAGAAACGGGTTCGCGATGAAGCGGTCGGCGGTGAGTCCGGGTCTGCGGTGGTAACCCCGAGCGAGCTGAACCCCTGCGATGTAGAGCTCTCCGATAACACCGAGGGGGACAGGACGCAACCGTGAATCGAGCACGTACGAGGACATTCCACGGATAGGGCCACCGATGGAAAGCAGGTCGTTGCGCGTGAGTGCGTCGCTGATGTTGGTCATGATCGTGGTCTCGGTCGGTCCGTAACCGTTGAAGAAGGCGACCTGCTCAGACCACCGCGCCATCAATTCCGGGCTGCAGTGCTCCCCGCCGGCCACGACGACCTCCACACCGCCGACTGCGGCCGGATCCAGCGACCCCAGCACGGTCGGAGTCAGGAATGTGTGAGTGATGCGCTGCTCGCGCAGCAACGCCTCGAGCTCGCCGCCTCCGTACGTCATCGGAGGAGCGACGACGAGAGTCGATCCGGATCCGACGGCGAGTAAGAGCTCGAGAACGGACGCGTCGAAGCTGGGAGAGGCAAAGTGCAGAGACCTGGAATGGGTGGACAACCCGTATCGGTCGCGCTGCTCAGCGGCGAAATTCGCCAGCCCTCGATGAGTGACCATCACGCCCTTGGGCTTTCCCGTCGAGCCCGAGGTGTAGATGTAATACGCGGCGTCGTCTACCCGGCCCGGTCGTGCCTGCAACGCACCTGCAGCGTCAGCATCGCCCGCCGTGCCCGAAAGTTGCTCGACCACAAGCCAATCCGGGCCTGAAGGAAGACCGTCTCGGGAATCCACCGTGGTCAGACCGATGTCGACACCCGAATCGGAGAGCATGAACTCGACTCGATCTGCAGGATAGTTCGGATCGACAGGCACGAACGCGGCACCCGTTTTCGCCACTGCCCATACCGCAGTGACCGATTCGATCGAACGCACGATGGCTACGGCGACCGCATCACCTGGGCCGATCCCCCGCCGGATCAGCTGATCGGCGAGCAGCGACGACCTCTCGTCGAGTTCACGGTACGTCAGCGAGACATCTCCGAGCTCGAGCGCAATCCCACTCGGGTTCGCTGCGACCGCATCGGCCATCAGGTCGACGAGTCGACGTGGTTCGACGGTTCCCACCGGCGCGCGCAGGAGCTGCTCGACTTCGGACGCTGCGGACAGCTCCAGGTCCCCCACTACGACATTCGGGTCGAGCGAAACCTGGCTCAGAACACTATCGAACCGCGACGCCAGAGTGTCGATCGAACTGGCGTCGAAAAGGTCTGTTGCATAGGTGATCATGCCTTCGATCCCCGCCGCACCACCGTCGCGATCCACGCGTTCGGACAGAGTGAACTGCAGGTCGAACTTGGCCGTCGTGTCTTCGATGTCGACGCCTGCAATTTTCAGTCCAGGCAATTCGAGCGAGTCCGTCGCGGTGTTCTGAAACGAGAGGGCGATCTGGAACAGCGGGTGACGGGCCTGCGAGCGTTCCGGATTGAGCTTTTCCACGAGCCGCTCGAACGGGACGTCCGCGTGGGCGAACGCTTCGAGGTCCGAATCTCGGACACTGCGGAGGACATCTACGAAGGTCTCGTTCGGTGACACGCCGGTCCGCAGCACAAGGGTGTTGACGAACATGCCGACCAGTTGGTCCAGAGCAGCGTCGCCGCGCCCGGCGATCGGGGTGCCGACCACGACGTCATCGCTGGCCGACAACCGAGCAAGCATCACTGCCAGGGCCGCGTGAACGACCATGAACAGCGTCGACCCGTTTTCACGTGCGATTTGGGCCAGACCGGCGTGAACCTGAGGGTCGACGTCGAACCGCGCGGCGGCACCTGCGTTGCTCGCCACAGCGGGCCGAGGCCGATCGGTCGGCAGGTCGATTCGGTCCGGAATCCCCGCCAAAGCTGTTGTCCAGTAATCGAGTTGCGATGCCATCAACGAGTCGGCATCGTCCTCCTCACCGAGCACTTCTCTCTGCCACAGGGTGTAGTCGGCGTACTGGACCCGGAGCGGAGCCCAGCCGGGAGCAGTGCCTGCCGTGCGTGCCGAGTAGGCCGCGACGAGATCTCGCGCCAATGGGCCCATCGAGAACGCGTCACCGCTGATGTGATGAACGACGACCATCAGGACGTGTCGGCGTTCGTCGAGACGGTACAGAGAGGCGCGCAACGGTACTTCCCGAGTCACGTCGAACGGGGCCATCGCTGCCTCGGTCAGGACGGTCACCATGTCGCCGGCGGCGATCGGCTGCGGGTCGATGTCGGGCAGCGGATACCTCTCGGTCAGGACCAGTTGTTGTGCACGTCCGTCCACCTCTGGGTAGAGCGTCCTCAAGGACTCGTGCCGGTGCACGATGTCAGCGATCGCCGCTTGCAAAGCTGGGATATCGAGATCACCGTCGAGAGAAATTGCGAGCGGAAGATTGTCGGCAGAGGAGTCGACATCGAATCGGTTCAGGAACCACATCCGTTGCTGGGCATAGGACAGTGGCACGGTCGCGGGTCGCTCGACCGGACCGAGGGTGGGCATCGCTCGCTCGTTCGATCGAGACATGACCGCGGCCGCCAACGAGTACACGGTGGAGAACTCGAACAGATCACGCACGGGCACATGCCATCCCAACGCAGCACCGACACGGGCGGCCAGTCTCGTTGCGATCAGGGAGTTGCCGCCGAGCTCGAAGAAGTCGTCGTCGAGACCGACGCGATCCACTCCGAGAACGTCGGAGAACGCCGATGCCACTATCGCCTCGATGGGCGTCGACGGCGCTCGGTAGTCACGACTTTCGAACGATGGAGCCGGCAGCGCTCGCCGGTCGAGCTTTCCGCTCGAATTGAGGGGGAATGATTCGAGCACGACGAATGTCTCGGGAATCATGTATGCGGGCAAGAGGTTCTTGGCGAAAGCAGTGAGCCCCGCTCGATCCACCGCTGCTCCCTGAGCCGCGACCACATAGGCCACCAGTTGGTCTCCTGTCGCAACGGGGACCACGAGTACTGCGACCTGACCGACGTCTGCGGACTTGAGCAGGGCGGACTCTATATCGCCTAGTTCGATGCGTTGGCCACGGAACTTGACTTGGAAGTCGCTTCGCCCGATGTATTCGAGGATGCCGTCGAGTCGCCGACGAACGAGGTCTCCGGTGCGGTACATGCGGCCACCCGAGCCGGTGACGTCGGCGACGAATCGATCGCATGTCAGATCCGGGCGAGCCACGTACCCGCGCGCCAGTTGGCGTCCGGTCAGATACAACTCCCCCTGCACACCCGCGGGAACGGGGTGGAGTCGACGGTCCAGAACCACTGCGCCCACATTCCATTCGGCGACGCCGATCGGTACCGAGCCCGTGACCCCCGGCTGCGCTTGGAACGAGGTGACCGATACCGCGGCTTCGGTAGGCCCGTACAGGTTGTGCAGTCGGGCATCGCTGATCGCGGCGAAATCGGTGACGGTTTCGGGAGGAAGCGCTTCTCCGATAACGAAAACATCACGCAGAGTAGCGCATTCGGCTGCCCGAGCGTGTGCGGCGAACACCGACAGCATCGACGGAACGAAGTCGGTGACCGTGACTGCGTATCGGGCGATGGCGCGCGAGATGTACTCGGGATCGCGATGGCCGTCGGGCGTCGCCAGGACAAGGGTTGCCCCGACGCGCAGCGGGAGGAAGAAACCCCACACCGACACGTCGAATGTCGTTGCGGTCTTGTGGAAGTAGACGTCGGAACGGCCCAGCGCATACTGTTGAGTCATCCATACCAGCTGGTTCTCCACTGCCCGGTGAGAGACTGCGACGCCCTTCGGATTGCCCGTGGATCCCGAGGTGAAGATGACGTAAGCGAGTCCGTCGTTGTCGGTACGCACCACTTCGTCGACTCGAATTGGCGAACCATCGAGGTCGGAAAGTTCCGACTCGTCGACGGCGACGACGAGAGAACCGGACAGTGCCGTCGACGTCTCGGCGCGAACGGTCAACACACACAGTGGGTTTGCGGTTCTGAGAATGTGGGCCGTGCGCTCGGCCGGCAGATCGGGGTCGATCGGAACGTACGCACCGCCCGCCCGCAGCACGGCGTAGATGGCAACGACCAGATCGATCGACCGACGGATCGACACTCCGACGAGAACGTCGGGTCCCACTCCCCGGCCGATGAGGTGACGTGCGAGCCGATTCACGCGGCAGTCGAACTGCCGATACGTCAGCTCATCGTCACCGAACACCACGGCCGTAGCGTTCGGTGTGACCTCGACCTGCGCGCAGTAGGCGTCCAGGACAGCGCGATCGTCCACGGGCACCTCATCCGCAGCCGACTGCGCCGATACCACCGCATGCTCGGCATCGCCGAGTAGGTCGATATCGCCGACAGGTGCCGTCGGATCGGCAACGACCTGCCGCACGATCGCCAGGAATCGATCCGCGAAACGCCGGACGGTCCCCTCGTCGAACAAGTCTGCGGCGTAAGTGAACGTGCCCGA
Source organism: Rhodococcus sp. PSi06 (assembly GCF_054960675.1). Lineage (NCBI taxonomy): Bacteria > Bacillati > Actinomycetota > Actinomycetes > Mycobacteriales > Nocardiaceae > Rhodococcus > Rhodococcus sp. PSi06. The sequence continues at coordinate 10,597 of NZ_JBHNYO010000002.1, forward strand.
GATCGAGCGATTTTCGCTGCCGCTTTCGCGTTCTTCCAGTACCAGTTGGAGGTCGAACTTGGACACCACTTCACCGAGAGCGAGCGGTTCGATGGAGAGCTGGGGAAGTTCGAGCGACATCGTCGCGTGGTTCTGGAAGAACAAGGCGGCCTGGAAAAGCGGATGCCGGTCGCCGGACCTGGTGGGATCGAGAACCTCCACCAACCTCTCGAAAGGTAGATCGGCATTCGCGAAGGCCTGAAGATCGGCCTCTCGGGTGCGGGCGAGAAACTCCTCGAACGACTCTGCCGGATCCACGACCGAACGCAGGACCAAGGTGTTGACGAACATTCCGATGAGGTCGTCGAGAACCTCCTCACCACGGCCGGCGGTGGGGGCACCGATGGCCACATCGACCGAGTCCGACAATCGATACAGCAGGACTGCGAAAACAGCGTGCGCCGCCATGAAAAGAGACGCGCCCTGCGCGCGTGCCACACGGTCGAGTTCGGCGGTGATCGAACTATCGACCTCGAACTCCACGACCCGCCCGATCCCGGTCGGATCGAGTGGACGCGGCCGGTCGGTCGGCAGATCGATCTGCTCTGGAAGACCTGCCAGAGTTTCTCTCCAGAAGGCGATCTGGCGGCCCCCGACGGACTCGGGATCATCGTCCGCGCCGAGCAACTCACGCTGCCAGAGCGCATAATCGGCGTACTGGACTGGTAAAGGAGCGAACTCGGGCACTCGCCCTTCTGCGCGGGCAGAATACGCGATCATGATATCGCCCACCAGAGGTGCGATGGACGCTCCGTCGGCAGAGATGTGGTGCGCAACGATGACGAAGACGTACCTGTGCTCACCGACATTCAAGAGGGCGAGCCGGAGCGGAACCTCTCTGGTGACGTCGAATCCGCCGAAGGCCAGGGCGCGCACGCGATCGAGCGCGAGCTCCTCGTCGATCGATTCGCAGCGCAACACGACCCCGCTGTCAGCGGAAGTGTGCACCAGTTGATAGCCGATGCCGTCGATCTCGGGATAGGAGGTACGGAGCGATTCGTGTCGTTCGATCACATCTGCCACGGCGAGCGTGAGTGCCTGAACATCGAGGTCACCATCGAGGGCAATAGCCGCGGGGATGTTGTTCGCGGCCGAGTCGGTGTCGAATCTGTTCAGGAACCACATCCGTTGCTGCGCCAGCGACAGCGGGATCCGGTCCGGCCGCGGTAGCGCCCGAGGCGGCGGGTGCGCCGCCTCCGATGTTCCGGCTTGGACCCGGAGCGCCAGTTCCGCGACGGTGGATCCCTCGAAGATCAGGCGAGGCGGAACGCGCACGCCCGTCGCGGCACCCAGTCGAGACGCCAATTGCGTTGCGATGAGCGAGTTTCCGCCCAGTTCGAAGAAGTCGTCGTCCGCTCCGACCCGATCGATCCCGAGCAGCGTGCCGAATATTTCCGCGATGGTTGTCTCTAGTTCCGACGAGGGTGCCCGAAACTCGACGGTGTCGAACACCGGGGCGGGCAGAGCCGCACGATCCAGCTTTCCGACCGGAGTCAGCGGAATCGAATCCAACCGAACCAGCATTGCTGGAACCATCTGCCGGAGAAGTCGTTCCGCGAGGAATGATTTTATCGCATTCTCATCGAAATCCGCCGGCGACGTCGGAAGAACGTACGACACCAGGACAGTAGCCCCTGACGGCGTCTCGCGCCCGACCGTCACTGCGAACTCGATGCCGGGGTGATCGGTCAGAGCCGAGTCGATCTCGCCCAACTCGATCCGAAATCCCCGTATCTTGACTTGAAAGTCGTTGCGGCCCAGGAACTCCATCGTTCGGTGGCCGTCTTCGACACGCCATCGCACAAGGTCGCCGGTGCGATACATCCGCGTACCGGCGTCGGCGAACGGGTTGGCCACGAAGCGATCTGCCGTCAAGCCCGGTCGGCGGTGGTAACCACGAGCGAGTGCCGGTCCGGACAGGTAGAGCTCTCCCGCGACTCCGTCCGGAACCAGTGTCATCGCCGCATCGAGAATATGGGCGCCCATTCCGCGAATAGGACCGCCGATCGTGACTCGAGCTCCCGCCACCATGGGCTCCGAAGCGCTGGTGGTCATCGTAGTTTCGCTCGGTCCGTACAGATTGTGCAATGCGCGCCCGGGCGCCCACCGGCGGACGAGCTCGGGCGGGCAGGCTTCACCGCCGACGAAGATGGTTCCGAGCGAGTCGACATCCGTGTGATCCACCGATGCCAGGGCCGATGGCGTGATGAAGGCGTGTGTGACTCGATTGTCTCGAATCAGCGCCGCGAGCTCTTCGCCACCGAGCACTGAACTCGGCACGATGACCAGAACCGATCCTCGTGCGACGGCCAGGATGATCTCGAAGATGGACGGGTCGAAGCTCGGCGAGGCCAGGTGGAGGACTCTTGATTCCGCGGTCAGCGGGAAGCGCTCGAGCAGTTCTTGAAAGAAGTTCGCCAGACCTGTGTGGGTGACCACCACGCCCTTGGGCTTCCCTGTCGAACCTGACGTGTAGATCATGTACGCCGCGTGCGCGGCATCGAGTGCGCGTAACCGATCTTCGGTTGTTACGGGTTCCGCACTCTGCGCGGCAATGCTCTTCTCTGTCTCGGCATCGTCGATGACGAGCCAATCGACCGTCGACGACAGCGATTGTGCGAACTCGGGCGTGGTCAGCCCGAGCACGGCCTCCGAATCGGCGACCATGTACTCGACTCGGTCCGCCGGGTATGTCGGATCGATCGGTATGAATGCTGCGCCGGTTTTCGACACTGCCCACATGCACGTCACCGAAACGTCGGACCGAGAGATGGCCAAGGCGACGAAGTCTCCTGGTCCGACGCCGCGATCGATCAGTAGGCGAGCGATCTTGGAGGATCGCTCGTCGAGTTCTGCATAGGAGGCTGTGCGCCCCTCGAACACGAGAGCGGTGGCGGCAGGATCGGACTCGACGGCCGAGGCGAGAAGATCGGGGAGAAGTACTGCGCGCGGCCTGCGCGGCCGGGAGGGGCGCCGACGCCTGCCACCCGATCGTCCGCTCTCGCCCGTTGTTCCCGAATCCTCCACAGCCATCCGAATAAACTCCTCACATCGAGCGAAAACTGTCGGTCGCCCGTCTCGCTCCCGCACTGCGCGTTGCCGACCACGCACGCCTGTTCGACGCGCCCGGTCCGATCACATCAGTATTGCCTATCGAATACTCGAGATCTCCCGCGGCACGCACCACCGTGACCATCGATCGAGGCTCCGATTCGTTACGCGCAGGGACGGCCGGACAGCCGCCCATGCGCTGACGTAACGTTCACCGCCACTTCGATATCGCCGTATCACCGAGGCGACAAATCCCTGGTGAGCTCGTATGAGGCCACCGCCCCCGAGTGCTCTCCCTCCTGTTCTGCAAGCTCCGCGAACGTCCCCGCACCACACCAGACCACCGCTTCGAGGTCTGGCACTTCCTCGTCGGTCAGTCCCCGGATCACCTCGAGTGCCGAGTGTTCGGAGGTGAAAGCGTGCGTGATCCAGTTGGCCGCGAGATAGTCGGAGACGGCTTCGGACTCCACGATGGCCGTCGCGGGAGCATCGACTGCGACCAGCGCACCTGCTGCCGCCCCCAGTACGGCCACGACCGCTTTCGTCACCCCGTCCGGCCGTCCGAGCACGGCCAAGGCAGATTCGTGAGTGAGCGAGTACTCGGACATGAGTTGCACTGCGATCGACGCCAGACGCGCATGAGAGACCACCACGGTCTCGTCGCCCGGCTGCCTAGGTCCAAGTATCAGTGCCGGCAGGTCGCCGGTCACAGGCTCACTGCGGTCTCGATACGTCACCGGTCGCGACGACCTGGCGGCCACCCGCGCCGCAGTCGTCTCGTCGTCGAGTCCGATGCACGGCACCTCGGTGGAGAAGCCATCGATGCTGGAGGAGACGACAGCAGCTACCGGCAGATCGGAGTAGGTATTCGGTACGTTCGCATCCTGCTCGAAAAGATCGAGTACCGATGCTCCCGCTTTCCACACTGCCCAACTCACTGTGATCCATCGAGACGACAGCGGCAAGGCCACTGCGACGACCGAACCGGGCCGTACGCCCGCGTCCATCAGTTCCCTGGCCAAACGAGACGATTCGGCATCGACCGACGAATACGACCGCTCGTCCTGGCCCTCGAACATTGCGGGCGCTTCCGGATCGGCTGCAACTGCATCGGAAAGTAGTTGTGGCATGGTCACATTCCGAGTCACCGTGACCTCGGTCCGTGCGGAGTCCGCTTCTCGTTCGGCCGAATCGAGATTGCGGTCCTCGTCCACCGTGATGTCGATATCGCGCACCAGTACTGCCGGATGAGCTGCGACTGCCTCGACGACCGCACCGAAGCGTTCCGCAAGCGTCTCGACCGTCGTTCGATCGAAGATGTCCTGCGCATAGGTCCAGGAGACGAAAAGGCCTCCTGGCCCACCCCGCTCGTCTGTCTCGCGCTCGACCGTCAACTGCAGATCGAACTTCGCCGCAGGTGCCACTCCCTCGGCCACCGCGATGGACAGATCGGGCAGCGTGAACGTCGCATCACCGTGTGGTTGGACGGACAGTGCCACCTGGAACAGCGGTGCCCCGCCCGCTCCGGCCACCTCATCGAACGGAACGTCGGCATTGTCGAACGCACGAAGATCGGATTCGCGAACTCGGGTGAGCACCTCGGCGAAGCCGTCGGTCGGTTCGACTTTGGTCCTGAGCGCAAGTGTGTTGACGAACATCCCCACCAGATCGTCGAGGGCAGAATCGCCTCGACCTGCCACCGGCGTCCCTATCGCGAAATCTCGTGAACCGGTCACTCGCGCGAGCGTGACACCGAGGGCGGCGTGCAACACCATGAACATCGTCGAGTTGGACCCTCGAGCGACCTGATCCAACAGAGCATGAGTGCGTGGCGAAAACTGCTGATCGACGGTGCCGCCACTGAGCGTGCGGACGGCTGGGTAGGGCCGGTCCGTGGGCAGTGCCAGCATGGTGTCGACGCCTGCAAGTTCGTTCGACCAGAACGCGGCTTGCGCCGCAAAAACCGAGTCTTCGTCGTCGGGGGCACCGAGATAAGCACGCTGCCACACGGCGAAATCCGCATACTGGACGGGCAGCGCCGCAAACTGCGGAACCGCACCGTTCGTCCGAGCAAGGTACGCGGTCATCACGTCACGGGCGAGTGGTGCCATCGATTCACCGTCGCCTGCGATGTGGTGGACCACGATGACGAAGACCCATTCGTCGTTCGCCGTCTCGAACAATCCGCCGCGCAGAGGCGGTGCAGACGAGACGTCGAATCCGCCAGACACCAGGGGGACCACCCTCTCCGCCAACTGCTCGGCATCGTCGACGCGAACAGGGGTCAAGTCGGGAACCTGAGACTGGTCCGATGGCAACACCTCCTGATAAGGCCCTGCGTCCCGTGCTGGGTATCGGGTACGGAGCGGTTCGTGTCGCCGGACAATATCGGCTACGGCCTGCTGCAGTGCATCCACGTCCAGCCTGCCGTTCAACCGCAGAGCGAGAACGATGTTGTACGCCCCGGAATCGGGATCCAGCTGATTGAGCACCCACATTCGTTGCTGCGCGAAAGACAGTGGGATCGCATCGGAGCGGTCGGCAGCGGTCAGTGGCGGACGCCGGTGCGCGATTTCGCTGGCTTGTGCATGCGCCGCGAGCGCGCTGACGGTCGAGTTCTCGAAGAGCTCACGCACTCCGATCGCTTTGCCGAGGGCCGCAGTGATGCGTGCTGCAGCCCGAGTGGCGGCGAGTGAGTTACCTCCGAGCGCGAAGAAGTCGTCGTCGGCACCCACCCGCTCCGCACCGAGCACCTCTGCGAATATTTCCGCGACGGCCACTTCGGCATCGGTGCCCGGCAGGCGGAACTCCCGCACTTCGAACACCGGTTCCGGTAATGCTTTTCGATCCAATTTGCCACTCGCGTTGAGAGGAAACGCGTCGAGCACCATGATCTGAGTGGGCACCATGTAGGAGGGCACCAGCTCGGCCACGGACGCCGTCAACATCTCGACGTCGATTACCCGGCCGGAAGCGGGCACGACGTAGCCGACCAATATCTCCCCCGACGGGGTCGAGGTCACCAGCACGGTCGATCGGTCGACGTCGGGGTGTGCCGTCAACGCTGCTTCGATCTCGCCGAGCTCGATACGCAGGCCACGCAGTTTCACCTGGAAGTCGGTTCGCCCGATGTAGTCGAGCTCGCCGTCGACGTTCCACCGGACCAGGTCGCCGGTCCGATACATCCGAGTACCCGGTGCGCCGTACGGATCGGCGACGAACCGGTCTGCGGTCAGATCCACTCGCCCGAGGTAACCGCGCGCCAGTTGGACTCCCGCAAGGTACAGCTCACCCGCGACGCCGACCGGCACCGGTCGTAGCCGTGCGTCGAGCACGGTCACTCGGGTGTTGGCCACCGGCACACCGATCGGTACGCCGGCGACGTCGGCGGCGGTCACGCGGTGGTAGGTCACGTCCACCGCCGCCTCGGTGGGGCCGTACAGATTGTGCAGGCTCGTATCCGGCAGTGCCGCAGCGATTGCCGAGGCCACCGATACCGGCAACGCCTCGCCGGACGCGAACAGCATGCGCAGGCTCGAACACCGCGAGATTCCGTCCGCTGCCGCGAACACGGCCAACATCGACGGCACGAAGTGTGCGACGGTGACCGACCGCTCGGTCACGATCTCGACCAGGTAGGCCGGGTCGCGATGTCCGTCCGGTCTCGCTATCGCCAGTTCTGCGCCGATCTGCAGTGGCCAGAACAACTCCCACACCGACACGTCGAACGTCACCGGAGTCTTCTGCAGCACCACATCGTCGACGGTCAGACCGTACTCGTCCTGCATCCACACGAGCCGGTTGACGATGGCGGCGTGCGTCACGGCTACACCCTTGGGCTTGCCCGTGGAGCCCGAGGTGAAGATGACGTACGCGACGTCGTCGGGGAGCAGCGCGGCGCGGCGCTCGTCGACGCGAACCGCATCGGTGGCGAATCCGGTGAGATCGACGGAATCGACCACGATTCGCAGTGCGGCGGACGAGACCGATTCCACGGCAGACGAATCCGCCGCCGTCGTCAGAATCGCAACGGGATCGGCCGTCGCCAGGATGTACTCGACGCGCTCCGCCGGCTGGTCGGGATCGATCGGGACGTACGCCCCGCCCGCGGTCAGCACCGCGTAGACACCGACGAGCATGTCCACCGATCTCCGCATGGCGATGGCGACCATCGTTTCCGGGCCGACGCCCTCGCGGATCAGCAGTCGCGCAAGCGCGTTCACTCGACCCGCGAATTCCGCGTACGTCAATCGATCGTCCTCGAAGGAGACCGCGATCCGGTCCGGAGACTGCGCCACCCGACCCTCGAACATCGACACGAGCGTTGCCGCGGAATCGATCTCGCGGGCAGTGTCGTTCCACTCGTCGAGTATCCGTGTGCGCTCCGCGGTGTCGAGCAGGTCGATGTCGACGACCCGGCGCGTGGGGTCCGCCGCGAACGTAGCGAGAAGCGAGACGATGCGCGCCAGGATCGACTCGACCGCACGGGTGTCGAACAGGTCGCTGATGTATTTCGCCGTCAGCGTCACTTCCTCGTTCGCCACCACTAGCAGGGTCAGCGGGTAGTGGGTGTTGTCGTTGGAGCCGACACCCTCGACGGTCATGCCGTCGATCGATGCGGCCTGCTGCGCCAACTCGGCCTCGTTCACCGGGTACGACTCGAACACCGTCAGCGTGTCGAACAGGTTGCCCAGCCCAGCATCCCGCTGGATGTCCGCCAATCCCACGTGGTGGTGATCGAGCAGATCTGCCTGCTCACCTTGGAGCCGTGTGAGGTACTGCTCCACGGAGTCGTGTGCATCGAGGCGAACCCGTACCGGAATGGTGTTGATGAACAAGCCGATCATCGACTCGACTCCGGGCAGGTCCGCGGGCCGACCCGACACCGTGGCTCCGAAGACCACGTCGTTGCGGCCCGTCATCTGAGCCAACAGCATTCCGTACGCGGCCTGTACCAACGTGTTCACGGTGACGCCGAGGCGTCCACCGAGCGCGATCAACGCTGCGGTGGCCTCCGCGTCGATCCGTAACTCGGTCTCCGCCGATCGGGTCGAGATCTCACGGCCCAGAGTCGGTGGAGTCAGCAGTGTCGGCTCGTCGACGCCGTCGAGTGAACGGGCCCACGCCTGCCTGGAGGTCTCCGGGTCGCGCTGACCGAGCCACTGCAGGAACGAGCGATACGAGCGCGGCCGCGGCATCGACGACGTATCGCTGCGAACGGCATACAGGTAGAGCAGCTCCTTCATCACCAGCGGCAGCGACCATCCGTCCAGCAACACGTGATGGTTCGTCATCGCCAGTCGGTATGTCGTGGGCCCCAAGCGAATCAGCAGGAACCGCAACAACGGGGCGCTGGTGATGTCGAAATGCTTCCGCTGATCCTCGTCCAGTGCGGCCGCGACCGCTGCGGGGCGTGCGTGTTCCTCGACACCACTGAGATCGATGTTGCGCCAAGGCAATTGCACGCCCTGCTGAACTATCTGCACGCTGTCGCCGTCCGCGGTCACCGCGAACACGGCGCGGAGGTTCTCGTACCGATCCAGCAGGGCCTGCGCGGCATCACGCAGACGCTCCTGATCGACCTCGCCTGCCAGGTCGAGCACGACCTGCATCGTGTAGACGTCCAGCGAGGTGTCGGCGAACAGGGCATGGAACAGCAAGCCCTGCTGCAACGGTGCCAGCGGCCACACATCGGTCAGTGCCGGATAGCGCTGCTCGAAGCCGAGAATGTCGGCCTGATTCACGCGCGCCAACGGAAGGTCCGACGGAGTGAGGCCACCGGCACCAGGGGTACGTGCGTGGGCCGCGAGCGAGTCGAGCAGCCCCGACCACAGTTGTGCCAGCCGCGCCACGGTCGCCTCCGAGATCGCGCCGCGCGGGAATGCCAGCGAAGCACTCAGGGCGCTTCCGTCGTCGGTGTCGACCACGATGGCGTTGATGTCGATGGTCTTGTTAGCGGCCATGTCCGGGTCACCGGCTGCAGACAGACCGGTGGCGTCCTCTGCAGGCAACCAGCCGAGAGACTTCATGTCCTCCGGTACATCCCCGGTACCGACCCGACCGAGATAGTTGAAACTGATCTGCCCGGTGGACAGCGGGGCCAGCTCCGTCTCGCTCGTTCGATCGAGGTAGCGCAGTAGCCCCCATCCCATTCCACGGTCGGGCAACGCCAGCATCTGCTCCTTGACGGCCTTCACGGCGTCGCCCAGGGCAGAGCCGCCGCCGAGGGCGTCGTCGACGTCGATTCCGGTCAGGTCGAGCCGAACCGGGAAGAGGCTGGTGAACCAGCCGACGGTCCGGCCGAGATCTGCTCCGGGGACCACGGCCTCCTCGCGGCCGTGACCTTCGAGCTGAAGCAGTGTCGCCGGGGCATCGATTCCCTGTTCCCTGCGCAGCGCGGTGACTGCCAGCGCTAGTGCGGCGAGCAGTCCGTCCGCGACTCCGCCGTGGTAGATCTCGGGAACCGTTGTCAGCAAGGTACGCGTGGTATCCGGCGACAGGGACATCTCGACTCGGCTAAGGGTGTCCACCACGTCGACGGCCGGCTCGAAGGCCCGCTCCCCCAGGACCGGGTCCGGGGTCCGGGCGATGGTGCGCCACTCCGGCAACTCGTGCGTCCGGCGGGCGGCTTCCTCCACGAGTGCGTGTGTCCATCGCCGCATCGAAGTACCGACATCCGGCAAAACCGGCGTGGCGCCGCCTGCGATCTGCGCCCACGCGGACACGAAGTCCGGCACCAGGATTCGCCACGACACGCCGTCGACGACGAGGTGATGCGCGACGACTGTCAGTGTGTTCGGCGCGCTGTCGACCCACACGAATGCGAGCATGCGCCCGTTCTCCGGATCGAGCGATCCGACCGCCGCATCGACTGCGGCGGCTCCACCGTCCGCCGACGACGTCGTCAGCAGCTCGTCGACGTCCACCGAACCGAGCTCGCCGACCTCGAGGCCCCAGCCACGATCGTCGTGCATGAGGGTGGACCGAAGAATGTCGTGATGATCGACGACGGCAGTGAGCGTGGCCACGACACCGTCGCGGTCGATCCCTTCCGGAAGCTCGAGTGTGAGCGCCTGATGGAAGCGACGGTACCCACCGCCGCGCTGCAGTAGTGCCGCACCGAACGGTGGCAGCGGCAGCCAACCGATTCCGCCGCCGTCCAGTTCGTCGAGGACGACCGTGTCCGCACCTTCGCCGACGATGACGGCTACCTCGGCCAGCCCGGCAACGGTCTTGCGCTCGAACACATCTCGCGGACCGAACTGGATTCCTCTCGCCTTGGCGCGCGAGACCAACTGAATGGACACGATACTGTCGCCACCGAGCGCGAAGAAGGAGTCGTCGACGCCCACGGTCGCGAGTCCGAGGACGTCGGCGAACACCTCGGCGATGATGCGCTCGGTATCGGTGCTCGCAGTGCGGAACTCGGCGTCGCTACCGAACTCCGGATCCGGTAGTCCACGTCGATCCAGCTTGCCGTTCGGTCCGAGCGGAAGTGATTCGAGAACCACCACGGACGCGGGAACCATGTATTCGGGCACCGTCCGCGCCGCGATCGCCGTCAGAGCCGCCGGATCGACGGCCGCGCCGGAAGCGGGTACGACGTAGCCCACCAGAATTTCGCCCGCCGACGGCGTCTGCCGCACGAGCACGACGGCCTGATCAACTGTCGGGTCGGCGATGAGCGCCGACTCGATCTCACCGAGCTCGATGCGAAGCCCGCGGAGCTTGACCTGGAAGTCGGTGCGCCCCAGGTACTCCAGCTCTCCCCCGGTGTTCCAGCGTACGAGGTCACCGGTGCGGTACATCCGGCTCCCGACTGGTCCGTAGGGGTCTGCGACAAATCGGTCGGCTGTCAGGTCGGGTCGTCCCAGATAGCCTCGGGCCAGCTGGGTTCCGGCCAGGTACAGCTCGCCCGGCACGCCGATCGGCACCGGGTGCAGACGAGCATCGAGCACGGTGACCCGGGTGTTCCATACCGGCATGCCGATAGGCACCGACACTGTGTCTGCGTCGGTGACCCGATGGAACGTCACGTCCACGGCGGCCTCGGTCGGCCCGTACAGGTTGTGCAGTTCCACAGCGGGCAGTGCCCGGCGGATGCCGGCTGCTACCGAAACCGGTAGGGCCTCACCCGATGCGAACAGCATCCGCAGAGCGCTGCATCGCCCGATGCCGTCGGTGGCAGCGAACACGGCGAGCAACGAGGGAACGAAGTGCGCGGTGGTGACACCGCGGCGTTCGATCGTCTCCACCAGATATGCGGGGTCCCGATGACCGTCCGGCTCGGCGATGTAGAGCTGCGCACCGATCTGCAACGGCCAGAACAACTCCCACACCGAGACGTCGAACGTCACAGGGGTCTTCTGCAGCACCACATCGTCGACGGTGAGCTCGTACTCGTGCTGCATCCACAGCAGACGGTTGACGATGGCGGCGTGCGTGACGGCGACACCCTTGGGCTTGCCCGTCGAGCCCGAGGTGAAGATGACGTAGGCGGTGTCCGACGGCCTCAGCGGTGCCAGTCGCTCCGAATCGGCGACCGGTCGGGTCGCGTACGCATCGGTGTCCACGGTGTCCAGCAGGATCTGCGGAACGGACGAGCCGGCGACGCCCCCGTCGCGAGTGGTGGTCAGCACCGCAACCGGTGCTGCCGTCTCGAGGATGTACTCGATCCGATCGGACGGCTGGTCCGGGTCGACCGGCACGTAGGCACCGCCTGCAGCGACGACCGCGTAGATGCCGACGAGCATGTCCGGCGAACGGCGCATCGCGATCGCGACCACGGTCTCGGGTCCTACGCCCTCCCCGATGAGTACTCGGGCAAGCGAATTCACCCGTCCGGAGAACTCCGCGTAGTCGATCTGCTCGTCGCCGAAGCCCAGGGCCACGTTGTTCGGTGCTGCTGCTACCCGCTCGGCGAACAGGGAGACCAGGGTGTGCCGATCGTCGATCTCGTGGTCGGTCGCGTTCCACTGTTCGAGGACGGCGGTGCGCTCGGCAGACTCGAGGAGATCGACGTCGCCGACGGGTCGGTCGATCTCGGCCGTCATCGACTCCAGAACCCGGACGAGCCTGCGCGCAAAGGCGACCATCGACGATTCGTCGAACAGATCTGTGGCGTAATCGAATTGGACGTCGACGCCATCGGGCGCGCCTGCGGAGTCGAACTTCTCCCACAGTGTCACCTGTAGATCGAACTTCGCGATCGCACTCGACAGATCGACACCGTCAATGTCGAGACCGGGAAGCGCGAACGACTGTTCGCCGAGGTTCTGGAACGTGAGCATCACCTGGAAGATCGGGTGCCTGGCCTGCGACCGTTCCGGCGCGATCGCGTCGACGAGTCGCTCGAACGGTATGTCGGAGTGCGAGAACGCCCCGAGGTCCACCTCTCGCACCAGAGCGAGCTGATCGCGCAACGTCGTGCCCGGCTCGACGGACGTGCGCAGTGCGAGGGTGTTGACGAACATACCGACGAGGTCGTCGAGGTTGGAGTCTCCGCGCCCGGCCACGGGGGTCCCGATCACCACGTCGTCGGTTCCCGCCAACGCAGCCAACAGCACTGCGAGAGCGGTGTGCGCGGTCATGAACACCGTCGCGTTGTTCTCCCGAGACGCCCGCGCGATGCTTTCGTGCAGTTCGGCGTCGAGCGAGAAGTTGTATGCCGCACCTCTGTTCGTCGCCACCGCCGGCCGCGGTCGATCGGTCGCCAGATCGAGTTGTGCAGGCGCGCCGCGCAGTACCGAACGCCAATAGCCGAGCTGCTGAGCCATGGGCGATTCCGGATCGCCCTCGGTGCCGAGCAACTCGCGCTGCCACAGCGTGAAATCTGCGTACTGGACGGGCAACGGTGCCCATTGCGGATCGTCGCCCGCCGCACGTGCGGTGTAGGCGACCATGATGTCGCGGGTCAACGGTCCCATGGAAAATCCGTCGGCGGCGATGTGGTGGGCCACGAATGCCAGGACGTGCTCACGCTCGTCGATCCGCAGGATCGCCACCCGCACCGGAACGGCGCTGGTGACGTCGAAGCCCTCGGAGACGAACCGCCGCAACGTCTCGGGCACATCGGCGGCTGCCGTGTCGATGACGTCGACGGACGGTGCGCCCTCGGCGAGGCCGAGGACGACCTGACTGCCTCGCCCGTCGAACTCGGGGTACACGGTGCGCAGAATCTCGTGCCGCGAGACCACATCCGTCACCGCTCGCACCAGTGCAAGCACGTCCAGATCGCCGGACAGTCGGATCGCCACCGGGATGTTGTTCACCGCCGAGGTGGGATCGAACTGGCTCAGGAACCACATCCGCTGCTGTGCCAGCGACAGCGGGATCTGCTCGGGCCGCCTGCGCTGCACCAGAGCACGGCGCGCACCGGCACCGACGGTGGATTCGATGGCGCGGGCAAGTCCCAGGACCGTCGGCGACTCGAAGATGGCCCGCACCGGAACAACGGTGTCGAGAGCCGAGCCCAGACGCGAGACCACCTGGGTGGCGATCAGCGAGTTTCCGCCGAGCGCGAAGAAGTCGTCGTCCAGACCCACGCGCTCGACACCGAGGATGTCCGCGAACACACCGGCGACCGTCACTTCGACGAGATCGGTCGGTGCCCGGAACTCTGCGGCCTCGAACACCGGTTCCGGCAGAGCCTTTCGGTCCAGCTTGCCGTTGGCGTTGAGTGGCAGGACGTCGAGGATCACAATGGCGGACGGCACCATGTAGGACGGCACCGACGACGCCATCGACGCGCGCACGGTCTCGGGATCGACCGATACGCCGTCGACGGGCACCACGTAGGCGATCAGTCGATCCCCGAGGCGCTCGTCGTTCGAGGCGACCACGGCCGCATCGCGTACCGATTCGATCGAGCGGAGCGCGGCGTCGATGTCACCGAGCTCGATGCGGAAGCCGCGGATCTTGACCTGGAAGTCCGAACGACCCACGTACTCCAGTTCACCGTCGCCGCGCCATGCTGCGAGATCGCCTGTGCGATAGAGCCGTCCAACCGGCGAGAACGGATCGGCCACGAACCGCTCCGCGGTGAGATCGGGCCGCCCGACATAACCGTCGGCCAGCTGACTGCCCGCAAGATACAGGTCTCCCGTGACACCGATCGGCACCGGCGACAGACGTGAATCCAGCACGTAGACACGGGTGTTCCATTCGGGAGCACCGATGGGAACCGGCCCCGTCCCGGAATCGTGCACCCGGTGCGCGGTGACCGACACCGCCGCTTCGGTGGGACCGTACAAATTGTCCAGGCGTGCCCGCGTCGCGCGGAGCGCACGCTGAGCGGTGGTAGGCGGCAGTGTTTCGCCGATGGCCAGGATTCGACGCACGCCGGACGGCAGCGTGCCGCCGGACGCCGCAATCAACGCGTCGAGCATCGACGGCACCGTGTGCAGCGTCGTCACGTTCGCCTCTGCCATCAGTTCCAGCAGGTAGCTCGGATCGCGGTGTCCACCGGCCTCGGCGACCACGGTGCAACCGCCGGAGATCGACGCCGTCCAGAATTCCCACACCGACAGATCGAACGTCGCCGCGGTCTTGAGCAACACCGCGTCGTCGACGCCGATGCCGTATTCCGCACGCGCCCAGAGCAACTGGTTGACAATGGCGCGATGACTGACGGCGACCCCCTTGGGTCGACCGGTCGAGCCGGACGTGAAGATCACGTACGCCGTGTTCGCGGCACGCAGCGGCGCACGTCGTTCGTCGTCGGTGATCGGGGCATCGGAAATGTCTGCGTACTCGTCCGAATCCGCGTCGATCAGGACGACGGGCACGGACCGACCATTGTCCTCGGGAGCCGAGAACCCGTCACGGGTCGAGCTCAGGATCAACAGTGGCGATGCGTCGTCGACGATGTCGGCGATGCGGGCAGCCGGCTGATCCGGATCGAGTGGCACATAGATTCCGCCGGCCTTGCTCACCGCGTACATCGCGACGAGCAACTCGACCGAACGCCCGAGCGCGAGTGCCACCGTCACCTGCGGGGCCACTCCAGCGGCGATCAACCGCCGCGCCATACGGTTGATCCGTTTGTCGAACTCGCGGTAGGTCAGTGTCCGGCCGGCGTACCGAACCGCCGGAGCATCGGGACGCGCGTCGACCTGAGCGTCGAACAGTGACACCAGAGTCTGCGACGAATCGACATCGTGATCGGTGTCGTTCCATGTGTGCAGGATGGTTGTGCGCTCTGTCTCGTCGAGCAGGTCCAGATCTCCGACAATCGCGCTCGGGTCCGCAGCCACTGCGGCCAGCACCGCGACGAGTCGACGAGCGAAGGCCTCGACCGTCGACCTTTCGAAAAGGTCGGTGGCGAAAGTGAATTCGGCGTCCATATCCGCAGGCGTGCCGTCGGAGGCGTAGCGATCGGACACCGTCAGCTGGAGGTCGGTCTTGGCGAGGGTCGACTCTGCGTCGACACCGCGGACGGTCAGTCCCGGCAACTCGAAGCTCAGGTCGGCCAGGTTCTGGAACGACAAGCCGATCTGGAACAGCGGGTTTCGCGCGGTGGAGCGCACCGGGTTGAGCACCTCGACCAGACGCTCGAACGGTATGTCCGCGTGAGCAAATGCCGAGAGGTCGCGCTCGCGCGACTGCGCCAGCAACTCCTCGAAGGTCATCGACGGGTGCACCGTGGACCGGAACACCAACGTGTTGACGAACATCCCGATCATCGGATCGAGCGCCTTCTCGCCGCGGCCGGCGATGGGAGTCCCGATGGCTACGTCCTCGGTTCCTGCCACACGTGCCAGGAATGCGGCGAAGGCCGAGTGGACGACCATGAAGACGCTGGCCTGACGTGCGCGCGCGAGGTCGGCGACGGCAGCGTGCACCGCGGCATCCACGGTGAAGCGCACCGTCTCGCCCCGGAAACTCTGGGTCGGGGGGCGGGGTCGGTCGGTGGGCAGCACCAGCTGGTCGGGCAGACCGTCCAGTGCTTCTGTCCAGTACCGAACCTGTTGCGACGCAACAGAATTCTCGTCATCGTCGGAGCCGAGAACGGTGCGCTGCCACAGCGCGAAATCCGCGTACTGCACCGGCAGGGGTTCCCAGTCCGGAGCCGAGCCTGCCGCTCTCGCGGTGTATGCGGTCATCACATCCGTTGCCAACGGTCCCATCGATGCGCCGTCGGCAGAAACGTGATGGACGACGAAAGCAAGGACGTGCTCGACGGCCTCCCCGTCGATTCGCACCAGCATCGCGTCCACCGGAACCTCGCGGGTCACGTCGAAGCCGCGCAGGAAGAAGCGGCTCACTGTCTCCGGTACGTCGGCCGCTGCAACTGTCCGCACCGACAGGTCCAGAGTGGCCTCGGCAGCCGGGAGTACCCGTTGGAACGGTCCGTGTTCGGAGTCCGGGTAGAGCGAGCGCAGCGATTCGTGGCGTTCCACCACATCGCCGACGGCGGCAGCCAATGCCGCCGTGTCGAGCTCACCGGTCAGACGTACCGCGAACGGAATGTTGTCCACGGCCGACGAGGTGTCGAACTGGTTGAGGAACCAGTAGCGCTGCTGTGCCAGCGACAGTGGTGGACGCTCGGGCCGAGGTCCGGCCACGAGCGGCGCACGCGAGCCCGAACCGACGCCGGACTCGAGGCGATCCGCCAGCGCTGCGACGGTGGACACCTCGAACAACATGCGTACGGGCACGGTGGTGTCCAAAATCGCACCGAGACGCGAGACCACCTGCGTCGCGATGAGCGAGTTGCCACCGAGCTCGAAGAAGTCGTCCTGGGCACCCACCCGATCGACTCCCAGCACCTCCGCGAACACGGTCGCCACGCTTTGCTCCACCGCGGTGGCCGGCGCGACGAACTCGCGTGCCTCGAACGCCGGAGCGGGAAGCGCTGCCCGATCGAGCTTGCCGACCGATGTCAGCGGCACCGCGTCGAGCACTGTGATAGATGCCGGAATCATGTAGTTGGGCAGCGCTTTTCCGACGAACGCTGTCAGGTCGTCCACGTCGACCGATGCGTCGCGGACCGGAAGTACGTACGAGACGAGCGTGGTGACGCCCGAGGGCAACCGGTGTCCGAGTGTCACGGCGAACTCGACACTCGGGTACGCGGTCAGTGCCGAGTCGATCTCGCCGAGTTCGATACGGAACCCACGCACCTTCACCTGGAAATCGGTGCGGCCCACGAACTGCAGTTGAAGATCCTCGGTCCAACGCACCACGTCTCCGGTGCGATACATCCGGCCGCCGCCGACACCGTAGGGGTTGGCAACGAAGCGCTCGGAGGACAGCATGGGCCGACCGAGATAACCGCGAGCGAGAGCACCGCCGGCCAGATAGAGCTCACCGGCCACTCCGGACGGCACCGGACGCAATCGATCGTCGAGAATCAGTGCTGACATACCGTGAATGGGCCGCCCGACGGTGATCGGTTCGCCGGGAGTCAGGTCTGCGAAGCTCGAGATGATGGTCGTCTCGGTCGGTCCGTAGCCGTTGAAGTACTTGCGGCCAGGGGCCCATCGCGCGAGCAGTTCCGGCGTGGTGACGTCGCCGCCGACCGAGAGCACTTCGAGCGCGTCGAGACCCGCGGGATCCATCGTGCCGAGCACCGCGGGAGTGATGATCGAATGGCTGACCCGCTCGGCTTTCAGCAGCTCCGACAACTCGGTACCGCCCAGGATCTCGGCAGGCACGATCACCAGAGTTGCACCTACCGAGAACGCCGCCATCCATTCCAGGACGGACGGATCGAAGTTCGGCGAGCAGATATGCAGGAATCGCGCCGACGGTGTCAGGTGGTACAGATCGCCCGCGGCGTCGAGCACGCCACCGAGCCCGGCGTGCGTCACCACGACGCCCTTGGGCTTACCGGTCGAGCCCGAGGTGTAGATGACGTACGCCGGATTCTGGAACACCGACGGCTGCAACCGATCCGCATCGGTGATCGGATCGGCGGAGTGAGCGCGCACCGCTGCTACCAACTCGTCGTCGTCGAGACGGATCCATTCCGGCCCGCTGCCGGATCCCTGCACCGAAGCCAGGTGTGCCGCCGCGGTCAGGCCGAGTACCGCCCCGGAATCACCGACCATGTGGGCAATGCGATCGCTCGGGTATGTCGGGTCGACCGGGAGGTGGGCACCTCCGGCCTTCGCCACTGCCCACACCCCGAGCACCATCTCGTAGGAGCGCTGGAACCCGAGCGCGACGACGGTCTCCGGCCCCACGCCCCTGGAGATCAGCAGACGGGCGAGCTGAGACGACGTGCTGTCGAGCTCGGCGTACGTGATGGAACGATCGCGGTAGCGGATGGCGATCGCCTGCGGACCGAGAGCGGCTCCGGCAGCGAAGATCTCGGCGAGAGTGCCACCCGCCAACACCTCGTCGCCGTGTACGTGGGTCAAGCGGTCGTATTCGTCCTCGTAGAGAATCCCCAGGTCGCCGACCGGAGTACTCGGATCCGCCACCACACCGTCGAGAAGACGGCGGAAGCGGTCGGCGAAGCCCGCAATGGTCGCCTCGTCGAACAGATCTCGCGAGTAGAGCCACGCCGCGGACATACCGCCGCCGTCTGACTCACGCAACGTCAGCGACAGATCGAACTTGGCCGTCTCGACGTCGAGATCGACGGCCGAGACCTCCAACCCGGGCAGCGCGAAGGTGCTCGGCGGCAGGTTCTCGAAGGCGATCGCCACTTGGAACAGTGGGTGTCGTGAAGCGGAGCGTTCGGGGTCGAGAAGATCGACCAGACGCTCGAACGGGATATCGGCGTGCGCGAAGGCCGCCAGATCGACCTCGCGGACGTCGGCAAGCATGCCGTCGAAGCCCTTGCCCGGGTGCACCTCGGTACGCAGTACCAGGGTGTTGACGAACATTCCGATCACGTCGTCGAGTGCGGCATCTCCGCGGCCGGCGATGGCCGTGCCGACGGCGATGTCCGTCGAATTCGACATGCGCGCAAGGAATACCGCGAGGGCGGTATGCAGCACCATGAACGTCGTGGTGCCGCTCTCCCTGGCCAGGGCAGTGAGACCGGCATGGACGTCGGGGGCGATCTCGAATTCGACGCGGCCACCGGCCCCCGAGGACTCGGCGGGACGTGGCCGATCGTGCGGAAGAGCGAGCTCGGACGGCATCTCCGCCAACGTCTCGCGCCAGAAAGTTGCCTGCCGAGAAATCAGGCTCGCCGAGTCGGCCTCGCTACCGAGAACCGAGCGCTGCCACAGCGTGAAGTCGATGTACTGCACCGCCAGTGGCTGCCAGGACGGCGACTCGCCCGCCACTCGTGCGAGGTACGCGGTCATCACATCGCGGGTCAGCGGACCCATGGACCAACCGTCGGCGCTGATGTGATGCACCACGAACACCAGGACATGTTCCTGCTCGGAGACCTCGAACAGTCTCACTCGCAACGGAACTGCAGCAGTGACGTCGAAGCCTGCGGCCACGAAGGCGGTCACGTCGGCCACGATCGAATCGGACGTTGCCGCGACCGGCTCGAGATTCGGGACGACGGTCCGAGTGGGAAGCACGAGTTGGTGTCCCGAGCCGTCCACACTCGGGTACACCGTGCGCAGGGATTCGTGGCGCTCGAGGACGTCCGACACCGCAGCGCGTAGTGCGGCGACGTCCAACGAACCACGCAGCCGGATGGCGACCGGAATGTTGTTCACGGCCGACTCGGGATCGAATCGGTTCAGGAACCACATCCGTTGCTGCGCCATCGACAGCGGAACCGTCTCCGGCCGATTCTGCGGAACCAACGGTGCCGCGGCACCGTCACCCAGGTGACTCTCCACCCGAACCGCCAGTGCCGCAACCGTACTGGCCTCGAACAGTGCACGAACCGGGACCGTCGCATCCAGTTCGCTACCCAACCGCGAGACCACCTGGGTGGCGACGAGAGAGTTGCCACCCAGAGCGAAGAAATCGTCGTCGACGCCGATGCGGTCGACTCCGAGAACGTCCGCGAACACCCGAGCGACGATCTCCTCGACGGGATTCGACGGTGCACGATACTCGACTTCCTCGATCTCGGGATCCGGCAGGGCCTTGCGGTCCAGCTTGCCGCTTGCGCCGAGGGGCAGAGCGTCGAGAACGACGATCACGGCGGGCACCATGTACGAGGCGAGGCGCTCGCTCAACGCATCACGCAGAGACTGCGTGTCCACGCTCCCGGTGCCCACCACGTAGGCCACCAACCGATCGGCCCGGACCACGGTCACTGCCTGGCTCACCGACGGCTGCTCGAGCAAGGCCGCTTCGATCTCACCCAGTTCGATCCGCAGACCGCGAAGCTTGACCTGGAAGTCCGAACGCCCGACGTAGTCCAGTTCACCGCCCGGCAGCCAACGCACCACGTCGCCCGTGCGATACATCCGGGCTCCGTCTTCGGCGAACGGGTTGGGCAGGAAGCGATCCGCCGTCAGATCCGCTCGCCCGACGTAGCCCCGAGCAAGCTGCGTTCCGGCGAGGTAGAGCTCTCCGTGCACTCCGACCGGCACCGGTCGCAGAGCGGAGTCCAGTACGTACACGGCCGTGTTCCAGACCGGCGCACCGATCGGTACGACGGCGGTGTCGTCGTCGGTGACTCGGTGGTACGTCACGTCCACCGCGGCTTCGGTCGGGCCGTAGAGGTTGTGGACCTCGATGGCCGTCAGCGCCCGGCGCAGCGCCTGCGCAGTCGTCGGTGCCAACGCCTCACCGGAGGCGAACACCAGCCGCAGGGTTGCTGCGGACTCGGCGCGCGCAGCGACCTCGGGAACGAACACCGACATCATCGATGGAACGAAGTGAACCACCGAAACGTTTTCGCGCGCAATGACATCGAGGAGATATCCGGGGTCGCGATGGCCGTCCGGTACAGCGACGGCCACCGAGGCACCGTTCTGCAGAGCCCAGAAGAACTCCCAGACCGAGACGTCGAACGTCGCGGGCGTCTTCTGCAGCACCATGTCGGAGGCGGTCAGCGGATACTCGTGCTGCATCCACGACAAACGGTTGACGATCGATTCGTGCGAGACGCCGACGCCCTTGGGGCGGCCGGTGGATCCGGACGTGAAGATGACGTAGGCGAGGTTGTGCGGGCGCAACGGCCCCCGGCGATCGGCGTCGTCGAGGGGTTCGCTGGAATGTGCCGAGACGTCCAGCGCGTCGATATCGATTGTCTCGAATCCGTCGAGTTCGAGGTGATCACGGGTAGAGGACACCACCAGAACCGGATTCGCCGTTTCGGCGATGTAGTCGTTGCGCTCGCGCGGCTGGCTCGGATCGACGGGCACGTAGGCCCCACCGGCCGTCACGACCGCGTACATGCCCACGAACAGCTCGATGCTGCGGTCCATCGCGAGAGCGACCAACGTGTCCGGACCGACATCACGCGAGACAAGTTCTCGTGCAACACGATTGACCCGGG
Organism: Rhodococcus sp. PSi06; assembly: GCF_054960675.1. NCBI lineage: Bacteria > Bacillati > Actinomycetota > Actinomycetes > Mycobacteriales > Nocardiaceae > Rhodococcus > Rhodococcus sp. PSi06. Next base: position 32,063 of record NZ_JBHNYO010000002.1, read on the forward strand.
CGGCGAACTCGGCATAGGTCAACCGTTCGCCCTCGAACACCAGAGCCTGGGCATCGGGCGTGGCCTCGACCTGCGCTCGGAACATCTCGACCAGCGTCAGGTCCGACGACACCTCGTGGCCGGTCGCGTTCCATGCTCGAAGCACCTGCAACCGTTCCTCGGCATCGAGCACATCGATCTCCGCGATGGGCGCGGCAGGCGCACGAGTCACCGAGTCGAGCACCCGCAGGAACCGCTCGCCGAATGCGGCCATCGTCGACGCGTCGAACAGATCGGCCGAGTACGTCAGCGCTACGGTCAATCCGGCCGGATCGGTGCCCTCGGCCACCGAGTTCCACAGGGTCACTTGCAGATCGAACTTCGCGAGATCGGCCTCGTAATCGAGCGCGCTCACCCGAAGACCGGGAATCTCCACGGACGTGGCGTCCAGGTTCTGGAATGTCAGCATGACCTGGAACAGTGGATGACGAGCGGTCGAGCGAGTGGGCGCGAGAACCTCGACCAGTCGCTCGAACGGAACCTCGGCGTGCGAGAACGCGGCGAGATCGGTCTCGCGGACTCGGCCGAGCAGATCCGCGAAACCGGCTGCGGGGTCGATCATGGTGCGCAGCACGAGCGTGTTGACGAACATGCCGACGACGTCGTCGAGGACGGCGTCTCCGCGACCGGCGACCGGTGTTCCGATCGTGACGTCGTCGGTACCGGACAACGTCGCCAGCAGAACGGCCAGTGCCGAGTGGACCACCATGAAGGTCGTGGCCCCGTGGGTGCGCCCGAGTTGTTCGACCGCCGCGGCGAGGTCCGCATCGATCTCGAACAGATGTGTACCGCCGTGGGTGGTCGCCACCGCCGGCCTAGGTCGATCCGTCGGTAGGTCGAGCTGTTCGGGCGCGCCGGCCAATTGGGAGCGCCAGTAGGCCTCCTGTGCGGCGATCAGCGAGGTCGGATCGTTCTCGTCTCCGAGCACCGACCGCTGCCAGAGCGTGTAGTCGGCGTACTGAACGGGCAACGGCGTCCACGCGGGCTCCTGTCCGGAACTGCGGGCCACGTACGCGGTCACCACGTCTCGCGTCAACGGTGCCATCGAGAATCCGTCGGCCGCGATGTGATGGACCACGAGGGCCAGAACGTGTTCGGTCGGAGACAGCGCCAGTACGGCGGCGCGCACGGGCAAACCGGCCGAGACGTCGAACGGCCGAAGAGCGAACTCGAGCAACGTCTCCGGCAGCCGGGCCTGATCGACGTCCGAGAACTCCACATCCACTGTGGCGGAGTCGGGTTCGAGCACCTGCTGGTATCCCACTCCGGCGTGATCCGGATAGATCGTCCGTAGGGACTCGTGCCTGCCCAACACGTCCGAGACCGCCGCACGCAGCGCATCGAGATCGAGATCGCCGGACAGCGAGATGGCGACCGGAATGTTGTTGACGGCCGATTCGGGCTCGAACCGGTTCAGGAACCACATCCGCTGCTGAGCCAACGACAACGGAACGCGCTCCGGTCGCGGCTGCGCGGTGAGGGCGGCACGGGGTGCACCACTCGACGTCTCCGCTGCATCGACGACAGCGGCGAGCTCGGCCACGGTGGGGGCATCGAAAAACGCGCGAACGTCCACGGACACACAGCGTTCGGCGTTGACGCGCGCGACGACTCGGGTGGCGTTGAGAGAGTTTCCTCCGACCGCGAAGAAATCGTCGTCGATGCCGACGCGGTCCATACCGAGGACGTTCTGGAAGATCTCGACGAGTGCGGACTCGGTCTCGGTGTCCGGAGCTCGGTATTCACGGACGAGTGACCCGAAGTCGGGAGCCGGCAACGCCTTTCGATCGAGCTTGCCACTCGAATTGAGCGGGAACTCGTCGAGCACGACGAACAACGACGGCACCATGTAGTCCGGTGTACGACGCCGTACCGCAGCTGCCAGATCGCTGTGGTCGATCTCGGGGTCGGACGAGACGACATAACCGACCAGATGCTCACCCAGCTCCGCGTGGGCCTCGTCGGAATGCACCAGCACCGCAGCCTGGCTCACGTTCGGCTCGGCGAGCAGAGCCGATTCGATCTCACCGAGTTCGATGCGGAGTCCGCGCAGCTTCACCTGGAAATCGGTGCGGCCGATGTAGTCGATCAGCCCGTCGGAGCGCCTGCGCACCAGGTCGCCGGTGCGGTACATCCGATCGCCTGGCCCGCCGAACGGGTCGGCGACGAAACGATCCGCGGTGAGGTCGCCTCGGCGCAGATAGCCGCGCGCGAGCTGCACACCGGCGAGATACAGCTCGCCCTCGACGCCTCTGGGCACCCGGTGCAGCGACTCGTCCAGAACGTAGAGCTCGGTGTCGGCCACCGCGGCACCGATCGGGACAGCAGCCTCCTCGACATCCTGCGTGCGGTAGTACGTGACGTCGACTGCGGCTTCGGTGGGGCCGTACAGGTTGTGCAGTGACGCGGCAGAGATCCGGTGGAAGGCATTGACGGTGCGTGCCGGCAGGGCTTCACCCGATGCGAACACTGTCGTCAGCGACGTCACCTGTGCTGCAGCGGGTTCGGCGACGTACACCGAGAGCATCGACGGCACGAAGTGGGTAATCGTGACGCTCTGCTCACCGATGATCCGGGCCAGGTACGCGGGATCCCGATGACCGTCGGGCTCGGCGATCACCAGCCGGGCACCGATCTGCAACGGCCAGAAGAACTCCCACACCGACACGTCGAAGGTGAACGGCGTCTTCTGCAGCACGACGTCCGTGGCAGTCATGACGTATTCGCGCTGCCGCCACGCGATGTTGGCCACGATCGCGCTGTGCCCCACCGCGACGCCTTTGGGCCGACCGGTCGACCCCGAAGTGAAGATGACGTACGCGAGATCGCTGGACGTGAGTGGTGCGCGGCGGTCTTCGTCGGTCACCGGGCCGGCGGAGTACCCGGACAGATCGACCGTATCCACCGACACGGTCTCGGTGGACGCCGGCACGTCGGGGTGATCGGTGGAGGTCGTGACCACCACCACCGGCTCGGCGATATCGAGGACGTACCCCAACCGATCGGACGGATGATCCGGGTCGAGTGGAACGTACGCACCACCGGCGGCGGTGATCGCGTACATGCCGATCAGCAGGTCCATCGATCGACGAATCGACAGGCCGACTCGGGCGTCCGGGCCGACACCGCGCTCGATCAGGTGTCGGGCCAACCTGTTCACCGAATCCGCGAACTGCGAGTACGTCAGCGTCTCGCCGGCGAACGTCAGGGCAGGTGCGTCCGGGGTCTGCTCGACCTGCTCGACGAAACGCCGATAGAGCGTGTCGGCCTCGGCCGAACTCTGGGGCCCGGCTGCCGTGGACGAAGCGGCTGCCGTGTCGTGTCCCAACACCGACACCGCGTCGCCGATGAGACCCGCGACGACGGCGTCGAGGCCACCCTCGGTTGCCTCGATCAGACCGGGGACAGCGGTGGACAGCACCACGGGCACCAGAGCGTCGGGTCCGAGGGCGCCGCCCATCGCCGTATCGAGGGCGGTGATCTCCGCATCCAGACCGACGTAGGTCAGCTCCACACCGAGGTGCGTCAGCGCCACCCGATCCGGTTCGAGCGCACCGACGCTCCGAACCAGCCGAGGCAGGTCCTCGATAGTCGAAGAGCTACCGCCGAGGCCGCCTGACGCCATCTATCCATTCCTCCTGATCGAAAACCGTGCCGTGTCGTTCTCGTTGGCCCCGCCCGGTCGGCGGGGATACGTACTGCCGGGATCGGCACCGCTCACGATGACGCGATCACCGACTCCGCACGTTCGATCAACGATGCCAGAGCCGTGGTGAGCCCTTGTGCACCGAGGGCCGGAAGTATGCCGGGCACCAGAGCGGACAATGTCACCGTCATGAGTGCCTGCGGCTTCATGGCACCGCCCATCGTCGCCGACGTCTGCGTCACCTTGTCGTTCATGGCGGCGAACGTCACCCGTGTCGACTCGTGCTCGAACGCAATCTCGTCCGGTGCGACGGCCGCTGCCTGCGCCACCAACTCGGGCAGGTCGTCGATCGTCTTCGGAGTGGCCTTGGGTGCGAACTCGGCCTTCTCGTCGTCGGTGAGAACGTCGATGGAGCCCACGGCCACCATCGGATCGGCCGTGACCGCCTCGAGGATCTTTCCGAAGCGCTCGGCGAAGATCGCCACACTTGTCTCGGTGAACAGCTCCGTCGCATAGGTGAACGTCGCCTCGATCGCAGCGAGTGATCCCGCCTCGTCGAACGACTCGACCGCGGTCAACTGCAGGTCGAACTTCGCCTGGTCGTCGCCGGCGTCGAGCGCCTCGATGCGCAGTCCTGGCAGCTCGAACGTTCCGGTGGTGTGGTTCTGGAACGTCAGCATCACCTGGAACAACGGCGTGTATGCAGTGGACCTGGCCCGACCGAGCGCATCGACGAGACGCTCGAACGGCACGTCCGCGTTGCCGAACGCGGCGAGATCGGTCTCCTTGGCCTGCTGCAACAGATCCAGGAACGAATCGGCGCGCTGCACGCGGGTACGCAGAACCAGAGTGTTGACGAACATGCCGACCAGGTCGTCCAGTTTCTGCTCACCGCGGCCGGCGCTCGGCGTGCCGATGCTGATGTCGGTGGAGTTGCTCAGCCGCGAGAGCAGGACGGCGAACGCGCTGTGGATCACCATGAACGTGGTGGCCGCGTGCTCCCGCGCGATCTCCTCGATGCGACCGGCGACATCCCGACCGATGGTGAACCGATAGGCAGCACCGTGCATCGACGGCCGGGCCGGACGCGGTGAATCGGTCGGTAGTTCCAGCACTTCCGGAGCTCCGGACAGTCGTTCGGTCCAGTAGGACAGCTGTCGGGCGAGCGCGCTGTCCGGGTCGGCCTCGCTGCCGAGTACCTCGCGCTGCCACATCGCGAAGTCGGCGTACTGGACGTCGAGCGGCTCCCACGTGGGCATGCCTCCGTCGACGCGTGCCGTGTAGGCCACCATCACGTCACGGATGAGCGGGCCCATGGAGAAACCGTCGGCGGAAATATGGTGCGCGACAACGGCCAGTATGTGTTCGTCCGCACCGACCTCAAGCAGAGCTGCACGTACCGGCACTTCGCTCGTGACGTCGAAACCTGTCCCCAGGACTTCCATCAGGCGGGCAGGCACCGCGTCTCGGTCGACCTTCTCCGGGGTCAGGTCGACCCCGACGTCGGCGACCGATCCGATGAGTTGCATCGGACCGTCCGCGCCCTCCGGATACCGGGTCCGCAGAATCTCGTGTCGGGCCACCACGTCGTCGAACGCCGCCGCGAGAGCAGCTACATCGAGTTCGCCGGTCAGTCGGACCGCCACCGGGATGTTGTACGCGGCGGACTCCGGATCGACTCGGTTGATCGTCCACATTCGGTCCTGGGCCACCGAGAGCGGCAGAACCTCGGGCCGCTCGACCGGCGTCAGCTCCCGACGGGCTCCCCCGCCGACGAGGGGCGCGATGTGAGCTGCGAGGCCCTCGACCGTCGAGGCAGTGAAGACTGCGCGCACCGGAACCTGCGCATCGAGCGCTTGTCCGAGTCGAGACACCAACTGCGTTGCAATCAGTGAGTTGCCGCCGAGCGCGAAGAAGTCGTCGTCCCGTCCGACCCGGTCGATGCCGAGCAGATCGACGACGGTCTGCGCAACGACCTCCTCGACCGGTCCCACCGGTGCCCGAAACTCGGCTGTTGCGAACTCGGGGTTCGGAAGTGCCGCGCGATCGAGCTTGCCGTTGGCGTTGAGCGGAAGCCGTTCGAGCACGACGAACGCGGCCGGAATCATGTACGACGGCAGGACGCGAGCCAGATCCTTCTCGGCCGCTGCCGTGTCGGGAGCCGATCCGTCGACACCCACCAGGTACGCGACCAGTTGCTGACCGACCACCGAGTCCCGGTAGACCACCACAGCAGCCTCGGCAATCTGAGGCAGTGCGCGCACAGCGGCTTCGATCTCCCCGAGCTCGATCCGGAATCCCCGGATCTTGACCTGGAAGTCGACTCGGTCGACGTACTCGAGTCGTGCACTGTCGGCACCCTCGGGACCGCCGTCCGCCAGACGCCACCGCACCAGGTCACCGGTGCGGTACATCCGCCCGCCGTCCGCCGAGAACGGGTTCGCAACGAACCGTTCCGCAGTGAGATCCTCGCGGCCGAAGTACCCGCGTGCGAGCTGATCACCGGCGAGGTACAGCTCGCCCGTAATTCCCGCCGGAACCGGGTGCAGACGCGAATCGAGCACGTGGACAGAAGTGTTCGCTTCCGGCACACCGATGGGAACGACAACCGTGTCGGCGTCGGTCACCGGGTGAGCCGTCACCGACACAGCGGCCTCGGTCGGCCCGTACAGGTTGTACAGCTCGGCGGTGTTACGACGGCGGAAGTCCTGCGCCAGAGCAGCCGGAAGTGCTTCGCCGATGGCCAGCACACGACGCAAGGATGGTCCGAGGGAACCGCCGGCGACACTGGTCAGCATCGTCAAGGTCGACGGCACCAGATGCAGCGTCGTCACCTCGTGCTCGCGGATTGTCGCCAGGAGATAGTCCGGATCGCGATGCGCGTCGGGAGCCGCGATGACGACCCGTCCGCCCGACGTCGGCTGAGACCAGAACTCCCACACCGAGAGGTCGAACGTTGCCGCCGTCTTGAGCAGCGACGCGTCGTCACTACCCAGGCCGTACTCCGCACGCATCCACTCGAGTTGATTGACGATGGCACCGTGGCTCACCGCGACACCCTTGGGTCGCCCGGTCGAACCGGAGGTGAAGATGACGTACGCCGTGTTCTCAGGGCGCAGCACGGACGTCCGCTCGTGCGCAGCCACCGGCTCGGCGGAATAGCCGGACAGGTCCAGCTGGGTGATGTCGACGGCCGTCGCGACCGAGGCGATCCCATCTTCGTCTGCACCGTTCGCGGCGACGAGCACACACAGAGGTTCGGCCGTCTCGAGGACGAACGAGTTGCGCTCGAAAGGCTGATCCGGATCGAGCGGAACATACGCACCGCCCGCGGCCGAGACCGCGTACATGCCGACGAGCAGATCGACGGAGCGGCGAATCGCAAGACCCACACGTACTTCGGGTCCGACCCCAACAGAGATCAGATGACGCGCCAGCCGTGCGACGCGATCGGAGAACTCGCCGTAGGTAAGAGATCCGTCGTCGTGGATCAGAGCCACGGCGCTGCGATCGCGCGCGGCCGATGCGGCGAACAGGTCGGTCAACGTGCTTTCGGAGATGCTGCGATGCGTGTCGTTCCAGCGCGAGACCATGGTCTCGCGCTCGTCGCCCAGCAAGAGATCCAGATCGCCGATGGCGGTCGCAGGCGATGCGACGATTGCGCCCAACAGTTGCTGGAACCGATCGACCAGAGTCCGGGCGGTTCGCTCGTCGAACAGATCTGTGGCGTAGGTCAACATCGCCCCGAACCCGCCGTGCTCTGCGCTCTGCGGGTCGCTCGATCCGGGTGTATCGGTGACGATCAGGTGCAGATCGAACTGAGACGTCGTCGAGTCGGTGTCGAGGGCCGAGATGTCGAGACCGTCCAACTCGAAGCTGCGCCGCACGAAGTTCTGGAAGGAGAAGCCCACCTGGAACAGGGGATGCCGAGCCGTCGAACGCGTCGGGTTCACCACCTCGACCAGACGCTCGAACGGGATGTCCGCGTGCGCGAAGGCCTGCAGGTCCGTCTCGCGAGCCGCTACCAGAAGGTCCTCGAAGCTCGCATCGGAGCGCGCGTCGAGGCGCAACACCAGCGTGTTGACGAACATTCCGACGAGATTCTCGATCTCGGCTTCGCCGCGACCGGCAATCGGGGTACCGACCACGATGTCCTGCGATCCGGAGATGCGGGCCAACAGTGTCGCGAACGCTGCGTGCACGGCCATGAACACCGTGGCGTTGTGGGTACGCGCGAGTGAAATAAGGGACGCGCGGATTTCGGCATCGATGTGGAAGTCGATGCGGCTGCCGCGGAAGGTCTGCTCGGCGGGCCGTGGGTGATCCAACGGCAGATCCAGTTGATCGGGGAGGTCGGTCAACGCGTCCGTCCAGTACCGAATCTGTTGCGCTGCGATCGAGTCGGCATCGCCGTCGTCGCCGAGTACCTCCCGCTGCCACAGCGCGTAGTCGGCGTATTGGACGGCCAATGGAGACCACTGCGGATCGGATCGACGGGAACGCGCGGCGTACGCCGTCATCACGTCGGTCGAGAGGGGAACCGTGGACAACCCGTCGGCGCTGATGTGGTGGATGACCATTCCGAGCACGAACTCGGTGTCGGACACCCGAAAGAGTACCGCCTGCAACGGGATCGACGCGGTGACGTCGAAGGTGGTCGCCAACAGTTCACCGACGCTGGTAGCGACGGATTCGGCATCGGTGTCCACAACGGTCAATGCTGTGCGCACCTCGGACATCGGCACGATCACCTGATGAGGTCCGTCCGGCGAGTCCGGGTACACCGAACGCAAGGTCTCATGACGTTCGATCACGTCGAGGACGGCCTGCTCGAGCGCATCGACGTCGAGGTTGCCGCTCAACCGCATCGCGAACGGGATGTTGTAGGCCGTCGACGAGTTGTCGAACCGGTTGAGGAACCACATGCGCTGCTGCGCCAGCGACAACGGGACGAAGTCCGGTCGCGGCCGCGCCACCAGTGCAGGGCGCTCGGGCCCGGAGCTGCGTTCCACTCGGTGCGCCAGCGACTCGACCGTCGATGCCTCGAACAGCATCCGCACCGGCACGTTTCGGCCGAGAGCGGCACCGATCCGAGAGACTACCTGGGTTGCGAAGAGCGAGTTTCCACCGAGCTCGAAGAAGTCGTCGTCGAGTCCGACGCGATCCACTCCCAGCACACCGGCGAAGACACCGGCAACGATCTCCTCGATCGGCGTGGACGGCGAACGGAACTGCCGAAGCTGAGCTGCGGGCGCGGGAAGCGCGCGCCGGTCGAGCTTTCCGTTGACCGTCAACGGAATGGTGTCGAGTACGACGAACGCGGACGGCACCATGTAGTCGGGGAGATTCTCGGCGACCGACGAGCGCAGGGTGTCGACGTCCACGACAGCACCCGCAACGGGCACCACGTATGCAACCAGTCGCGCCGAGCCCGGAGTGTCCTCGCGAGCGATCACGGCTGCCTGGCCCACGGTCGCCGCTGCGGCGACAGCCGATTCGACCTCGCCCAGCTCGATCCGGAATCCGCGGATCTTGACCTGATCGTCGGCTCGCCCGACGAACTCGAGTTCGCCCGAAGCGGACCACCGTGCGACATCGCCGGTGCGGTACAGCACCGATCCGTCCGCAGCGAACGGATCGGCCACGAAACGGGTGGCGCTCAATCCTGCTCGGCCGAGATATCCCCGCGCGACCTGGCCGCCCGAGACGTACATCTCGCCGGGAACTCCGACCGGAAGGAGCCCGAGCCGGGAGTCGAGTACGTAGACCGCGAGTCCTGAAATCGCCCGTCCCACCAGCGATCCCGAGGCGGACGAGGCCGAGGCCACATCGAGCTCGCGGTGCGACACATGCACCGTGGTCTCGGTGATTCCGTACATGTTGACCAGTCGCGGACGACTGTCACCGTTCCTGGCGAACCAGCCGGACAGCCTGCGCAGCTCGAGTGCCTCGCCACCGAAGATCACGAACCGCAGCGCGTAATCGGCCGCTGTGGCGGCGGTTCGATCGGCCTCGTCCAACTGGTAGAAGGCGGACGGTGTCTGGTTGAGCACGGTGACCCGCTCGGAAACCAGCAACTCGCGCAGAGCTTCCGGTGACCGTGACGTGTAGTAGTCCACGACGACCACGGTGCCGCCGGTGGTGAGCGGCCCCCACAGCTCCCAGACCGAGAAGTCGAAAGCGAAGGAATGGAACAGCGTCCACACGTCCTCGGGACCGAAGTCGAACTCGCTCTGCGTGTTCGCAAGCAGGCGAACGACATTGCGATGCGGAATCACCACGCCCTTGGGCTTACCGGTGGACCCCGACGTGTAGATCACGTACGCGACGTGTGCGTCGGAGCGCGGTGAACGCAGTTCGGTCGGTTCCAACGGCGCAGTGTCGACCGCGTCTTCGGACGAGTCGATCTCTACGCGCGGCAATGTCGTCGGCAGATCCACCTCGACCCCGGACCAGGTCAACAGGGCGGCAGGACGCGAGTCGGTCAGCACGAACTCGATGCGATCGGCCGGGTAGGACGGATCGATCGGGACGTAGCCGCCACCTGCTTTGAGCACGCCGAGCAAGCCGACGACGAGGTCAGTGGACCGTGGAAGAACCACGGCGACAAGGCTTTCCGGGCCCACTCCGACCGCCGACAGACGGCGGGCCAGTGCATTGGATGCCTCGTCGATCTGCCGGTAGGTCGAGCTGCGATCGCCGAACACCACGGCCACCGACTCGGGTGCCTCGGCGGCGCGAGCGGCGAACAGGTCCACCAGCGTCTCCGGCGTACTCACGACGGCGGGTGCCGTACGGGCAAGCGCCAGAACGTGGTCGCGCTCGGCCGTGTCCATCAACTCGATGGTTCCCACCGGAACGCCGTAGTTCTCGGCGACCGTGTCGAGGATGCGCAGCAACCGGGTACCGAAGCTGCGGGCGGTGTCCTCGTCGTAGAGGTCGCGAGCATAGGTGACGTCGAGTCGCGTGCTGCCGTCGGCATTGTCGGTGAACGTGAACTGCAGATCGAACTTGGCCGTGACGATGTCGAGGTCGAGTCCGCGCACGTGCAGTCCGGGCAGCTCGAGTTCGGTCTGCTCCATGTTCTGCACGGTCAGCATCACCTGGATCAACGGGTGTCGCGCGGCCGAACGAGCCGGATCGAGAGCCTCTACAAGACGCTCGAACGGAACGTCCGCATGGCCGAAGGCCGACAGATCCGTTTCCCGGACATGTTCCAGCGCAGCGACGAACGACGATTCCAACGCGACGTCCGTGCGCAGCACCAGGGTGTTGACGAACATGCCGATCACATCGTCCAGTGCCGCGTCGCCACGGCCTGCGACCGGTGTACCGATCGCGATGTCCCGCTCACCGGACAGTCGCGCAAGCAGTACGGCGAGTGCGGTGTGCAGCACCATGAACAGAGACGACCGATGGTCGCGCGCCAGATCCATCAAGCTCGCCCGGGTTGCTGCACCGACATTGAGGACGACGTTTCCGCCGCGATACGACGCGGTGTCCGGGCGAGGCCGATCACCGGGGAACGTGATTTCGTCGGGTAGCCCGGACAGCGTGTGCGACCAGTGCCGAATCTGCGTCGAGATCGGCGACTGCGGGTCGTCATCGGAACCGAGCTCGGCGAGCTGCCACAGGGTGTAGTCCACGTAGCGAACCGGCAGTGGCTCCCAGTTCGGTGACACGCCGGAAGACCTGGCCCCGTAGGCGATCATCAGATCACGGGTCAACGGTCCCATCGAATAGCCGTCGGCAGCGATGTGGTGGGTCACGAACGCAAGGACGTGACGCTCCTGTTCGATCCGCAGCAACGCTGCGCGGAGCGGCGGTACCGTCGCGACGTCGAATCCGCCCATGAACAGATCGGTGAGCGCACCGACGACCTCGGCCTCGGCGACCGAACGGGCGTGCAGTTCCGGAACTACCTGCGCGGCGTCGACGATGACCTGCGACGCAGTTCCGTCGACCTCGGGATACATCGTGCGCAACGATTCGTGCCGCTCGACGACGTCGGCGACGGCGGCAGCCAGGGCTTCGACGTCGAGCGTGCCGGTCAGCTCGATGGCCACCGGAAGGTTGTTCGTTGCGGCGTCGACGTCGAACTGGTTCAGGAACCACATTCGGCGTTGCGCGAGCGACAGCGGTATGGTCTCGGGCAACTCGCTGCGTACCAACGACTTTCGTCCACCGGAACCGGTCTGCTCGTCGAGTCGGGCTGCGAGCGCAGACACCGTGGCGGCCTCGAATATCGCGCGAACCGACACGGTGGTGTCGAGTGCGACGCCGATACGCGACGCCACTCTCGTCGCCACCAGCGAATTTCCACCGAGTGCGAAGAACTCGTCGTCCGCACCCACTCGGTCTACGCTCAGAATCTCGCGGAACACATCGGACACAACCATTTCCGTGGCCGTGCTCGGTGCTCTGAACTCGCGCTGGACGATCTCGGGATCCGGGAGCGATCGACGGTCGAGCTTGCCGCTCGGTGTGAGAGGCAGGGAATCGAGCACGACGAACGCCGCAGGGACCATGTACGAGATCAGTGACCCCGCCGCTGTCTCGGTCAGCTCGGCCGGGTCGAGGGTCGACCCAGGAGTAGGCACGACGTACGCGACGAGCTGATCGCCGGTCACCTCGATCGAATGCACCAGCACCACAGCCGATCCGACACCGGGATGGCGCCGCAACACGGTTTCGATCTCGCCCAGTTCGATGCGCAGGCCACGAAGCTTGACCTGGAAGTCGGTGCGGCCCAGGTATTCCAGGACCCCACCCGATCCGGCGGTGCCCGGACGGTTCTCGTCACGCCAGCGCACCAGGTCGCCGGTGCGATACATTCTGTCGCCACGCTCGCCGTACGGGTCGGCGACAAAACGGTCGGCGGTCAGATCGGAACGGTCCAGATATCCGCGCGCCAACTGCACACCCGCGAGATAGAGCTCGCCGGCGACTCCGGGAGCCACCGGTCGCAAACGTGAATCCAGCACGTAGGTTTGGGTGTTCCACACCGGGGCCCCGATCGGCACGACGTCGACGTCGGCCTCGGTGACGTCGTACGAGGTCACCTCGACAGCAGCCTCGGTCGGACCGTACAAATTGTGCAGTGTCGTGTTCGGCAACACGGCTCGCAGTCGAGCGCCCACGCCTGCGGACAGAGCCTCACCGGACGCGAACACCATCCGCAGCGACTCTGCGCGCGAAACACCGTCTTCTCCGACGAACACCTCGAGCAGTGCAGGCACGAAATGAGCAGCGGTGATGGATCGTTCGACGATGAGATCGACGAGATACGTCGGGTCGCGGTGACCGTCCGGTTTCGCGATCACCAACGTCGCACCGATCTGCAACGGGAAGAACAGCTCCGGTACCGAGACGTCGAACGTCACCGGGGTCTTCTGCAGCATCACGTCGTCGGCCGTCAGAGGGAAGTGCTCTCGCATCCACGACAGACGGTTGACGATGGACATGTGTGTCACCGCAACACCCTTGGGGGTACCGGTGGAACCCGAGGTGAAGATCACGTACGCGGCGTTCGACGGCAGCAGCGGAGCACGTCGATCCGCCTCGCCGATCGGAGCGTCCGACACGTCGAGACCCGCGGCCGAATTCTCGGCGATGTCGAGAACAGGGACATCCGAGCCGAAGGAGAACCCGTCGCGGTCGGTCGTCAGGATGCAGACCGGAGCCGCGGTGTCGAGGATGTGGCCCGTACGTTCGGCAGGCTGGTCCGGATCGATGGGGACGTATGCACCGCCGGCCGTGACGATGGCATGGATGGCGACGAGCAGCTCGATCGACCGACGAGCGGCGACGGCAACCGATGTCTCCGGCCCGACTCCGCGAGAGATCAGCACGCGAGCGAGTCGGTTGATGCGACTCGAGAACTCCTCGTACGTCAGCGACTCACCCTCGAACACCAGAGCCGTTGCGTCCGGGGTCTTCTCGACCTGGGCCTCGAACAACGAGACCAAGGTCTGCGAGCGGTCGACGGGATGCTCGGTGTCGTTCCACTCACGAAGGACTCGGGTGCGTTCACTGTCATCGAGAAGCTCGATCTCGCCGACCACGGCCGCGGGATTCTCCGCGACCGAACCCAGGACGGTGACCAACCGCTCGCACAGAACGAGGACGGTGTCCTCGTCGAACAGATCCGTCGCGTAGGTGACGTCGACGACCATGCCCTGTGGGGCACCGGCCGGACCGATCTTCTCCACGAAAGTGAATTGGAGATCGAACAACGAGACCACGGTTTCGAAGTCGACGGTGGACACCGACAGTCCCGGCAGTTCCAGGTCTTTCTGACCCAGGTTCTGGAACGCGAGAACCACCTGTACGAGGGGATGACGCGCCGTGGAACGGGCAGGGTTGAGGATCTCGACGAGCCGCTCGAACGGAACGTCGAGGTGAGCCAGCGCAGAGAGGTCGGTCTCTCGGGTGTCGGCGAGCACCTGGTCGAACCGCCGGGACGTATCGATCTCGGTGCGCAGGACCAGGGTGTTGACGAACATGCCGATCAGGTCGTCGAGAGCGGCCTCGCCACGACCGGCGACCGGAGTACCGATCGCGATGTCGGCTTCACCGGACAACCGCGACAGCAGTACCGCCAGCGAGGTGTGCACCACCATGAACAGCGAGGCGTTCTCGGCTCTCGCTGCGTCGATCAGGCCGCGATGCAGATCCTCGTCGATAGAGAAGCGCACCAGCGCACCGCTGTTCGAGGCAACGGCGGGCCGCGGACGATCCGACGGCACATCCAACTGGTCGGGTAGACCGGCCAATGCCGCTGTCCAGTAGTCGATCTGCTGCGAGACGATGGACGTGGGATCGCTCTCGGAACCGAGGACCTCACGCTGCCAGAGGCTGTAGTCGGCGTAATCGACCGGAAGCGGAGACCAGTACGGTTCCTGGTTCATCGACCGCGCGGCATAGGCATTCATCACGTCACGAGTCAGCGGACCCAGAGAGAATCCGTCGGCCGCGATGTGATGGACGACGAACACGAGCAGGTGCTCGGTGGGACTGACCTCGAACAGCCTCGTCCGGAACGGCAGGTCCTTGGACAGGTCGAAGCCGGTGGTGGCCAGTTCGCGCATCGCGTCCGCCACGTCGTGTGCGGCTATGTCGACAGGCGTCAGGTCGGGGGTGGCCGTCTGTGCATCGACGATCACCTGATGAGCTGTGCCGTCGGTCTCCGGGAACACCGTTCGAAGAGACTCGTGCCTGGCGACGACGTCAGCGACCGCAATCTGCATGGCCCGCCGATCGAGCAGACCGGACAACCGTACGGCGATCGGAATGTTGTTGGCTGCCGACTCGACGTCGAACTTGTTCAGGAACCACATCCGCTGCTGCGCCAGCGACAGCGGGATGTGCTGCGGACGGGGCTGCGGGACCAAGGGGGGCCTGCTGCCGGTGGCGACGAGGGTGCCCAGTCTGGCTGCGAGGTCGGCCACCGACGACGCGTCGAACAGCTCGCGGACGGCGATCCGGGTGTCCAGCGCAACACCGAGACGGGACACGAGTTGCGTTGCGATGAGCGAGTTTCCACCCAGCTCGAAGAAATCGTCGTCAAGACCCACACGCTCGACGCCCAGCACCTGGGCGTACACCTCGGCGACGGTACGTTCGATGTCGTTGGTCGGTTCGCGGTATTCGGTGACCTCGAATGCGGGGTCGGGCAACGCCTTTCGATCGAGCTTTCCACTGGCACCGAGGGGGAATTCGGGCAGCACGACGAGTGTCGACGGCACCATGTACTCCGCCAAACGGCCTCTTAGCGCCGACAGGACGGCTCCGGTGTCGACCGACACTCCCGACGGGACGACGTATCCGACGAGCTGTTCGCGGCGGACCACCACAACGGCTTGAGAGATCGATCGTTGTGCCAGCAGTGCCGTTTCGATCTCACCGAGTTCGATGCGCAGGCCACGCAACTTGACCTGGAAGTCGGAACGTCCGACGTACTCGAGCTCGCCGTCGCGATTCCAGCGCACGACGTCGCCGGTGCGGTACAGCCGTGCCCCGCCCGCAGCGAACGGGTGCGCGACGAACCTGTCCGCAGTCAGATCGGGACGTCCCACGTAGCCCCGCGCCAGCTGGGTGCCGGCGAGATAGAGCTCACCTGCAACCCCGACGGGGGTGGGGTGCAGTCGTGAATCGAGCACGTAGACAGCGGTGTTCCATACCGGAGCACCGATCGGCATGACCTCGGAATCCGAGTCCGTGACGGCGTGGTACGTCACGTCCACGGCGGCCTCGGTGGGCCCGTACAGGTTGTGCAGTTCCACCGACGCGACCGCACGCCGCAGAGCGCGAGCGGTGGTGGGCGGCAGTGCCTCACCCGAGGCGAACATCAGCCGGAGCGATGCCCCAGCGCTGCGACGCCGCTCGACCTCGGGCACGAACACCGACATCATCGACGGCACGAAGTGCACTACCGAGACACGCTCGCGCGCAATGACATCGAGTAGGTAGATGGGATCTCGATGACCGTCGGGAACGGCGATCACCACCGTTGCGCCCACCTGGAGCGCCCAGAAGAACTCCCACACCGACACATCGAAGGTCGACGGAGTCTTCTGCAGCACCACGTCTTGCGGCGTCAGCGCGTATTCGCCCTGCATCCACAGCAATCGATTGACGATGGCGCGATGCGACACTCCGACGCCCTTGGGGCGTCCTGTCGAACCCGATGTGAAGATGACGTAGGCGAGGTTCTGCTCACGCAGGGGGGCGAGCCGGTCGTTGTCGCGCAACGGTTCCGGCGAAAAGCTCGACGTATCGAGGGTGTCGATGTCGATCGTGTCGACGCCGGCGAACTCCACGTGGTCGCGCACGGTGGACAGCACTCGGATCGGTGCCGCGGTAGCCACGATGTAGTCGTTTCGATCCGCCGGTTGGGTCGGGTCGATCGGGACGTATCCGGCCCCGGCCTTGACGATCGCGTACATACCGACGAACAGATCAAGGCTGCGGGCGATCGCGAGCCCGACCAACGTGTCGGGGCCGACGCCCAACGACACCAGGTGGCGCGCAAGACGGTTGACTCGCGCATCGAACTCGGCGTACGTCAGTCGGTCGCCCTCGAAGACCAACGCGGGTGCGTCCGGGGTCAGGGCGACCTGTCGGTCGAACAGGTTCACAAGCGTGACGTCGGACGGTACCTCGTGCTCGGTGTCGTTCCACTCGGCCACCACGCGGTCGTGCTCGCCGTCGGCGAGCAGATCGATGTCGCCGACAGCCACCGACGAATCGGCCACCACGGCGGTGAGCATCCGCACGAATCGATCGGCGAAACCGCGGACGGTCTCGGCATCGAAAAGGTCTGTGGCGTAGGTCAGTTCGGCCGCCATACCCTGTCCGCGGCCGTCGACTCCGATGGACTCGGTGACGGTGAGCTGCAGATCGAATTTCGCGACCTCGGCATCGAGAGCGACGCTGTCCACCGACAGGCCCGGCAGGTCGACGTGTGTCCGGGTGAGGTTCTCGAACGAGAGCATCACCTGGAACAGCGGGTGTCGAGCCTGCGAACGAGACGGGTTGAGGACCTCGACCAGACGCTCGAACGGTAGATCGGCGTGCCCGAAGGCTCCGAGCGCTACCTCACGCGCGCGGCCGATCTGTTCGGAGAACGTGCGCCCCGAGTCGATGTCGGTGCGGAGGACGAGCGTGTTGACGAACATCCCGACCACGTCGTCGAGCGCTGCGTCACCGCGGCCTGCGACCGGCGTACCGATGGCGATGTCCTCGGTCCCGGACAAGCGGGCCAGAAGAACTGCCAGCGCAGCATGGACGACCATGAACAGCGACGCATTGTGGGTGTGCGCCAGCGCGGACAGTCCCTGGTGCACATCCGCAGGCACGTCGAATCCGATGGAGGAGCCCTGGTAGGACTGGCGGCTGGGGCGCGGCCGGTCGGTCGGCAGATCGAGCTGGTCGGGTAGCCCGGCGAGGATGTCCGCCCAGTAGTTCACCTGACCCGAGATCAGCGACTGCGGATCGTCCTCGGAGCCCAGAACCGAACGCTGCCACAGGCTGTAGTCGGCATACTGCACCTCCAACGGCATCCAGGCAGGGTTCTCCCACGCGGTGCGCGAGGCGTAGGCGATCATGATGTCCCGCGCCAGTGGGCCCATCGACCAGCCGTCGGCCGAGATGTGGTGCACCACCATGGCGATCACGTGTTCGCGTGGGCCGATCTCGAACAGTCGGGCCTGGATCGGAACATTGACGGTCACATCGAACGTCGTCGACGCCAGGGCGAAGACCTGCCGCTGAATATCGGCTGCGGACGTCGGGATCGGCATCAGGTTCGGCACCGTCTGAGCGGCGTCGAGGATCGACTGCTGCGGTCCGTCCGCGGTATCGGGATAGACCGTGCGCAGGGACTCGTGCCGGTCGATGACATCCATGATGGCGACCTGCAGTGCAGCCACATCGAGGTCGCCGGTCAACTTCAGCGCGAACGGAATGTTGTATGCGGCGGAGTCGACGTCGAACCTGTTGAGGAACCACATGCGTTGCTGCGCAAGCGACAACGGGATTCGCTCGGGACGGACCGTAGCGACCAGCGCAGTCCGCCCGCCCTCCCCGGCGGCCTGTTCGACGCGCACCGCGAGCATCGCAACCGTCGATGCCTCGAACAACATGCGCACCGGCACGGTGGCGTCGAGTGCGACACCTAGCCGTGAGACCACCTGGGTGGCAATCAGCGAGTTACCGCCGAGCTCGAAAAAGTCGTCGTCCAATCCCACCCGCTCGACCCCGAGCACGTCCGCGAAGACGTCGGCGACGATTTCCTCGATCGGGGTGGTGGGAGCGCGAAATTCGCGCACCTCGAACACCGGCGCAGGAAGCGCACGGCGATCGAGTTTGCCGTTGACCGTCAGCGGAATCGCGTCGAGGACAACGAAGGCGGACGGCACCATGTATTCCGGCAGGGCTGCAGCGATACCAGCCCTGAGATCCTCGATGTCCACGATCGGGCGACCCTCGACCGCAGCGGAGACCACGTACGCCACGAGGCGCGCCGCACCCGGCGAATCCTCACGGACGACGACGGCAGCCTGAGTGACCGTCGGCTGCGCAGTCACCGCAGCTTCCACCTCGCCGAGCTCGATCCGGAACCCACGCACCTTGACCTGATCGTCGGAGCGGCCCAAATATTCGAGCTCGCCGGACGCGTTCCACTGCGCGAGGTCACCGGTGCGGTACAGCAACGACCCCCCATCGGATCCGGAGGCGAAGGGATCGGCGACGAACCGCACGGCGGTGAGTGGCGCGCGCCCGAGATATCCGCGCGCCAATTGCCCACCGGCAACGTACATTTCGCCGGGGACCCCCACGGGCACCGGATGCATGCGGGTATCGAGGACGTAAACACGCAGTCCAGCTATCGGCTTACCGACCACCGACGCGCTCGTAGCGACGGACGCAGGGCCCAATGCCTGATAAGACACGTGCACGGTGGTCTCGGTGATGCCGTACATGTTGATCAGCTGCGGCGCTCGATCGCCGTGCCGCTCGAACCAACCGCTCAATCGCCGCTGTTCGAGTGCTTCGCCGCCGAAGATCACATAGCGCAGAGACAGCTCTCCGCCGGCCGAGGCGGCCGTGCGGTCGGCTTCGGACAGTTGGTAGAACGCCGACGGGGTCTGATTGAGCACTGTCACCCGTTCGTCCACCAGCAGTTGGTGGAACGCCTCGGGTGAGCGCGAGGTGAAGTAGTCGACAACCACCAGGGTTCCGCCGTACAACAACGGACCCCACAGTTCCCACACAGAGAAGTCGAACGCGTAGGAATGGAACATCGTCCACACGTCGTCCGCTCCGAAGCCGTAGACCGCCTCGGTGTTCGCGAGCAACCGAACCACGTTGCGGTGCGGAATCAGAACACCCTTGGGACGACCGGTGGAACCCGAGGTGTAGATGACGTACGCGACGTTGGTGGGTCGAAGCGGACGGATGCGATCGGCGTCGGTCACCGGAGCATCCGACATCGAGGCCAAGTCGACCGTGTCGATATCGACGAACGTTGCGCCGAGACGAGATTGGACGTCCGCAGGCAGCTCGACCGGGCCTGTTCCCGAGAAGAGGATGGATGTCGGACGCGCATCGTCGAGCATGTATTCGACGCGGTCCAGCGGGTAGCTGGGATCGACGGGTAGGTAACCGCCACCGGCCTTGACCACAGCGACGAGCGCGACGACGAGTTCCGCCGACCTCGGGAGGGCGACCGCGACTAGACTCTCGGGGCCGACGCCATGCGAAATCAACACGCGCGCAAGGCTGTTGGTGCGGGAATCGAACTCACCGTACGTCATCGACGTACCGCCGAAGCGGATGGCGACTCCATCCGGGCGTGCCGAGGCTGCGGCGTCGAGCACGTCGATCAGAGTGACCTCGCGAGAGACGTCCGGTCCCGACACGTTCCACGTGGACACGACGGATTCGTATTCCACGGCGTCGACGATGTCGACGTCACCGACCGGAACCGTCGGGTCGATCGTGACGGCGTCCAGGATGTCGAGGAATCGACGAGCGAAACTGTCGACCAGCTCTGCATCGAACAGATCCGTGGCGTACTCGAACACCGCATCGATACCCGCGGGCACGCCGTCGTCCAAGTGCTCGGTCAGCCACAGCTGTACGTCGAATTTGGCGATGGGGACGTCGAATTCGGCGGCCACCGCTCGTAGTCCGCCGACTGTGAGCTCCCGCGACATCGCGGATTCCAATGAGATCGCAACCTGGAACAACGGATGCCTGGACGTCGAACGGACCGGATTGAGCACCTCGACGAGTCGCTCGAACGGCACATCCGCATGAGCGAACGCAGACAGATCGGTGTCGCGGACTCGTTCGAGGAGCTCCTCGAACGTCGATCCTGGATCGACATCGGTGCGCAACACCAGGGTGTTGACGAACATGCCGACCAGATCGTCGAGCGCAGGCTCGCCGCGGCCCGCCACCGGCGCTCCGATGGCAATGTCGGTGGTGCCGCTCAGTCGGGCGAGCAACAGCGCGTAGGCCGCCTGCATCACCATGAACAGCGAGGCGTTGTTCGCGCGCGCCAGCTGTGTCAGCGAGGCGTGCAGTCCCGCCGGAACCTCGACGCGCAACTTGCTACCCGCGTTCGAGGAGACCGCGGGGCGCGGCCTGCTCGACGGCAGCGCCAACTGATCCGGCAGATCTTCGAGAGTCGCACTCCAATAGGCGATTTCGCGGGAGGCCATCGACAGCGGGTCGGTCTCGGGTCCGAGCACAGCTCGCTGCCACAACGCGTAGTCCGCGTACTGCACCTCGAGCGGCGTCCACTCGGGTGCGCGCCCGTTGATCCGGCTCGCGTAGGCCACCAGCACGTCTCGTGCGAGCGGACCGAACGACGCGCCATCGGCGGCGATGTGGTGCAGCACCATGGCGAGTTCGTGTTCGGTCGGTGAGATCTCGAAGAGCGCGATCCGGAATGGAGTGTCGATCGTGACGTCGAAACCCTTGGCCACCAACTCGTGCAGCCGGCCACCGAGCTCGTTCCGTTCGATCCGGATGGGCGTGATCTTCGCGGGTGTCCTGGCCGCGTGGAGCACAACCTGTTCGGGTGAACCGTCCACCTCGGGGTACACGGTCCGCAACGTCTCGTGTCGATCGACGACGTCGGCGAATGCAGCCGACAAGGCGACCACGTCGAGGGGTCCGGTCAGACTGACGGAGAAAGGAAGGTTGTACACCGCTGTCGTGGGGTCGAAGCGGTTGAGGAACCACATACGCTGCTGCGCAGGCGAAAGCGGGATGCGCTCGGGCCGCTCCTTGGCCTCCAACACCGGCACGTCCGCTCCGAGCCGGGCCGCCGATTCCGCCCTGGCCGCGAGCGCACCGACGGTGGGTGCCTCGAACAGCTCTCGAACGCCGAGCCGTACTCCCAGAGCACTGCCCACGCGGGTCACCAATTGAGTAGCTATCAGCGAGTTGCCACCGAGCTCGAAGAAGTCTTCGTCCAGACCGACCTTGGACGCCCCGAGCAGATCCTCGTAGATTCCCGCGACCACGTAGTCTGCGCGGCTCTTCGGTGCCCGATACTTCTTCGCGCTGCTGAACACCGGTTCCGGCAACGCTTTCCGGTCCAGCTTGCCGCTGGTGTTCAGCGGCAGTGCATCGAGGACGACCACCGCAGCCGGCACCATGTAGGACGGCAACGCGTGTCCAGCGAATTCGATTGCGGCAGCGGACTCGATGGATCGTCCGGGGGCCGCGACGACGTACGCGACGAGCTGATCGCCGGTGACAGTCTCCACGACCAGGGTCACTGCCTGTGAGATGGATTCGTGTGCGAGCAACACGGTTTCGATCTCGCCCAGCTCGATCCGCTGACCGCGGAACTTGACCTGGAAATCAGTTCGGCCGATGTAGTCCAGCACTCCGTCGCTGCGCCACCGAACGAGGTCGCCGGTGCGGTACATCCGCTCTCCGTCGGCACCGTAGGGGTTGGCCACGAAACGATCCGAGCTCAAGTCGGGTCGACCCACATACCCCCGGGCCAGTTGGACGCCTGCGAGGTAGAGCTCACCTGCTTCTCCCACCGGCGAGGGCCGCAGTCGGTTGTCGAGTACGAAAGCCCGGGTGTTCCACTCGGGCACACCAATCGGCACGGATCGGGTGTCCTGCGGGCTGCTCTCGTAGTACGTCACCGAGACAGCGGCCTCGGTGGGGCCGTAGAGATTGTGAAGTCCGGCTCGGCAGATAGAGCGGAATGACGCAGCGGTCTCGACCGGCAGCGCCTCACCGATCACGAACACGTGTCGCAGCGAGCTGCACGTGTTCACCGGCGCATTGGCGACGAACACTGTCAGCATGGACGGCACGAAATCGGTGACCGTTACTCGATGTTCGGCAATCTTGCTCGCCACGTACACCGAATCGCGGTGACCGTCGGGCGTCGCGAGCACCATGGTTGCGCCGACTCGGAGCGGAAGGAAGAAACCCCAGAGCGAGACGTCGAACGTGGTGGCGGTCTTCTGCAGGTAGACGTCGGATGAGTCCATCGGGTATTCCGCGAGCATCCACTCCATCTGGTTGTGGATTGCTCGATGCTCTACCGCGACACCCTTCGGTCTTCCTGTCGAGCCGGACGTGTAGATCACGTAGGCGGTATTCGACAGCCTCAGTGGCGCAGTGCGTTCGGAGTCGCGGATCGGCGCGGCGGATCGCGAGCTGTAATCGAGAAGGTCGACCGCCACCGTCTCGGTTCCGGCGGGCAGGGCAACCTCGTCGAGGGAGGAGATCAGCACACAGCGCGGCTGGGCGGAGTCCAGGATGTACGCCGTGCGCTCGGCAGGATGGTCGGGATCGATGGGTACCCACGCACCGCCGGCCGCCACGATGGCGTACATGCCGACGACCAGGTCGAACGAGCGTCGAATCGACAGTCCGACGAGCGTCTCGGGGCCCACGCCCATGTCGATCAGGTGTCGAGCAAGCACGTTGACGCGGGCCGACAGGTCGCCGTAGGTGAGCGCCCGGCCCTCGTACACCAGAGCCGTCGCGCCGGGGTTCGTCCCAGCTGCCCTCTCGAATGCCGAAAGCAACGTGAGCGGATTCGTATCGTGCTCGGTTGCGTTCCACGTCGAGACGACGAGCTCACGCTCGGTACCGTCCGTCAGCTCGAGATCCCACACCCGATCTTTCGGGCCCGACGCCACGAAGCGGGCGAAGAAGTCGACGAACCGCTCGTGGTTCCGCCCCGCCTGCTCCGCCCCGTACAAGTTGGGGTTGGACTCGAAGTCGATGTGGGTGGAGGAACCGGCGACGCTGGTGTACAGGTTCAGACCGAAGTCTTCGATCAGACCGGTCGAGAGAATATTGATCCCGCCGACCATCGATCCGAGGCGCACCTCGCCGAAGAACAGCATGATATTGACCCAGGGCCCGAAGAACGATGCCTGACCGCTGGCGTTGCCCGCATCGCGACGGATGTCCTCATGCCGATAACGCTGGTGACGCAGGGCCCCGGAGACCTCCGCGTTGACGCGTGCGAGAAGGGTTTCGACGGTGGTGTCGCCTGCCACGTCGAGCCGCAATGGCACGACGTTGGAGACCATGCCACCGGAACGGCGGAGTACCGCAGTGGTACGTGCGGTCACCGGAAGCGAGAGAACGACGTCTTCCCGGCCGGTCATCTGGGCGAGGTAGGCGGCGAAGGCACCGATCACGATGGTGGCCATCGTCGTGTCGGTGTCAGCTCGCAGAGCTTCGAGCCGGTCCATGGTCTCGGCGGACAGGGCCGTGCTGTCGATCTGACTCTTCGCTGCGGGCGGGGCCGTGTGTCCGGCGAGAGTGGTCACTCCGTCGATGCCGTCGATGCGCGACGCCCAGTACTCGCGGTCGGCCTCGAAGCGACTCGAGTCGCGGTAGGCCACGTCGATGTCGTAGACCTTCGTCAGGTCCGACGCCAGATTCTTGGTCGGCTCGACGCCATCCACTTCTGCGGTGTACAGCTCCGCCGCGCGGTTCATGAAGGTGACGGCTCCGAAACCGTCGAGCACCACGTGGTGCACGCGCTCGTACCAGAACCAGACATCGTCGTCCAAGCGCAGGACGGTAGCGGCGATCAACCGGTCGC
This sequence comes from Rhodococcus sp. PSi06, assembly GCF_054960675.1. Classification (NCBI taxonomy): domain Bacteria; kingdom Bacillati; phylum Actinomycetota; class Actinomycetes; order Mycobacteriales; family Nocardiaceae; genus Rhodococcus; species Rhodococcus sp. PSi06. The sequence continues at coordinate 56,359 of NZ_JBHNYO010000002.1, forward strand.
GAAGAATGTCGATGGGCGCGCTGTAGTCGTCGTGCATCCACGCCAGAGCAACGGCGCGCGGGTCTGCCTCACCGCGCAGATCCACATAGTTCAGGGAGTCGTCGAGAGTGGGGTCGACGACCTGCCGAGGTTCGGCGTCGATTTCGAGCAGCCGCACGAAGCCGGACTGCAGTTCGAGAGCGGCCTGGGACGAGGCCCGGCGCAGAAGCGCTACGTCGAGGTCGCCGTGTAGTTCGATGTACTGGGCGATGTTCGCGGGTACGGCCGGGTCCACGTGCTGCGCGAACCACATTCCCAATTGGGCCGGTGACAGGGGGAACGACGAATGCTCAGGACTGCCGACTCCGTCGTCGTGTCCAGCACCTTCCACACCTAGCGGGTCCAATCGAGGCCTCTCTTTCCCACAATCACACGCGCCCCCACCGGCTGCTGAACCAGCAGCCATCGGTGGGCACCCAACACGTCGAGCAAGTTGCTTACTTCGATCTCTATTTTCTCACCGGAGCCAACTCGAAGTTACCTTTCAGTACATATCCGTACGTACGCACCGGACCGTTACACCTCGGTACCCGATTCGGGTCCCCCGACACACTCCGACTCGATTCGGCACCCGGTCAATCTACAGTGCCGACCGCACAGAGAGCGCCGATCGTCATGCGGTCATGTCGAAAGCGGCGATGACCTTGTTCGGCGTCACCCGAACGATCAATTCGCCCGGAACGCCATTTCTGGTCCCGAACTCGTCGGCGCGCTCGCGCCCCATGTACCTCGCCCCGATCTCCGTTGCGGTGCGCACCAGTTCCGCCGGGTCCTCGTCGACCGACGCGATGCCCTGCACCTGAACGAATCCGTACGGTGGCTGCTCGAGATCGACGGTCAGGACCACGCGGGGGTCACGGCGGATCGACTTGCCTTTGGCCGTGTCTGCTCCCGTATTGAACACGATTGCATCGCCTTCGACGACGAACCAGATGGGGGCCACGAGGGGCCGCCCGTCCGAGGCGAGGTACCCGAGCTTGCCGGTGCGTGTCCCTGCGGACAGGAACTCCAGCACGCGCGGATCGGTGAAAGACGTCATCGAAACCACGGTACGCGGCAGCACCGACAACATCGATCAACTCGTGCGCGTTTCGCGTACCTCTGGCTGCGCAACACGCGCACGAGGTCGTCGCACCTACACCGCAGCTGCGTGGGTGAGCGCACCTGCACAGAACGTGGCCCTGATTTCCGTGTCCGCGAGGTCGCGCACCGTGCGGTGCTCGGGGTGCTCGACGAGCACGACGATGTCCGCCGCGTCACCGACTCGGAGGGCCCGACGACCGCCGCACGCGGCCTGCAGTGCCGCGTCGAGGGGCACTGCTTCCTCGGGGTGCCACGGGGGTCGGTCGTCGTCGGTCCGGAAGACCGACGCGGCTACTCCCGCCAACGGCTCGGGTGAACTCACCGGAGCGTCGGAGCCGAAGAGCAGCCTCGCGCCGCTGCGATGGAGCGTTCCGTAGCCGTAGGCCACCGAGCGCCGGCCCGACCACAGGTCCTCGGCGATGTCGCGATCGGCCATGGCGTGCTGCGGCTGCACCGAAGCCGTCACTCCCAGTTCGGCGAAACGTGCGATGTCCTCCGGCAGGATTTGCTGTGCATGTTCGATGCGACCTCCGCAGCCGGCGCGCTCGAACGCATCGAGCGCAACGCCGTTCGCGCGGTCACCGATCGCGTGGATCGCCGGCACGATGCCACCGCGCGACGCCCGCGAGACGAGATCGAACAAACCCTCCCGGGTCTCGAGCAAGAGTCCGTATGCGTCGTCGCCGTCGATGCCCGGGTACCGATCGTGGCAGCACGCCGTTCTGGTGTTGAGCGATCCGTCGAGCATCACTTTGAGCGGTCCGCGCCGGATCATGTCCGAGACCGCAGAGACATCGCCGGTCCGCTCGCCGCGCTCGAGTGCTTCGTCGAGCCACTGCGGCCACACCGTGGTGTCGACGCGTACCGCGGGAGAACCGGCGGACAGGCGTCGATCCCAGACCGACTTGTTGTCCGCGAACTCGAAATCGACGACGCCGGTGACACCGCGGACCGCAAGTGCCGCGGTGGCGTCGAGCACGGCCCGGTCGAGTTCGGCCGGATCCTCCTGTTCCTCGAGTGCCATGACCGCTTCGAGTCCGTCGACATCACGCAGCACCCCGGTGGGATGGTCGATTCCCAAGTCCGCGAGCAGCGCCGGGCTGAGCCACAGCGTGTGCAGGTCCATGCTCGTCATCGCCACCCGGACGCCGGGCAACGCGTTCTCGAGCAGATCCTTGTGCGGCTCCTCGGGCCAGTGCGCATCACGAAAACCGTTGGCACGCACCACTGAGTCACCGGCCGTGCGCGCGTAGGGAAACACCAGCGCGACGGCATCGGCCGCCGACGTGGCCGGCCCCACATCGATGCGCCGACGCGCCGCCGCCCATTGAGTCAGGTGAACGTGACTGTCCACGAACCCGGGTAGGGCGACTCCACCCGCACCGTCGAGCACCTCGACGCCGGTACCGTGTGGGCTGCCGGCGGGAGCGATGGACGCGATGACCGCGCCGACGAGTTCGATGTCGAAGAGAACGCCGGAACCATCCAGTGCGACATTGGCGATAATCACTCCTGGGACTCTAGAGCGTCGCCGACGCAGCTGCGCATGCCATCCTCTAGCAATGAAAACAGAGCCTGGTGCGATGCAGACAGAGCCGACCGGTCCCGTCGGATATCACGCGACCGTCACGGTGCGCTGGTCGGACATGGACGCTTTCGCGCACATCAATCATGCCCGGATGGTCACCTTGCTCGAGGAGGCACGAATCGAATGGCTGCTCAGTGATGGCGAGGCCAACGAAAGCCTGATCAAGAGTGCGTTGATCGCCAATGTGGCCATCGCATACAAGAAGCCGCTTCGACACTCGGACGGCCCGCTCGACGTCACACTCTGGTTCGAGAAGGTGCGGGCAGTCGACTTCACCATCGGGTACGAGGTGCGGGCAGCAGGCGCGGAACCGGGTTCGCCGCCGGCGGTGGTGGCGACCACCCGCATGGCGATGGTCGACGTGGGTGCCGAGACCTTGCGCCGCATCGCGCCGGAAGAGAAGGCCTATCTCGCCCGCTGGACTCGCTGATACTCGGCCGCCCGATCCACGAACCACGCCAACGCAGCCGCATCGTCGACGGCACTCGCGTCGAGAGTGGTTGCCGCCGAGGCACCTTGGAAGAGTCGCTTGAGTGGCACCTCGAGCTTCTTTCCGGTTCGCGTGTGCGGGATGGCAGGCACCGCGACGATGTCGTCCGGAACGTGCCGCGGCGACGCCTGCGTCCTGATCACCGCTTCGATACGCGCCCGCAGGTCGTCGGTGAGACCATCCGGAACCACCACGAACAACGGCATCCAGTAGTCACCGTCGGCCAGCTCGATGCCCAGAACCAACGCTTCGGTGACCTGGTCGAGCGACTCCACGGCCTGGTAGATGTCTGCACTCCCCATGCGAATTCCGTTCCGGTTCAATGTCGAATCGGATCGGCCGTGCACCACGACGCTGCCGTGATCGGTCATGGTGATCCAATCGCCGTGCCGCCAGATTCCCGGGTAGTTGCCGAAATATGCTTCGCGATATCGACTTCCGTCGGCGTCGTTCCAGAAATACAACGGCATCGACGGCATCGGCTCGGTGACGACCAGTTCGCCGACCGTCCCCCGCACCGAGTCACCGGCTTCGTCGACGGCATCGAGCGCAACCCCGAGGAACGGCACCGACAGCTCGCCCGCCCACACCGGCACTGTCCGCACTCCCCCGGCGAATGCCGACACGACGTCGGTACCGCCGGAAATGGAAAATACCGGCACCTGCTCGCCGATGTTCTCCGACAGCCACGTCGACGAGGACGCAGGCATGGCGGACCCGGTGATACCGATAGCTCTCAGGGCCGACAGGTCGTGATCGGTGCCGGGGTGGGTGTCGGCCTTGATGCACGCGAGCACGTAACCGGGGCTCGTTCCGAGGTAGGTCACACCCAGCCTGGCTGCGATGTCCCACAGCGCATCCGGTGTCGGGAACGACGGGTTTCCGTCGGCGCACACTATCGTGGCACCGGTCAGCAAGCCGGCGATCTGAAAATTCCACATCATCCAACTAGGGCTGGTGTACCAGAAGAACACGTCCTCGTGTCTCAGATCGGATTGCAGAGCAACGGATTTGAGGTGCTCGAGCAGAACACCACCGTGACCGTGCACAATTCCCTTCGGCAGACCCGTGGTGCCCGAGGAGAACACGATCCACAGCGGGTGATCGAACGGCACGGCCACCGGTACCAGCGCCCGGCTTTCGGCAGTGGCGTCGGACCAGCTCTGCGCTGTTCCCGATGGTTCGCCGATCGTCACCACGGCCCGCAGTGACGGTAGGCCGTCGACGAGAACATCGACATCTGCGGCCTTGTCGCGAAACTTTCCACCGAATGTGTACCCGTCGGCGGTGATCAGTGCCGTGGGTTCGAGTTGTCCCAGACGATCGAGAGCTGCCGCGCCCGAGTAGTCCTGCCCGCACGTCGACCACACCGCACCCAGGCTTGCCGTCGCCAGAAATGCGATCACCGCTTCCGGCACGTTCGGGAGATAGCCGACGACTCGATCGCCGAGCCGGACCCCCTTGTCTGCGAGCGTCCCCGCGAGCGCCCCCGCCTGCTCGATCATGTCCGCCCATGTCACGGTGTGCACAGAACCGTCCTCACGAGCATGGACGATGGCCGTGCGATCGGCTCGAGCATGCCTGATCACCTGGTCCACGTAGTTCAGCTCCGCTCCCGGAAACCCCTGCGCACCAGGCATGGTGCGATTTCCGAGCACCGCCGTGGGATCGGAAGTCGCGCGAATCTCGAAGAAGTCCCACACCGCTCGCCAGAACGGTTCCAGCTCGGTCGTCGACCAACGCCACAGCGACCGATAGTCGGGCAATTTCACCCCGTGGCGCTGCTCGACGAAACGCGCGAACTCGGTCACCCGAGCCTCGGCGACATCGGAATCCGTCGGCGTCCAGAGCACACTGTCCATGCCTGCGAGTATGTCAGCCGAGCGACGTCGTCAGATCAATCCCAGCGACCGTTCGCGCATCTCCACCTTGCGTACCTTGCCGGTGACCGTCATCGGGAACTCGTCGACGACATGCACGTACCGCGGAATCTTGTAGTGCGCCAGCCTGCCATGACAGAACTGCCGTACCGCGTCCGAGTCCAGAGGTGCCGCACCGTCTCTGAGCTGTATCCAGGCCATCAATTCTTCGCCGTACTTCTCGTCCGGAACGCCGATCACCTGGGCGTCGAGGATGTCGGGATGGGTGTAGAGGAATTCCTCTACTTCACGGGGGTAGATGTTCTCGCCGCCGCGAATGACCATGTCCTTTATCCGCCCGGTGATGGCAACGTAGCCGTCGCCGTCCATGACACCGATGTCGCCGGTGTGCATCCAACCCTCGGCATCGATTGCCTCGGCAGTCTTCTCGGGCTGCTCCCAGTAACCCAACATGACCGAATAGCCGCGTGTGCACAGTTCGCCCGCCTCACCTCGCGGCACAGTGTCGCCGAGGACGGGGTCCACGATCTTCACTTCGAGATGCGGACCCACCCTGCCGACGGTCGACACTCGCTGTTCGATGGAGTCGTCGCTTCGGGTCTGTAGCGACACCGGAGACGTCTCGGTCATCCCGTAGCAGATCGACACCTCCGACATCCCCATCCGTTCGATCACCTGCTTCATCACCTCGGTGGGGCATGGGGATCCGGCCATGATTCCGGTACGCAGACTGCTCAGATCGAACTCGTCGACGTTCTCCAATGCCAATTCGGCGATGAACATGGTCGGTACGCCGTAGAGCGAAGTGCACTTCTCGGCGGCCACGGCCGTCAACGTCGCCACCGGATCGAACGCAGGACCGGGAATGACCATGGCAGCTCCGTGCGAGGTGCACGCGAGATTGCCCATCACCATGCCGAAGCAGTGGTAGAACGGCACCGGAATGCACACTCGGTCCTCGGCGGTGTAATGACAGAGCTCGCCGACGAAGAACCCGTTGTTCAGAATGTTGCGATGACTGAGCGTCGCTCCCTTCGGAAAACCCGTTGTCCCGGAGGTGTATTGAATGTTGATCGCGTCGTCGGCACCGAGACGCTCGGACACCTCGGTGATCATGTGCGGAGTCTTCGCCAGCGCGCGGTGCCCTCGATCGGTCATCGCCTCCCACTGGATGCTGCCGATGAACAGCACGTCACGCAACGACGGCACCTCGGGCCTGGCGTCCTCGATCATCGCCGCGTAGTCCGAGCCCTTGAAATCCCTGGCCGACAACAACACCGAGACCCCGGCCTGCTTCAGGACGAACTGTAGCTCGTGGGACCGATACGCAGGGTTGATGTTCACCAGGACCGCCCCGATCTTCGCTGTCGCGTACTGCGCCAGAACCCATTCGGGACAGTTGGGTGCCCACATCCCCACTCGGTCGCCCACCGCGACGCCGGCCACCAGCAGTCCGGCCGCCAACAGATCGACGTCGGCCACGAACTCGGAGTAGGTCCACCGTCGCCCGCGCGGCACGTCGATCAACGCGTCACGCTCGGAGAACTGCGCCGCAGTCCGATCCAGATTCGCGCCGATCGTCTCGTTCAGAACCGCAGTGTCCGACGCACCGGAAGAATAACTGTCCATGCCTCCACGGTAGTGACCGCCGTCACGCGCAGCCACCCCCGGAATGGGGGGACGTCACTCCAGCGTGAGTGCCTCGGCCGAATCGAGCACATCGGCCCGCGAGGTGTCCTTGAGTGCCACTCCGGACCGCCCGAGCTTCCGCGCTCCGGCGAGGAGGCCCGCCACTATCCGCGCCGAGTGCCGATACCCCTGGCCTTCGGGAGGATGAATATTGGAGATGCAGTTGCGATCGGCATCCGTGCGGCCGGGCTTCGGCAGATGCGTCAGGTAGATGCCGAGACTGTCCGCAACCGACAATCCCGGGCGCTCACCGATCAGAACCAAGACCGTCCGCACACCCATCGCAGCGGCGATGTGATCGCCGAGGGCAACCCTCGCTTCGATTGCAATGACCGGGGCCGCGATGGAATACCGATCGGCCAGTTCGTCTTTCAACGCCTCGACCATGGCGACGCCGTGATCGGCCAAGGCCCGAGGAGACAACCCGTCGCTCAACACGATTCCGATCTCGTCTTCCGAATGCACGACCGCCGAGAGATCCTTCGGTTGCCTGCCGAGGTCCGGGCGCCGCAAATATTCGGCCCGGCTCGTCGCCAACGACGTCACCACTGCCGGCGCACCGAGCCCCACCTGCTCCACCCGGCTCACGAAGTCCTCGACATCGAGCGGCATGTGCACCGCATCCCGAGCAGCAGCATGGGCCGCACGAAACTCCAGAACCCGGGTGGTGGGCAGCGAATCACCAATGCGCCCCAAGCCTATTCGAGCTTGAGTCACCGCACGCAACTCGTCCCAGAACTCTGGTTTCGGCCGTTCCGCAGGCACTGCTCCCGATATCTCCGTCATCGCGCACTCATCAAGGCCCGGAGCGGCGATCCCGCAGCATCGACGTCGAGGACCCGGCCGTCTGCGTCCACCATGCCCAGACGCGAGAGCCACGACTCGAACTCCGGTGCGGGACGCAGACCCAGGACCTGTCGCACGTACAGCACATCGTGAAAACTCAGTGACTGGTAACCCAGCATGACGTCGTCTGCTCCCGGCACTGCGATGACGAAGGCGACACCGGCTGCACCCAGCAGTGTCAGCAAGGTGTCCATGTCGTCCTGATCGGCCTCGGCGTGGTTGGTGTAGCAGACGTCCACGCCCATCGGCAGCCCCAACAGCTTGCCGCAGAAGTGATCTTCGAGCCCTGCCCTGATGATCTGCTTTCCGTCGTACAGGTACTCCGGCCCGATGAATCCGACGACGGTGTTGATCAACAGCGGCTCGAGATCGCGGGCCACGGCGTAGGCACGCGTCTCGAGGGTCTGCTGATCGACGGGGCGGTCGCCGGTACCGATGTGCGCGCCTGCCGACAACGCCGAGCCCTGCCCGGTTTCGAGATACATGACGTTGTTCCCGACGGTTCCGCGGTGCAAGGATCGTCCTGCCTCGTTGGCCTGCCGAAGTAGCGGAATGTTCACGCCGAAGCTCGAATTGGCACCCTCGGTGCCCGCGATCGACTGAAACACCAGATCGACCGGCACTCCTTTGTCGATCAATTCCATCGTCGTCGTCACGTGCGAAAGTACGCACGACTGCGTCGGGATCTCGAAGCGTTGCCGAATGTCGTCGAGCAGATGGAGCAGCTCCGCGGTGGCCTGCGGGGAGTCGGTCGCGGGATTGATACCGATGACGGCGTCACCCGATCCGAGCAGCAATCCGTCGAGCGTGGCCGCGGCGATTCCGCGGGGATCGTCGGTCGGGTGATTGGGTTGCAGTCGCGTGGTGAGGGTTCCGGGCAGCCCTATAGTCGTTCGGAACGCGGACGTCACCTGCACCGCCCGGGACACCGCGATCAGATCCTGGTTCCGCATGATCTTGCTGACCGCGGCCACCATCTCGGGCGTCAAGCCGGCTGCGACCGATCGCAGCGTTGCCGCCGCGTCGGGGCGTGCGGCCACCTCCAGCAGCCAGTCTCGTAGACCACCCACGGTCAGGTGCGAGACGGCCCCGAAGGCGATGCGGTCGTGAGAATCGATGATGAGCCGGGTGACCTCGTCGGTCTCGTACGGAACCAGTAGGTCGTGTAGAAAGACATCGAGTGACACTTCCGACAACGCCCACTGCGCGGCAGCTCGTTCGGCATCCGATTCGGCTGCGCACCCGGCCAATTCGTCGCCCGATCGCAGGGGGGTCGCCTTGGCCATCAGGTCCACCAGACCGTCGAACGTGTAGGTGGTGCCCGAGACCTGCTGGGTGTAGATCGTCATTCCAGTTCGGCCTCGGCCTCGGCCAGCGCGGCGAACTCCTCGTCCGGCGAGTTCGCAACCAGATGGTGCCTGCTGTAGATGCCGAAGTACGCCATGAAGGCCACGAACACGGCCAGGCACCACAGTGCTGCGGTGGAGTCGACGACGAAGGTGGCGACCACGGCCAATGCTGCGACGACCAATGCGAATCCGGTGGTGGCGATGCCGCCGGGGGTTCGGTACGGGCGCTCCATGTTCGGCTCTCGGCAACGAAGCACGATGTGGCTGACCATCATCAGAACGTAACTCAGCGCAGCGCCGAACACTGCCATGTTGAGCAGCATTCCGCCCTGGCCCGTCAGCGACAGCAGGAAGCCGATGATGCCGGGCACGATCAACGCGAGAGTCGGTGCCTTGCGAGAGTTCGTGATGGACAGAGTCTTCGGCAGGTAGCCCGCGCGCGAGAGCGCGAACAGCTGGCGTGAGTACGCGTACATGATCGAGAAGAAGGACGCGACCAATCCGGCCAGGCCGATATAATTGACGATCTTGCTCGCCGTTCCGTCACCGAGAGCCTCCACCAACGGGTTTCCCGATTCCTTGACGGCGTCGGCCCCGCCCGCTCCGGTCACCAGGAACAGCACGACTGCACCGGTGACGAGCAGAACACCCATCGCTGCGATGATGCCGCGCGGGACGTTCTTGGTGGGATCCTTGGCTTCCTCTGCAGCCAGCGGAACACCTTCGATAGCGAGGAAGAACCAGATTGCGAACGGAACGGCCGCCCAGATGCCGAGGTAGCCGAACGGGAGAAATCCGGAGGCCCCGGCGGCGTCGGTGGGTGCGATGTCGGTCAGGTTGCTCGAGTCGAACTGGCCGATGGCGGCGATGGCGAACACGACGAGACCGACCAAGGCGATACCGGTGATGACGAACATGATCTTGAGGGCTTCACCCGCGCCCGAGAGATGGATACCGATGAACACTGCGTAGACCACCAGGTAGACCCACCAGCCATCGGTGATCCCGAAGAGTCCCAGCGATTCGACGTAGGCACCGATGAACGTCGCGATCGCTGCCGGTGCGATGGCGTACTCGATGAGAATCGCTGTGCCGGTGGCGAATCCGCCCCATGGCCCCATGGCCCGACGGGCGAAGGTGTAACCGCCGCCGGCCGCGGGCAGCGCCGACGACATCTCTGCCATACCGAGAACCATGGCGAGATACATCCCCGCGATGATGATCGCCGCGATCAGCAGGCCACCGAAACCGCCCTCGGCGAGACCGAGGTTCCACCCCGAGTAGTCGCCGGAGATGACGTAGCTGACGCCCAGGCCGGCCAGCAGCACCCAGCCCGCAGTCCCCTTCTTCAGAGTGCGCTTGGCCAGATAGTCACCGCCCTCGACGTGCGATTGCGTGCTCTCGTGTGAGCCGGTCCTCGAAGGAGACGACTGGGGATCTACTACGGACATTGCAAGCCTCTCGTAGCCGTTGCGCTCGGAGCGGGTTCACGCCCGAGGGGACGATTCACAACACGTGTGGCGCGCGAATCGGTTCACGATAGGCCCGAGATGTAATCGCCGCGTCATCGATGAATGACGGGCGAATTACGCCTGGTGCCCCACCGCGTTGATGTCACCTATGTCGCCGTCGTCCGGTTCGGCGACTGTCAGTACCGCGTCCACCACAGCTCTGTTGGTTTCCAACTCACGCTCCAGCCGCCGGAGCGTGTGTGCGATGCGTGATTCCGCGAAATCACCGACGAGATCGACACTCGCCACCACGTAGATCTGTTTGGGACCGACGAACTCGATGCGCACGAATCTGACCGACGCCACCTCGGGGAGTTGCTCGATTCGTTGCACCACCGCATTCCATAATGCTCTCGATCCCGGTTCACCGGTGAGGAATCGGCGGTTTCGATCTATCAGTACGAATGCGACTGTTCCGAGCAGTACTCCGACCAGAATCGACCCGATGGCGTCGAAGGCCGCGTTACCCGTCAGTTGGTGCAATCCGATTCCGGCACCGGCGATCACGATGCCGATCAACGCGGCGCTGTCCTCTGCGAACACCGCGCGCAGCGTCGGATCCGAGGTCTCGAGTGCGTAATCGAGAAAGTCCCTGTCGTATTCGGCCGCTTCCCCACGAATCTGGCGAACCGATTGCAGAAACGAGATTCCCTCGAGCAGAAATGCGATGGCGAGCACCACGTACGCGACGAGGTAGTTCTCACTGCTCGATTCGCCGGCGAGCAACGAGGTGATGCCGTGCCACACCGATACCGCGGCACCGGCCACGAAGAGCCCGATGGCTGCCAGCGTCGACCAGAAGTAGGTTTCGCGTCCGTACCCGAGCGGCCGACGATCGTCCGGCCCCCGTGAACCTCGTCGATTGGCGACGAGCAGGAAGATCTCGTTACCCGTATCGGCCCACGAGTGCGCCGCCTCGGCGACCATCGACGCCGATCCGGTGAACACGGCGGCGAAGGTCTTGGCAATGGCGACGCCGAGATTGGCGACGAAAGCGATCACCACGGTGCGTAGGCTTTCGCCGCCCTCGGCCGCGTCGGACTTCGATGAGCTCTTCATCGTTCGCACTGTATGCGCTGCCATTGCTGCACGGCGGCGCAGCCGTACTGGGTGCACGGCGGCGCAGCCGTACTGGGTGCACGGCGGCGCAGCCGCAGTCAGCCCCGCAGCATCCCCGGAACAGGACATGCGTCGACAGCCTCGGCTACCACGAGGGGGTCGTCGGGAAGTTCGGGCCGTCGGCCTTCTTCCCAGTCCACACCCACCAGCGGAGGGTGCTCGGCCAGGATGTCGTTCTCCTCTGCCGTGTAGGCCCGGCCCCGGCTCAGGAAGCGCACACCCTCGGGAGATTCGAGCGAGAAACCCCCGCCGCGGCCCGGCACCACATCGAGTACCAGCTGCGTGTGTTTCCACGCCTGGAACTGCGATCCCGAGATCCAGACCGCGACCCCGTCCGGGCCCTCGGGCAACGTGGTCGCCACCTCGCCGACCCCGAGCCGAAGATCGATGAGACCGAGCAGAACGTCGCGGTCACCGACGATGAATTCCCCTGCGGGATAACACATCGGCGACGACCCGTCACAACACCCGCCGGACTGATGCATCATCAGTTCGCCGTGGATACCGCCGAGGCGACGGAGCAGGTCCATCGCCTCGACGGTTGTCTTCAGCCGCGCGGGCGGCCGAGGGGCGTTCATCAGAAGAAGCCCTGTGCCTTCTGCGCGTAGCTGACCAACAGGTTCTTGGTCTGCTGGTAGTGATCGAGCATCATCTTGTGGTTCTCGCGGCCGATACCGGACTGCTTGTAGCCACCGAACGCGGCGTGGGCGGGGTACTGGTGGTAGGTGTTGGTCCACACGCGACCGGCTTTGATGTCGCGGCCGGCGCGGTATGCAACGCCACCGTCACGCGACCAGACGCCTGCGCCGAGACCGTAGAGGGTGTCGTTGGCGATGTCGATGGCATCGTCGTAATCCTTGAACGACGTCACCGAGACGACAGGTCCGAAGATCTCCTCCTGGAAGATGCGCATGTTGTTCTTGCCGGTGAAGATCGTCGGCTGCACGTAGTAGCCACCGTTGAGGTCGCCGCCCAGCTGGGCCCGCTCGCCGCCGGTGACGACCTGAGCGCCCTCGCCCTTGCCGATCTCGATGTACGAGAGGATCTTCTCGAGCTGATCGTTCGATGCCTGAGCACCGATCATGGTCTCGGTGTCGAGCGGATCACCCTGTCGCACAGCCTTGGTGCGGATAGCGGCCAGTGCGAGGAACTCGTCGAAGATGTCCGCCTGAATCAGCGAACGCGACGGGCAGGTGCACACCTCACCCTGGTTGAGGGCGAACATCGTGAAGCCCTCGAGCGCCTTGTCCTGGTAGTCGTCGTTGGCCTGGAGCACGTCGGAGAAGAAGACGTTGGGGCTCTTGCCGCCGAGTTCGAGCGTGACCGGAATCAGGTTCTGCGAGGCGTACTGCATGATCAGGCGGCCGGTGGTGGTCTCGCCGGTGAAGGCGATCTTGGCGATGCGTGGGCTCGATGCGAGCGGCTTGCCTGCTTCCACACCGAATCCGTTGACGATGTTGACGACGCCGGGGGGAAGCAGGTCGCCGATGATCGAAATCAGATGCAGGATCGAGGCGGGAGTCTGCTCGGCAGGCTTCAGCACCACGGCGTTTCCGGCGGCGAGCGCAGGTGCGAGCTTCCAGACGGCCATGAGGATGGGGAAGTTCCACGGAATGATCTGGCCGACGACACCCAGGGGCTCGTGGAAGTGGTAAGCGACTGTGTCACTGTCGATTTCGGACAGCGAGCCTTCCTGTGCTCGAATGCAGCCGGCGAAGTAGCGGAAGTGATCGACGGCCAGCGGGATGTCGGCGTTGAGGGTTTCGCGGATCGGCTTGCCGTTGTCCCAGGACTCTGCCAGCGCGATGGACTCGAGGTTCTCGGCAATGCGGTCGGCGATCTTGTTGAGGATCACGGCGCGCTCCGCGGCCGACGTCTTGCCCCAGGCCGGAGCTGCGGCGTGCGCGGCATCGAGTGCGAGCTCGATGTCCTCGGATGTGGAACGGGCGACCTCGCAGAAGTTCTCACCGGTGACGGGAGTCGGGTTCTCGAAGTACTGGCCCTTGACCGGCGGTACCCACTCGCCGCCGATCCAATTGTCGTAGCGCGACTGGAACGACATGACGGAATCGGCGGTACCTGGACGGGCATAGACGGACATTGAAAATCCTCCTGATCGACACGTGCTGCACCTGATGCGGTGTGTGATTCAGGACACTAGGGGGTGCAACGTTGCAAGTACGTTGCCGATGGCTCGAACCGAGAACCCCGTCAGATTCCGAGTTCGCGATCGAGGAGATCGATACGTGCACCGACTTGAGCGTAGAGCGCGGAATCCCTGCTCAGGGTGGCTCGGTAGGCCTCCCACGCGATGACGTCGGTGCGCCCGTGAATGGACGAGGTCCACTGCGCCAGCAGCACAGGGTCTCCGAGACGCAGGAGCGCGGCCTGCATCCGAGACCGTAATTCTTCCCGAATGCTCTCGATGCCGGGCGCGGAGGATCCCGGCAGCACCGGGCCGGAGTAGATCCTCAGCGCAGCGTCGACATCGCCGCGGTCCAAGGCACGCCGGATGTCGCTCACGTCGGAGGCCAATTCGCCGACCAGCCGGTAGGGCCGCGATGCCAGGCCCGCGGTGCCGAAGGTCTTGCGCAACCTCGACATTTCGGCGCGGATGGTGACGGAGTCGAGCTCCTGTTCGTCGAGCAGCACCGCCAGATGGTCCGAGCTCAGGCCCTCCGGATGCTCCCCCAGCAGCAACAGAATTTCTGCGTGCCGCTGGGAGAGCGGAATGCGGCCCGATCCGCGCACCACTCCCGGCCGGCCGGATCCGAGAACTTCGAGACGAGGAGCAGTGTCGCCCAGGGACTTCGGTGAGTTCATCAGATGCAGGCGCAACTCGGATTCAGCTGCGGCGACGGTGGCACGCACCAAGGAGAGCACCTCGGGCACCGCTACCCGTGGGCCGCCGGTGATGTCGATAGCACCCAGAATATGACCGCTGGTGGGATGGTGCACCGGGGCCGCCGAGCAACTCCATTCGTGGACCGATCGCGAGAAGTGCTCGGACGCGAAGATCTGCACACTGTGATCGACAGCGAGTGCCGTTCCCGGCGCGTTGGTCCCCTTGCTCTCCTCGCTCCAGTCCACTCCCTCGGCGAAGTCCATCCTCAGCGCTCGATCCTTGGCCGAAGAATCACCCTCGACCCACAGCAAGCGACCATCCGCGTCGGAGATCGCGACGAGCAGACCGGTGTCTGCGGCATCCTCGACCAGAAGTTTGCGGATAACCGGGCGGATGAGTGCCATCGGATGCTCGTTGCGGTACCGCTCGAGATCGGGGCCGGTCAGAATCGGGGTTTCGTTGCCACCGTCGGGGTCGACTCCCTTGGTGCGGCTGCGCATCCACGAATCGAATACGACGGACCGCACCGTCGATCCCTGCGTACGAATGTCGTCGACGAAAGATTGATGGGCACTCGACATTTGGCGCGCCAGAACGGCGACGTCCTCACCCGGGCGCACGGCGACCCAAGGGTTGCCGCGACTGTCCGATCGGCTTGCCATTCGACACTTCCTCCGAGACCTGTCCACATTGCTGTAACCCAGCTCACAAGTAAGGATACAGCCGTGGTCGACGCAAGCGGTGCGCCCGGTCACGTCGACCGCGAGTGACTATTTCTTCTTGACGGCCGAGGTGATGATGTCGTTGCTGGTGTCACCACTGGACTTCGCCCGCTTGTCTGCGCGCTTGTCCTTGAGAGATTTGCCGGTTTTCTTGGTCATCGTGTTGCGGGGTGATTTGTCCGACATGGCAGTAACCCATCTATTGGGGAACCTGAACGGTCCCCAGACCACGAACGCTACGCTCCCCCACCCCCATCGTGGTCGGTAAGCAACGCCGCGGCACGCTCGGCGAACATGATGGCCGTCGCGTGAGGGCCACGACTGGGCACCACGGGGAATGCCGAGGTATCGACCACGAAGAGTCCATCGACGCCGCGCACACGGCAGCGATCGTCGAGTACCGAGCTCGGGTCGGAGTCCGGCCCCATCCTGGCGCTACCGGACAAGTGCAGTGATGACCCCAGCACCGCGAACGGATCCTCGATCGCCGGAACGGCCACCAGGCTCGACATGATCGGCGACCCCAGCAGATCGCGCGCGAGTTCGACGCCCTCCCTCATTGCGCGCCGGTCGACGTCCGATTCGAGGTAGTGGTATCGCACGTCCGGTGCCTCGAACGGGTCCGTACTGCGCAGCGCGATGCGCCCGCGGCTCGTCGATCGCATGAGGCCGACCCCCACCAGCTGCGGCCCGGGCTCGAGCCCGGAGATCAGTCGATCGAAACTACGGGTGTACGGCCTGATCTCCACCGCGTCTGTATGCAGAACCGCCTCCAGCGCAGGCGATGTCGTCGAATATTCGTTCCTCGCCACGACGGGAACACCCACTTCGGGATGGTCACTGAAACCTCGACCCACGCCCGGACTGTCGACCACGACCGAGATGCCCAGCGCGACAAGATCGTCGGCGGGCCCGATTCCGGATCGAAGCAGCAGCGCCGGTGTGTGTACGGCTCCGGCCGACACGATCACGTTGTCGGACTCGACGATACTGCGCACGCCGTCGACGATGATCTCGACACCGATCACTGTGCTACCGCGGAACATCAACGATGTCACCGCCGAATTCCCCTGCACGCGTAAGTTCTCTCGATCCAGGATCGGCAATAGGTAAGCAAGAGCAGCACTTACACGCACTCCACTGCGAATGTTCAACGGCACCGCACCTACTCCCCCGATGCCCGCATCGGGAGCGTTCAGGTCCGGTTGCATCGGGAATCCCGCACTCACTGCAGAATCGACGAAGGCCGCCGTGATCGGGTGCCGCGTGTGTGCCGGGGTTCGCGTAACGGGCATGGGTCCGCTGGATCCGTGCCACTGCCTCTGCACGCCCGTGTCGAGATCTGTTTCGGAGCCGATGTAGAACGGCAGCACCTGCTCGAAAGACCACAGCGACTGCGGCCAGTCGTCGAAGTCCGAGGGCGTGGCACGCACGAAATAGCCACCGTTCACCGCGCCGGAGCCTCCCAGGACGCGGCCTCGGGCGAGCATTCGGCCGATCCCGGGAGTGAGTTCGGCCGAGTACGTTCCGACCCATTCGCTGCCGGGGCCGATGGGAAGCATCGACGCGTCGGTCAGGGCTGCCGGTACTTCTGCAACGTCGGAGAACGTGGGTCCGGCTTCGAGCAACAGCACCGATCGAGAAGGATCCTCACTCAACCGGGAAGCGACCACACAGCCGCAGGAGCCACCGCCGACGACGATGACGTCCGCATGGTCGGTTCGGTTCACATCGTCGACGGAACGGGCCGGACTCGCACCGCGTCAGCCGTCCAGACGTGGTTTGAGCGCGTCGATACTGCGTGCGGACAGAGCGCCTTTCCACAACCCTGCGCCGTAGGCAATATCGTCGGCACGTTTGAACAATGCGTAGCGCACCGGATCGAGACCGCCGAGTTCGCGGTGCTTACTCCAATCCGAGAATGCTTCCGCCACCGCCAATCCGAGCGCGATCTTACGAATTCGACTGGACAGCAGTACCGCTAGAAGCGTGATCGGCCAATAGTGTCGACACAGGGCCGATGCCAGTTGCCACAGTCCCGCCACGAAACCCTCCGCGGCGAGAATTGCCGCGATCCGAGTGGGCTGATCCAGACCGACGAACATCTTGCGGAGTCGGACGATCGTCACACCGAGTGTCGCGGCTGCACCGAGCAGGCCGATCCGCGTCAGACTCGCAGCGAGCAGGCAGGCAAGGAGCGTCCACGGAGACATCGCGATCGGCGGCACCATCCCCGGATGGCGCGCGGACAACGGTGTGGCACCGGTTCCGTAGAACAATTTGCGAGCGAACCATTCGACGAAGGTCACCCGGTGCTCGTGCGCAACGTGGGCCACGGGCTCGTAGCGCAACCTCCACCCTGCCTCCTGCAACCGCCAGCACAGGTCCACGTCTTCGGCCACGTGCATCGACTCGTCGAACCCCTTGCAGTCGATCGCCACCGACCGACGGAGCAACATCGCGGCGCTGGGCACATAGGACACGGAGCTTCCGGCCCGCACAGCCGCTTCTCGTCGACCCAGATCGAGCGACGAGCGTGCGTGCTCGTATCGAGCCAGCGCACTGCCCTCGGGCTCGAGCGCGACGATACGGGGTGCGACCAGTGCAACGGCCGGATCCGAGAAGTGACCGAGCATCACCTCGAGCCAGCCCTTACGGGGAACGACGTCGGAATCCAAGAACGCGACAAAATCAGTTGTGGCGCATCGCAATCCAGTGTTTCGCGCTGCGGCCGGCCCACGCGAGTGCTCGTGCCGAAGTACCGTCACACTGCCCACACTGCATGCCATCCGCGGCACCGCTACCGGAATGTCGGACCCGTCGTCGACGATGATGACATGGAGTCCGTGCAGCGCGGTGATCAGACGCTCGAGCCCGGCTTCGTTGTTCTTGAGCGGAACGACGACGGTGACGTCGGACGGCGACGGGATCGACATCGGGCGCGGGTTGCCTACTCCTGAGTCGAGGAGTTTGCGTGCGACGAGCGCGGACTTCGAGTCGGTCACTTCGATGAAACCGTCGCCGATCATCGCGGCCGCCGTCGGTGCGAGTGTCAGCATCCGAGTCGGCGAACCACCGATCAGGACGCGTCCTTCGGAGAATGTGCGTACGCGTGGATCGACTCTCACCCCGAAGCCATCAGGCAACCGACCTTCACCCATCAGCAGATCGTAAGCGGACAAGCCTCTGGTGTGTCGGCCACCCGCGAAATCGGACGGAACATACCTGCTCCCCGTTTCGCCGGGAGCGGCAGAGGGCGGCTGAACAGGCGTTTCGCCCAGGTCGGTCACCCGATCATTCCGTGTTCGGATGGGCTCCATCTCTGCACCGCATCGCGGGCGCGGGAACGAAGTAGCTCGAACAAGCGACGCCCCTCCTCCGGATCGGCCCCGGTGGGATCGCCGAGCACACCGTTTGCGGCCACCGCGGCAACGCCGTCGGTGCGGAGCGCCGGGAGCAGAGCAGCGATGTCGGTCACGTTTCCCGGCTCAGCCTTGCTCATGTTCACCACCTCGGGTGAAAGGTGCAGCAGCAAGGACGTTTCGGTGCGCCCGGCGTGAGCATCTGCTCCGGGCACCGCGCACGGGAACCAGACCACGTCGCGCCCCTCGTAGCGCAGTAGCAGCACTGCAGATCGCAACGTGGGGCCGTTGCCGCCGTGTCCGTTGACGAACACCACCCGCTCGGCCCACCGGCACGCGGAGCGGCCGTATTCCACCAGCACCGCCTCGAGCGCTGCGGCACCTATGGACACGGTGCCGGGAAAGCCCTCGTGTTCGCCGCTGGACCCGTACGCGATCGCGGGGGCCACTATCGCGTCGTCGATGGTGTGCGCCACGGCCGTGGCGATCCGGGTGTCGGTATCGAGTGGCAGGTGCGGTCCGTGTTGCTCGATCGAGCCCACCGGCACCACGAGGGTCCTCGACCCATCCAGGTCCGGCCAATACTGCGTACCGAGGTGGTCGGTGGTCATGGGCGCAGATGCTATCGGATGGAACAGAGTCGTCACGCCGTCGAAACACAGCGCCGTTAATCTTCGGTTCGTGCCACCTCGCCGCCGGTCGATATTGCTCTCGCAATTGTCGATAACAACGCCGGGCGGCCCGCAGCCGACAATTCTCAGAGAGTTGCGCCGAGTCATTCTCGCCGGCGATGCACCACCGAACACACCCATTCCCCTCAACGAAGTAGCGGAACTCTTCGGGGTAAGCAGAATTCCGGTGCGCGAATCTCTCAAAACGCTCATCGGCGAAGGCCTGGTGGATCATCGACCCAACCTCGGCTACACGGTCGCGCAATTGACTGCGGCCGAGCTGCGCGAAATGTACATCGTGCGAGAGGTTCTGGAGACCGCCGCACTTCCGGTGGCGGTCGACCTCGCTACCGAGGACGACCGCGCCCATCTCGTCGAGGTCAATCGCCTGCTCGAGGCATCACTCGACCAGGACGACTCACGCGAGTACCACCGGCTCTCGCGTGAGTTCCACCTGTCTCTCACCCGCCCGTCGCGCATGCACCGACTGCTTCACATGCTCGAATCTGCCTGGAACATAACCGAACCCATCCAACCGATGGTGCATGTGGCCGGATCCGACAGGGCGTCCTTGCACATCGATCACGCAGAAATGCTCACGGCCTTTCTTGCCGGCGATTCCAGTGGTCTGCTGCGTGCAGCGCAGCATCATCACACACGGCTCAATTCGGTCATTTCGACATTGTCGAACGAGCACGGGTTGTTTGCCGATCCATCACCCGACCAGACGTATTGAAACGTCGACAAAAGATATATCGCTGACGTCACGAGGCCGCAACACTTCGCCGCTAGCTTTTCTTCATTCATCTCTTCCGTTCGTCTCATAGGCCATGCCGTCAGGAGCATCGATGACAGATACAGCGCACGGTCCCGCCCACACGGGAGATCTCGTGGAAGCCGCGGGCCACCCCGTCGGCGGCGGACTGATCAAGGACAGTTACGACCCGCGGCTCACCAACGAAGATCTGGCCCCTCTGAAGAAGCAGACGTGGACCTCGTACAACCTGTTCGCCTTCTGGATGTCGGACGTGCATTCGGTGGGCGGTTACGTCACCGCGGGCAGCCTGTTCGCGCTCGGATTGGCCAGCTGGCAGGTGCTGATCGCACTCCTCGTCGGTATCGCCATCGTGTATTTCTTCTGCAACCTCGTGGCCAAGCCCAGCCAGGTGTCGGGAGTGCCGTATCCGGTCATCTGCCGCAGTGTCTTCGGTGTTCTCGGTGCCAATATTCCGGCGATCATTCGCGGTTTGATCGCCGTGGCCTGGTACGGCATTCAGACGTTCCTGGCTTCCGCCGCACTCGACATCGTGCTCATCAAGTTGTTCCCGTCGTTGGCTCCGTACGCCATCACCGCCGACTACGGTTTCGCCGGACTCTCGCTGCTCGGCTGGGCGAGCTTTCTGTTCCTCTGGGTCGTCCAGGCTGCTGTGTTCTGGCGCGGCATGGAGTCCATCCGTAAGTTCATCGACTTCTGCGGCCCGGCGGTGTACGTCGTGATGTTCCTGTTGTGCGGTTACCTGATCTGGAAAGCCGGCTGGGGTGCAATCGATCTCAACCTCCAGAAGGTCGAGCACACCGGCCTGAGTTCCATCCCGGTCATGCTCGGTGCCATCGCCCTCGTGGTGTCCTACTTCTCGGGTCCGATGCTCAACTTCGGTGACTTCTCCCGCTACGGCAAGTCCTACGCCGCAGTGAAGAAGGGCAATTTCCTCGGGCTGCCGGTGAACTTCCTGGTGTTCTCGATCCTCGTCGTCGTCACTGCGTCGCTCACCCTTCCGGTGTTCGGTGAATTGATCACCGACCCTGTCGAGACGGTCGCTCGAATCGACAGCACATTCGCGATCGTCCTGGGGGCCCTCACCTTCACCATCGCCACCATCGGCATCAACATCGTCGCCAACTTCATCTCCCCGGCGTTCGACTTCTCCAACGTCAGCCCACAGAAGATCAGCTGGCGTGCCGGCGGCATGATCGCCGCCATCGGCTCGGTTCTGATCACCCCGTGGAACCTGTACAACAACCCCGAGGTCATCCACCTGACGCTGGAGACACTCGGCGCATTCATCGGACCTCTGTTCGGCATCCTCATCGCCGATTACTACCTCGTCCGCAAGCAGAAGGTCGTCGTCGACGAGTTGTTCTCGATGTCACCCACCGGGTTGTACTGGTACTCCAGGGGTTACAACCCGGCGGCCGTCTACTCCACCATCGTCGGCGCACTCGTGGCCATGTTCACCGTGCTCTTCAACGGGGCCATCGACGGCATGGAGATCGCCGGTATGTCGACGGCGTCGAAGTACAGCTGGTTCATCGGCTGCGGCATCGGCTTCGTCATGTACTTCTACTTGGCGACGAGAACCAAGCTCGCTGTCACCAACTTCGACGTTCCCGCCAAGGCTTAGGATTTCGTACGTGCTCATCAAGGTCATCAATCCGAACACCACCGGTTCGATGACCGCAACGATCGGCAACTGTGCCCGGGCCGTGGTCGGCCCGGGCACGGTCGTCGATGCGGTCAGTCCCGCGATGGGACCGGTGTCCATCGAAAGCCATGTCGACGAAGCCCTCAGTGTGCCCGGCATTCTCGCGGAAATCGCGAGCGGCGAAGCAGCCGGTGTCGATGGCTACGTCATCGCCTGTTTCGGCGATCCCGGCATCGATGCGGCCCGAGAATTGGCCCGTGGCCCGGTCATCGGTATCGCCGAGGCCGCGATGCACGCCGCCAGTTTCCTGGGCCGCGGCTTCAGCGTGGTCACCACCCTCGGTCGAACCGTCGGCCGGGCACAAGATCTGGCGAACCACTACGGCTTCGGACGCCACTGCCTCGGCATTCATGCGTGCGAGATGCCTGTTCTGGATCTCGAGACCGACCCCGACGCCCGGAAGATCGTGACCGAGGCCTGCCGCCTCGCAGTCGAAATGGACGGCAGCGATGCCGTGGTCCTCGGATGCGCGGGCATGGCCGATCTCTGCCAACATATTTCGGCCGAGATCGGTGTTCCCGTCGTCGACGGAGTGGCCGCGGGAACGTTGTTCGTGCAGTCCCTGATCACCCTGGGATTGCACACCGGAAAGCGCGGCGAATTCGCCGCTCCGCCGCCCAAGCTCTACACGGGAATGCTCGAAGGATTCACCAGGCCCTGAGCGTCACCGAGACCGACCGAGCGTGGTCACGGTGTATCCGGTTGCTGCGCCGACAACCAGAACTCCCACGAGCAGAAGCACAACCTGGAGGGTCGTGGACATCGAGTGGTCGAACAACGCGATGTAGATCACGACGCAGGACGCCACGAGCCCGATGAGAGCAGAGGCAGCAGCGCTTCTCGGAAACTTGCCGGTCATTACCTCAGTACACCATTTCCGGTCGGTCAGTTGCTGCACAACTTTCGGTAGGAAACGCCGGGCAGATATTGAGCCCACTCGGCCTCGGTGATCACCGATCCCCCGGATTCGCACAGTCGGGTGCGGACGTCGTCCGGCTCGGTGCGCCAGATCCGGACATTGCGTGCCGAACCACCGCCGAACACCACGCGCCCGTCCTCGCCGAACACCGCATCGTTGACGCGCTCGCCGTACGCGGTGAGGGCGGCGTACTGCTCCGGTGCGGTGCGGTCCTCTACATTCCACAGCCAGAGGGTCGAACCCCCGTCTCCCGCCGCGAGCCCGGTACCGGACCGGTCGAACGAGAGCGAGTAGATCGGGCTGGACGGCCCGACGATGCGAGCCAGGTGCTGCGGAGCATCGGGATTTTTCATGTCCCACAGTCGAATCGAGCGATCTGCGCTGCCTGCAGCGAGAGTGCGCCCATCCGGTGAGATGGCTACTGCCTGGACATCACTTCCGAACCCGGCGAGGGTGGTCGTCCGGCGCGGATCGGTGGGGTCGCCGATATCCCACAATTCGACCACACCTCCGACAGTCGCTATGGCGAGTACCGAACCGTCGGGAGACACGACCATACCCGCGGGGTAGTTTCCCGCCGCCAGGGTCGACAACACACGCGGAGCGGCCGGGTCCGCGAGCGACCACAAAGACACGTCGTTCGAGTTCTGCCCGGAGACGACGAGTGTCGTTCCCGAACGATCGAATGCCAACACCGCGGTCAAGGTACTTGCTGCGTTCGGTACGACACCGAGGGCCACTGGGTTGTCGAGATCGGTTGTGTCCCAAAGGTGGAATCCCCCGGTCGTCGTCCCCACCGCAGCACGGGTGCCGTCGGCGGTGAGCGCCACGGCACCGGTCCGGAGAACCCCGTCGCCGAGATCCAACGGAGCCGACGCCACCGGATGCTCCACGTCCGAGACATCCCAGAGGGTCGTTGCAGAAGCACGCCTACCGCCACCGACGAGCAACCGCGTGCCCGATGCGTCGATGGGATTCTGATAGACGGTATCGCCGGCATCGGCCAGTGCCGGCCCGGGCAGCGGCCAAATCCGGGTGGTCCCGTCGGCACCCGTTGTCACGATCGTCGATCGATCCGGTGTGAAGGCGAGCGATGCCACCGACGTCGGTCCGGGAAGGGTCAGCAGTAGTGTGCCCGACGCGGCGTCCCATATCTTTGCGGAATTGTCCGAACTCGCCGCAGCGATCAGGGTCCCGTCCGCGCTGAACGCCACGTCGTTGACATAGCTGGTGAAACCCGTCAACGACGGCAGTGGGGTGAGCCGTCCACTGCCGTCGACAGACCACCTCGGCACGTCACGCCCGGTGGTACCTGCGATCAGCGTGGTGCTGTCGGGAGAGAACGCCAACTGTTGCTCGGTGTAGGTCGACCCGTCGGAGGGAACGTCGAGCAGCGGAATACTCGTGGGAGAAGCACTGAGCTGCTTGGCATCCCAGACCCTCATGGCGCGTCCAGCACCGGCCGTCACCAGAAATCTGCCGTCGGGACTGAATTCCGTCGCCGACGGCGAACCGGGTTGAACGACTGCGCCGACGGCGCGTGGCCGGACGGGGTCGACGACGTCGAGCAGCGGTGCGCTGTCCTTTTCGGTGCCGACGAGAAGCAATCGGCCGTCGGGCGAGAACGACAGGTTCCGCACACCGGTGACACCGGTCTCCGAGATCATCGTCGGTGCCGTCGGGTCCGAGACATCCCAGAGTTCCACCCCGAAGAACCCACCTACGGCAAGAACGCCGCCACGCGGATCGAATGTCACCACCCGCGAGTCAAGCGAGACGATCTCGCCCAGCCGCGCGTGACCGTCGGCAAGCGACCACAGTCGCACATGTTCGTCGGATCCTCCGGTTGCGACAATGCTTCCGTCAGGATCGACTGCGGTCGCGGCATCGCCCTCGACACCGAGCAACCGCACCGGTGTGTGGATCGCCGATGAATCGAGCAACGCCGATCGCGCCTCCGACGTTCGGTCCACTTCGTAGGAAGCCACAGCGAAGTACGCCGCCAGACCGGGGTCGTGCGTTCGCAATTGTTGTGCCAGGCCTGCAATCTGACGTGAGACCGCCGTTGCTTCCGCTTGTTCGGCATCGACCCGTCTGTTGTTCGCGTCCGATCGGGCGGCGAATGCAGTCACTGCCAGTGTTACGGCCAGCACCGTCAGAACTGCAAGGGCTCCGACGAGCGTTTCGAGAATGCGACGCCGACGGCGCTCGTGTCGATTCTGCTGTTCCACCCGGTCGATGCTCGAGTCGAGGTAGAGCTTCTCGATGGAATTGAGATCACGTCGGCGTACCGAACCGACAGATTCCTGCACGAGTGCCAGCCTCGACGCAGACAGCAGTGAACCCTCGTCTCGGTCGTTGTTCTGCCACAGTTCTACCGCGTGTGTGAGCCGACGGTGTTCGACGAGCCACTGTCGATCGTCGTCGAGCCATTCACCCAGCCGCGGCCACGCCGTCAGCAACGCCTCGTGCGTCACCTGGACCGTCTCTTCCTCGACGGTCAACAATCTACGGGCGGCGAACAGCTCGACCACGGTATCGACGTCGGTGACCGCGTCCACGTTCTCGTCGCCGTAGAACAACCCGACACGATCGACGCGACGACGAGTCACCACGTCGTCGTCGAGATTGACCAGACGCATGAAGATGCGCCGCGCTTCGCGCTGTTGCTCGACGGTCAGGTCCGAGAACACCTCCTCGGCGCTCTGCCCCACGGCACCTCGGATGCCACCGGTTGCGAGGTAGTCCGCAACCGTCAAAGTCTTGCCTTTCGACACCTGCCACGTCGACAGCAGCGCATGCGAAAGTAACGGTAAAGCACCGGAGTCATGAGCGAACTGCGAACCGCGCGGGCTCAATTCCCCGACCAACACCTGCACCAGAGCATCGTCGACGGTGACGCCTGCCTTGGCGGCAGGCGAGACGATGACGTCCCGCAGCTGCGCTTCGGTCAGGCGCCCGACGACCACGGGGTTGTCCGACAGCCCGGCAAGCAGTGACTCCTCCGATACGGCGTGCTGATAGAAGTCCGCTCGCAGGCCGATTACGAGAACCGACCCCGAGTTCGGCAGCTCCGACGCCACGCGAAGGAAGCTCTCCCGCTCGGTCGCCGTCGACAGAGTCCACAACTCCTCGGCCTGATCCAGGACCAGAACGGATCCCGGCGCGAATGATCCCAGTCGCTCGGGGAACGCGCGGATCTGTCCGACGCCGGAATGGACCTCCGCTCCGGGAAACTTCGATGCCAATCCAGCGCGCAGGAGCGATGATTTACCCGAGCCGGAAGCGCCGACGACGAAGACGATGCCCCCGCCGGAGTCGAGGGCATCCCGGACGCGTGCGCCGAGTCGCTCGATCACATCGTCTCGCCCGAAGAACCACTCCGCGTCGGCGGCCTCGAACGTTTCCAGACCCTTGTACGGAGGGTCGCCCTTCACAGGATCGGCAGTGCGCCTGCCCGGGATGGACCGCACCCTCGACACTGCGTCCCACCACAACGCGCGCTCCGATTCCTCGTCGACTCCGCACGCGGAGAGGACAGCGGAGAACATCTCGGCGCTGGCTTTGGTCGGAACGTGGTGACCGGAGAACCAGCCGCTGATGGTCCCGTGCAGTCCCCCGGAACGCTCGACGATGTCACGGACCGTTGCGCCCGCTTCGATCCTGACCGAACGCAGTGCCGCCGCGAATTCGGTGCGGTCCGAAATCGCGGAAGGATCCGGGCGGTCAGTGGTCATGAGCGCACACTATAGAGCCGTCGAAGTAGGCACGGATGCGCGCAATCGAACCGCTGAGCAGCATAAACAGCAAGTTACGTCGTTTGAATGACGGCTATGACGGACGCGCGATCGTTCGTATTGACCCTGTATGGACTTGCGCGCACGGCTGGATCCGACGCGCGTCATCTTCGACGATGGGGGTCGTTCGGATCGGTCGAAGTCCAGGGGGGATATCCATGCTCGAACAGATGCTGACATCGGCGGCACATCACTCGTTCCTGACGCCGATACGGCAAGCGCCCGCTGCACTCTCGGCGCGGCACGATTCTCGTCTCCGCAAACCTGCGCTGAGCGCCCGCGAGATCGAGGTCATGCTTGCCTGGTTCGCGTCCGACTCCAAGACCGTCGCAGCGAGGTCCGTCTACATCTCGGTCGGCACGATCAATACCCACATCACTCGGATCCGGCAGAAATACTCGGCGGTCGGTCGCAGCGCGCCGACGAAGGCAGCCCTGTTCGCACGTGCACTGCAGGACGGTCATACCCAGCTGTCCGAGTGGTGATTGTCGGTGCGCGTCGAACACGCCGGGCGCAGCGATGAATCAGCTCCTCGGTTCTGTATCCCGGACTCTGATCGGCGTCGGGTATTCCGGATCGGGGAGCCGATGGGACCGGCCGAAGTCGGGTGGCACGACGACGTCGGAGGGTCCGAGGTCGTGTACCGAAGCATGACCCAGTCCGAGCACCGCGGAGTCCAGGCCGCCGCGCAGGATGTCGAGCACGTTTTCCACGCCTGCTCGACCGTTCGCCGCCAATCCCCACAGATACGCTCGCCCGATCAGCACCGCCCGCGCGCCGAGAGCGAGTGCCTTCGCCACATCACTACCGCGCCTGATTCCACCGTCGAGGGTGATCTCGACCTGATCGCCCACAGCGTCGGCGATCGCCGGTAACACCCGAATCGACGCCGGAGCACCGTCGAGATTGTTGCCCCCGTGATTGGACACCGAGATCGCGGTGACACCGGCATCTACGGCCCTCACCGCGTCGTCGACCCGCGAAATCCCTTTGAGCGTGAACGGACCGTCCCACTGCGCGCGTAGCCATGCGATGTCCTCCCACGTCGGCAACGGAGTCGACATCCAGTCGCGGTACGCGGCGAAGAACGTCGGCGCTGATTTCCCGGGCTCGGCGAGATTGGGTGCCGTCAGATCCGGAAACGTCCCCGACCGCGCCCACCGCGCGAGCCACCGCGGACGGGCCACTACTTCCGGTGCCAGCCGGAGCATCGCCCGCGCGTCGAGGCGTTCCGGTATCACCGGACTCCCCCAATCCCGGCCCTCGGAGAACGACCAGTCCATCGTCAGAATCAGCCCGGCCGCCCCGGCGTTCCGCGCGCGATGAAGCATGTGCAGCAGCAACTCCCGCGACCCCACCCAATGCAGCTGGAAAAACGTCCGCGGATTCGCCGCGATCACCTCCTCGATGGGTTTGCTCGCGAACAACGACAGCGCCATCGGAATCCCCCGCGCCGCGGCTGCTCTCGCTACCGCGACCTCACCGCCGGGGTGCACTGCCTGCACACCCGTCGGGGAGATCATCACCGGAAACGCCAGCGGCTGCCCCATCAGCGTCGTCGACAACTCCCGCGTGTCCGACAGCCCCGCCACGTGCGGGGCGAACCCGAGCTCAGCAAATGCTGCCGTGTTGTCGCCTGCTGTGATTCCCCGCTCCGAACCTGCGAGGAGTGCCGAATACACCGACGCCGGCAGTCGCTTCTTCGCGCGGCGTTGTGCCTCGGCAACAGTGTCGAACCAGTCGGTCACACACCCAGCCGACGGTCGAAGCCTGCCGGCATCACCACATCCGACGGCGACAGATCGTGGACCGAGGTGTGCCCGAGCCCGAGGACAGCGGAGTCGACTCCACCGCGCAGGATGTCGAGCACGTTCTCCACACCGGCCTGACCGTTCGCCGACAGACCCCACAGATATGCCCGCCCGACGAGCACCGCCCGCGCACCCAGCGCCAACGCCTTCACCACATCACTGCCCCGTCGGATTCCGCCGTCGAGGGTGATCTCGATCTGATCACCGACGGCCTCGGCAATCGCCGGTAGCGCCCGGATCGGTGCCGGAGTGCCGTCGAGATTGTTGCCACCATGATTGGACACCGAAATCGCAGTACACCCGGCGTCGACCGCGCGTTTGGCGTCGTCGACGCGCATCACTCCCTTGAGCATGAACGGCCCACCCCATTGCTCGCGCAGCCACGCCACGTCCTCCCACGTCGGCAACGGAGTCCCCATCCACTCGCCGTACGCTCCGAAGAACGTCGGAGCCGGCCCACCGGTCGCCGGGGTCAGGTTCGGGGTAGTCAGATCCGGGATTTTTCCTGTCTTGGCGAACTCCCACAACCACTTCGGACGAGTGATGCCCTCGGGAGCGAACTGCGCCATCGCCTTGAGGTTCATCTTCTCCGGGATCGACGGGCTACCCCAGTCGCGGCCGTTGGAGAACGACCAATCCAGGGTCATGATCAACCCGACCGCCCCGGCTGCGCGGGCCCGCTCCATCCGCTGCAGCAGTACCTCACGCGAACCCACCCAGTACATCTGGAAGAACGTCTGCGGATTCGCTGCCGCGACCTCCTCCACGGACTTGCTCGCGAACGACGACAACCCGATCGGAATACCCCGCGCCGCAGCAGCTCTCGCCACCGCAACCTCACCGTCCGGGTGCACCGCCTGCACACCCGTCGGGGAAATCATCACCGGAAACGACAGCGGCTGCCCCATCACCGTCGTCGACAGATCACGCTTGTCCGACAACCCCGCCACATGCGGGGCGAATCCGAGCTCGCCGAACGCCGACATGTTGTCCTCGACCGTGATTCCGCGTTCGGACCCAGCCACCAGCGCGGCGTACACGGACTTCGGTAGACGTTTCTTCGCACGCCGCTGCGCTTCGGCAACGGTCTCGAACCACACACTCTTCGCCATCAGTGTTCCTGTTCCATTCCTGCGAGCGGGTTCTCGTCGCAAATCTTGGTCGGCGGACGCATCATCAACGTCAACGGCACCGACTTACGAGGGGTCTTGCGCTGCCCGGTACGCGAATGATCGACACTGGACTTGGGGATCTCCCCCGCGGCCGCCAACGCCATCTCACCGTTACCGATCACGCACTCGGGATCCGGGCCGTCCATCGGCAAACCGGTGAAGAACTTCGCCGCCATGCACCCGCCGCGGCATGCGTCGAAATGGGCACACTTGGTGCACGCACCCGAAGTCTGCGGAGACCGCAACTCCTGGAACAGCTCCGAGGTCTGCCACACCGATTGAAACCCGCCCATACCGGGAGATGTCGCTGTCGCTGGACGCGCGTCGCGGACGATGTTGCCGGCAAGAAAGTTCTCGTGGATCGCGAACGGGCACGCATACACATCACCGATCGGGTCGATCAGACACACCACCCGCCCGGCACCACACAGATTCAGCCCGGGCAGCGCGTCCCCGAACGCCGAGAGGTGGAAGAACGAATCGCCGGTCAATACACCCTCACCGTTCGCGACGAGCCAGTTGTACAGCTCGCGCTGCTGCCCCGCCGTCGGATGCAGATCGTCCCACACATCCGCACCGCGACCCGACGGCCGCAACCGGGTGATACGCAGTGTCGCAGCATATTTGTCGGCCAATGCCTTGAAATCGTCGAGCTGACTCACATTGTGCCGAGTGACGACGACCGAGATCTTCGCGTCCCGGAAGCCCGCCTCCTTCAGGTTCTCCAGAGCGCGGCACGCCATGTCGAACGACCCCGGACCGCGGACCGCGTCGTTGACCTCCGCGGTCGCGCCGTCGATGGAGATCTGCACATCGACATAGTCCGACGCCGCCAACCGAGCAGCAACTTTTTTGTCGATCTTGACCCCGTTGGTGGAGAACTTCACCCCCACCTGATGCGCCGTCGCGTAATCGACCAGCTCCCAGAAATCACTGCGGACCGTCGGCTCACCGCCGCCGATGTTGACGTAGAACACCTGCATCTTCTGCAGCTCGTCGATGATCGACTTGCACTGCTCGGTGGAGAGCTCACGCGGATCACGGCGACCCGACGACGACAGACAGTGCACGCACGACAGATTGCAGGCGTAGGTCAACTCCCACGTCAGACAGATCGGGGCGTCGAGTCCGAGCTCGAACTGATCGACCAATCTGCCAACCGGAGCTGGTCTTTCGAGGGTTGAAGTCATGAAGGAACCTCATTCGTACAATCAGGGGAAAGATCCATCGAGGCTGCGACGGACCAGGGAACGCTCGATCCGAACCAGGACCGAACCGCGGCTCAGACGGCGACGATCATCTTCGAATCGGCGAGCGTCGCAAAAGCTTCGACGTAGGCAGCCGATGCCGATTCGGCGACGCCGGCGGCGGCGATTGCCGACCGCATACTCGGGTGGTCGGGAAACGACTCGATGATCGCCACGATCGTGCGGTTCTTCAGGAACGACAGCTTGCGGGTGCCGAAGTGATACAGCAACGCCCCGAACGACTCCGGGCGCAACGCAACTTGCGGATGCAATGACCAACGAGCGTCCAGATCGAGCGCGGGCGCGTCCCGCACTGCAGTGGTCATGATCAGTACACGCCGCACATGCCGTCGATCGACACTTCTTCGACCAACGACTCCTCGACCAGGTCGGACTCTACGACCGACGTACCGACCACGGCGCTCTCGTTGTTCTTCGACATCTGGTACCTCCAATGTTGTTCTGACCACGATCGGGTTCGACAGTGGCTTGGATCACCACCATAATGGCACTGGGTGCAGAAAGAAATGGAACGGCAGGGAAATATGTCCAAAATCGAGAAACCGTCCAGCCGGGTAGGTCGACGCCCCTCCACTACGCGCGGCGAACTGAGCGATCTCGGCATCGAACTGTTCGCCTCGAGGGGCTTCGACGAAACCAGCATCGACGACATAGCCCAGGCAGCCGGCATCGCCCGCCGAACGTTCTTCCGTTACTTCCCATCCAAGAACGCTGTTCCCTGGGGTGATTTCGACGCCCAACTCGACGCCCTGAGAACCCACCTTGCAGATCTGCCCGCCGACATCGGGCTATCCGACGGACTTCGCTCGGCGTTGTTGCAGTTCAACACCTTCCCCCCGGAAGAAACTGCTGTTCACCGGGAGAGAATGGCCTTGATCCTGGGAAACCCGGCGTTACAGAGTTACTCGATGGTGATGTACGACGGTTGGCGGAAGGTGATCGCCGAATACGTTGCAGCACGATGCGATTGCGAACCCGGTGACCATTTTCCGCGAACTGTCGGCTGGATGGTCCTGGGTGTGGCAATCTCGGCATACGAGCAGTGGCTGACCGACGACACCTTGCATCTCGCGGAACTTCTTGCCACCGGTATCAAGCCGCTCTATTCCGGCCTCGCCCCGATGTCGGATTCCACGACAAAGTCCGAAAGACCGATGACATGACCGAGTTGGATGCACTTGCTCCGAGCCCCGACGGCCTCTGGGCGCACGAGAATGTCGTGGTTCGGCATTTGAACGGACTCGACTTCGACGCCGTCCGAGTGGGATCGACCGTGCAGATCTGCCATGGTCTGACGTCGGCCGAGATCGGCGAACGCCTCGTTCCCATCGTGACCGAACAGGCGCGTCACGTCGGTCTGTCCCAACGCGAGTTCGAGTTGGTGTTGGTCGGACTCGTACGCACCACCGTCGCAGATCCGATCGACGCGTGGTCCACCTACTACCGCAATTCGCTGGACGAACTACTGCTCGGCACTGCTGATTTCGCGCCTGTCCACGAACGCGCCGAAACACTGATCGCCGGATCGGTGCTGGACATGGGTTCGTGCTTCGGCTTCTTTCCGCTGCGCCTGGCCATGAAGGGCCACACGGTAACTGCGACAGATTTATCCGCCGGCACCATGCGATTACTTGCAACCGTGGCTCCTCACCTCGCGATCACACTCGATACCGTGGTGTGTGACGCTGCCGCAGTTCCCGTTGCGGACAACAGCGTCGACACCGTGACGGCGCTGCATCTGCTCGAGCACGTCGATGCCGAGAATGGATCTCGAATCCTGGCCGAGGCACTCCGAATCGCGCGCTGCCGCGTCGTGGTCGCAGTTCCGTTCGAAACCGAGACCACTGTCTGCCACGGCCACGTGCGAACCTTCGACGAGACGGCGCTGGCCGAGCTCGGTCGCTCGACGGGAATGCACTTCGAGACCTCGACCTTCCACGGTGGATGGCTCGTGATCGACAAGACGACGGAACTACTACTCGTCTGAACGGGCTCGATCTTTCTGGCCTCGAATCCGAGGGTTCCTAGAACGGCGGTGCTGTGTCGTCTTTCTTGTCGCTCGGTTCCAGTTCCGGTTCCGGATTGTCGGGTGGGTCGGGGTAGGCGATGATGCCGGATCGTTTGGGTTTGGTGGGGATGTGCGGTCTGAAGTCGTTGTCGATGATGGGCACGGCTGTGCCGTTGGCGGGCAGTGTGATTCGGGTGGTCTTGGAGGTAGAGGTCCACAGGATCGCGCCGCCGGGGAGCATAACTGCTTTCCAGTAGCCGGCGGTTTTGACGGTGTGGTGGTATTCACAGAGGCATTGAAGATTGTTGACCGTGGTCCAGCCGCCGCCGCGGGGGTTGGCGTGGTCGAAGGCGATGACGTGGTCGAGTTGGCAGCGAGTCGCGGGTCGGTGACAGCCGGGGAAGCGGCAGTGGCGGTCGCGGAGTCGTACGGCGGCGGTGGTGAGGGCGTCGGGTCGGTAGATCAGGGCGCGGTCGGTCAGTGGGTCGCGTCGGACGGATTTCGCGAAGGTGGGGTCGGCGGCGATGGCGGCTTCCAGGGCTGCGGCAAGCGAGGCATTGCCGAGGTAGATGCCCGAGGGGGTCTTGCCTGGTGTGTGGATGGCCGGGTTGGTGCGCCGGATTCCCGAGGGCAGATCGAGGGCAGAGCTGTGCCGTGTACCCCTGCCGACAGGAGTGTGAGTACAGAACAGGGATGCAGCGGATCTCAGCGACTGCAGGCCGGGTTGGTCGTCGCTGGCGGCAGCTGCAGCTCCGCGTGTTCCTGGTGCCGGGCCTTCGGCTGATGTCGGACCCGATGTTGTCGCGCCGGATGTTGTCGAGCCGATTGTTTTTGTGGAAGAGCGTGATTCCGAGCAGTTCGATGCGATGTCCGGTGCCGGCGATGGCTGCTGCGCGGGTGATGGTGAAGTTGACGTGGGTTGCGACGCTGTAGCTGCCGCACGGCCGGTGGCTGACGTTGGCTCCGCTAGCGGGTCGGTCTCTGGTGCGCCTGCGCGTGTTGCGGCGTGCGGCCGGACGGGATCGGCGGTGTCCGGGTCAAGAGTCGTCGACACGTCGGTCACAGGTATGGGTGCGGACTCGTCGTTCTGCTCGGTCTCGTTCTTATCGGCGGCATAACCTTGTGCTGCCGGTGCTGCCGGTGCTGCCGGTGCTGCCGGTGCCGAGGCACTCCCTGGCGCAGGGGTGGGCGAACTGGCCGGATTCGGCGGGGTCGAGGTATCGGCATCAGCATCAGTAGCCGGGTCTGAGTCTGTGTCTGCATCCGCTCCCAGGTCTGTGTCTGCGCCTGTTCCCACACCAGGTTCCGTTGCAGCCCCTGCATTCTCGGCATCCGGGCGTCGTTCCCATTCCCCGGTGTCCGGGTTCTGCACCGCCAGCCCGAGCTTCTCTGCGAGGGTCACGGCTTCAGTGAGCAGGATCTGCCACTGACTGTTGCGCGCCAACTCCCGCGCCAGGTCAGGATCGATGGAACCGTGACCGGCCAGATACGCCGGGTTCGCCAGCAATCCGATCAGCGTCGCGATATCAACCGTGACCATCGTCAACGGCACCCGCCGATCCGGCAATGCTGCATCCTTCTTCGGGCAGTCCTCTCGTTGACACAGGCACGCCAGGCGGGGCTCGCCGTGCATCCGAGCCATGAACGCATCACACAAACGTTCCTGCTTACCGCGCGGATCTTTCGGGCACAGCGTGTCGGCCATCTCCTCCAGCAGCTGCCACGCCGCAGCAGCCTCGGGGGCGGTCAATTCCGCTCGAATGCGCGCCAATTCACCGGCCGGGCTGTAGGTGACGGTACGGAATCGTTTCGCGAACTCCCGCAATGCTGCTGCTTCCTCCGGTGCGACCCGCAGCAGGATGTCCCAGATCTCCTTCTCCAACGGACCCGGCGACGACCGTCGGGCCGCTTCGACGATCTCGGCTTCGACGGCTGTGACGATCTCGTCGGAGAGGTTGTCGAGAATTCGGCACGCGACCCGCACTCGCGGGAGGTCGATCTCCCCGGACTCGAATGCCTTCTTCACCAGGGGCAGGCGGGTGTGCAGAGCGACCCCGACCGAGACATACGCCTCGGCGACCGTCGCCGAACACCCCAACGCCACCGCCATCTCCGTGCGTCCATACCGGCTGTAGTGCTTGTGCTTGGAATCGAGAGTGATCCAGCTCCGATGGACGTCGTAGCAGGCGGCAATCTTGCGGGCCGCAAGCCGGTTCTCCTCCCTCGCAGCAGCAGTCAACGCATCCAACGACACAATCGGTATCGCCATCTCTTCACCCCCCAGTGAATCGAAAAAGGAACACACGTTCGAACTGAGAGAAGAGTATCTCGACCCACCGACAGGTTTCGAGATCACAGTTTGCGAGCGTGGGATGATCAGTACTCGGTACCCATTGCCGCGCGCACCTCGTTCAGCGTCTGCTCCGCGATCTCGTTTGCTCGCTCGTTTCCCTTACGCACCACCGACCGTACGTACTCGGGGTCGGCAGCAATCTCGGCCCGCCGATGGCGATGCGCCGCGAGCAACGAGTTGACGGACTCGGCCACATAGCTTTTCAAGGATCCCGCTCCTCCCCCACCTATGTCGGCGGCGATCTCCACGGGGTCCCGCCCCGTACACAGGCCCGCAATGGTGAGCAGTGCCGAGACTCCCGGCCGTGCAGCCGGATCGTAGGAGATGTATCGATCCGAATCGGTAGGAGTTCGTCGCACCACAGCTACCGTCTCGTCCGGTGTCATCGACAACGTGATCGCATTACCGAAACTCTTCGACATCTTGCGGCCGTCGAGTCCCGGCACCGCGGGAGTCGATGTCAGCAGCGCCTGCGGTTCCTCGAATACAGCCCCGTAGCGGTCACGGAACCTCCGCGCGACGACTCTCGCCATCTCGATATGTGGAAGTTGATCTTTGCCGACGGGCACCACGTTGGCCTTACAGAACAAAATGTCCGCCGCTTGATGTACCGGGTATGTCAGCAGCAGCCCGCTCAGAGGGCGGCCGCTGGCGGCGAGCTCGGACTTGACTGTGGGATTTCGGTGAAGCTCCGGCTCGGTGACCAGGCTGAGAAACGGCAGTATCAATTGGTTGAGCGCCGGAACCGCAGAGTGCGTGAAGATCGTCGATTTGTTCGGATCGATTCCTGCAGCCACATTGTCCAATGCGGCCTCGTAGACGTGATGACGCACGTGCCCGATTGCCTCGCGATCCGTGATCACCTGGTAGTCGGCCAACACGACCAGAGTGTCGACCCCCAAATCCTGCAGGCGAACTCGTTCTTGGATCGTCCCTAGCAGATGACCGAGATGCAATGGCCCCGTTGGTCTTTCGCCGGTCAACGTTGTGAAACTGCCGGGGTCGGCCGCAATGGCCGCACCCAACGCGTCGCTGCGCACGATGGTGGACGAATAGGACTTCATCGATTTCCTCCTGAACGATCGAAGGGCCGTACCGGCCGCGCTTCGATCCGAATTCAGGACATGCGCGGGCTGAGTACAGCCCGCGGGACATGATCGACTGGGCTGCTAGTGCAGCCACCACCAAGCCTGTCGTGTGTCGATCACACCGCCAGGTTACCAATATGCGGATCGGCGTGAGCGACCGATCGTGGTGTCAGGATCGGTGGGGTCCTGACACCACGCCCTCCGACGGCCTACGTGAACTCGGGAACCGACAATCGGTTCTCGGCTGCGGCGAGAGGGTCGAACCCATCGGATGCGAGCAGCTTGTGAACGTTCCTTCGCCGAACCCCCATGTTGCCTCCGTCGTACACCGGGAAGCACAGAACGTCTTCCATGATGGCGGCAATCGGGGTCAGGTTCGTATACGCATCGACGCCGACGAGACGCATCGCGTCGTACACCACCTGCACAGCGGTCTCGGACGCGAAAATTTTCGCTTCGTTGGCCAATTCTCTGTCACGCCCGCCGGTACGGTCGAAGTGGTCGGCGGCCTTCCATGCAAAGTAGCGAACCGCCTCGATCCGAGTCTTGATGTCCACCAACATGTATCCGGCGTTCTGATACTCGATGACGGGTACCGGGCCGGATCGGTGATCGGTCTTGGCGAACTGCAGAGAGAAGTCGAACGCAGCCCGAATCCTGCCCACGCAGGCGGCAGCGATGGACGAGCAGGTCCACGAGAACGCGGTCGCGACGATGTCCAACCCATCGCCCGGCTTGCCGATCAGATTGCCCACGG
Organism: Rhodococcus sp. PSi06; assembly: GCF_054960675.1. Lineage (NCBI taxonomy): Bacteria > Bacillati > Actinomycetota > Actinomycetes > Mycobacteriales > Nocardiaceae > Rhodococcus > Rhodococcus sp. PSi06. The sequence goes on from NZ_JBHNYO010000002.1 coordinate 93,209, forward strand.
GAACGCGTACGTCGCGGAATTCCACCCGAGGCGAATTGGTGGCGCGATGACCTATCGTGTCGATCATGTCGGTGATCTCGACGCCGGGCGTTCCTCGTTCCACGACGATGACAGCGAGCGACTGTGACGGTGGCAGTGCAGGATCGGTACGGCAGACCACACTGATCAGGTCAGCGCCCTGACCGTCCCAGCCCGATGCGTTGGTGGTGTAGTGCTTGGCACCGTTGATCACCCACTCGTCTCCCTCGAGGCGTGCGAAGGTCCGGACACCGACTGTCGGGTCCTCCGAGTCGTAGTTGGCCCCTCCGGTCACCTCGGCGTAAGCGATTGCGGCCAAACGCGGTTCGCCATCGCAGAACATCGGCAGCCAGCGCCGCTTCTGAGTGTCGGTGCCGAAGTTGATGATGGGACTCAGACCCAAACCGGTAGCAAGCAAGGCACTCGGCACGTTGACATCCACCCGAGCGAGTTCCTCGGCGGCGAGCGCGAACGTCAGATTGTCGAAGTACGCACCGCCGAACTCGTCGGGTACGAGACCCTTGACGAATCCGAGCCCAGCCAATTGCTTGTAGATCGGCTCCAGCGCATAGAAGCGATCTTCGGGACGCTGCAACGACGCGGTCGCGGACGCTACGCCGGACAGAATCTCATCTGCCACCTGCCGTGCCTGCATGCGAACGGCCAGCTGCTCCGGGCTCAGCTCGAAACTCAATGTCATGGGGACTCCTCGGTGTCTGTCGACGTCGAAAGTTGTAGTGCAGGAATGGGCGACGCTGCCTCTTCCTTCATCTTTCGCGTCCCCGACGGCCCGGGTCTTGTACCGAACTGCGCATCGATCGGTACAGTTCTGCGACCTGGCGCGCCGTGTCGTCACAGCGCACGCAGCTCCCCCGCTTTCACCGACTCCCTGTACTCGACTGGGCTGCAACCGAACCGCACACGAAATGTCTTCGCCAGGTGCGCCGAGTCCGAAAAGCCCCACGAGGCCGCGATCGTCCCGATCGTCCGGCTCCGTCCGACATCGGCCAGCTCACGCCGACACGCTTCCAATCGATGGTCGCGGACGACGGTCCCGAATGTGGTTCCGGCACGCTCGAACAGCGCATGCAGGGTTCGTACCGAAACGCCGACGTGCTCGGCCGCCTCGCCGGCCAGTACGCGTCCTACCGGCAGCCGGTCTTCGATGAAGCGAGTGGCCGCAACCCGGAGCGTGTCGTCGGTTCGCTGCACAACCCCGATTCTCCGCTCGGCCGCACCGCCGAGCACCGCCCGAACCAGGTCGACGTGTGCCGCACCGATCATGTGCCGCTCCATTGCTTGCAGTGGGGAGTCCGTACCCCAGGTCTGCACCATGAGCGAGCTGAGCAATCGCGCAGAACCCACGGTACCGCCGAAGGTCTGCGCCGTCGTCGCAGCGTCGGCAGACACGACATCGGCCAGGAGCGCACGCGGTAAACGGAACGACAGCACTCGCCACAACTGCTGGGCTCGCGCGTCCTCCGCGAACTCGAGTCGATAGGGTCGGGTGGAATCGACCACGGTGAACTCGCCTCTGGACACGATGCATCGTCGTCCGTCCTGAGTTGCGACACAGTGTCCGTTCAGCTGCAGATTGACGAACACCATCTCCTCCGCCGAGCGGGCCACTTCGCGCTTTCCGTGGTCGATTCTCTGGGTGCACGAGGAGATTTCGGCGAGGTTTCCGCCCCCGACGGGGGCCGAACGCACCCACCCCGGTAGTCCCGAATGCGTAGAGCTGCGCTCGAGATGATCCCGTGTCCGCCAGGGTGCGAGCGGAGTGAAGGCCTGACACAGCACATCTGCCCAAAAACTCATTTGATCGGCAGGGGTCAGCCCCCGTGTGGTCCACGAAGAAGTCATGTTGCTTTCCGCACTAGTATTCGAGTGCACTCACGATAGGCCAATTGTGTAAGTGGTTCGATGCGTTCGCGTTACGGAGTTCCTGCGTAGACCTCACACCGAGAGTGACGACCTCGAGAGCCTCATAAGCACCTGCCCGGTCTCGATGCCGCGCGCGAATCGAAGGTCCATGCCGGGTACGGCCCCGTCGTGTTCGGGAAGGAATCACACGGGGGAACGACGACCAACCCGTTCGCGGTTGCCAATGCTCCCGTCGAATGTGATTGCAGGACTTCTGCGTCCGGGCCGTCGATGAATGCCAACAGCATCCGAGGTGTAGTGGACGGCGAGGTCACATCGTCCCGGACTCGTACGGTCCTCACCGTCCGATCCGCTGCTGGATCCTGCAGCGCGGCCGCCACCACCGGCCGAACGAACAGTTCGTACGAGATCAGCGCACTCACCGGATTTCCGGGAAGGCACACGATCGGTGTCCCGTGAAAAACCCCGCAGCCCTGCGGCTTTCCTGGCCTGACCACCACCGAGACGAAGTCGACGTCCTGATCCGCCAGCGCAAGCCGGACCACCTCCTCGGTACCTGCGCTGATTCCTCCGGTCGTCACGATGACGTCGGCTACCTCAGCGCAGCGGGCGAGGGCCGCCCTGCATGCCTCCACGTCGTCGGACACCACCGATTCGAGGTGAACGTCTGCGCCACATCGCAGAAGATCGGCTGTGATCATCGGAGAATTGGCGTCGAAACACTCGCCGAACGCCGGCGTGCTCTGGGCACTGCGGATTTCCGATCCGGTGGACAACACTGCGACGGTCAGCGTCGAGCGGATCTTCACGTGGGTACGTCCGAGTGCGGCGAGAAGTCCGATCTGAGGGGGCGTGAGCACCGTATCGGCCTCGATGGCCACGTCACCGGCGTCGAAATCCGATCCACGACGACGAATGTTGCTCTTCGTACTGCTCGAACCGATGGTCACGGTATCGGAACCGAACGACGTCACGAATCCGCTGGTCCGTTCGACCGGAACCACCAGGTCGGCCCCACGTGGCAGTACGGCACCGGTCATGATCTGTACGCATTCCCCTGGCGACAGGCTCAGCTCCGTACTCACCCGCCCGGCGACGCTACGAGCAGACACGGTCAGTATCGCCGGCAGTCCCCGGGACTCGGTCACATCGGTGCGGCGCACAGCGAATCCGTCAACCGCGGAATTGTCGTACGGCGGCAGTGCACGTTCGGCAACGACATCGTCGGCGAGGACGCCGCCGATCGCAGCTGCGATGGGCACCGACCGCACTCGGTTTGTCACTCCCAGCTGGGCTATCGCACAACGATGTTCGTCGACCGAACGTGTACCGGAGGTTCTGGTCGACCTCATCCGCCGATGTAGGACATTTCGATTCGCTCGCCGGCCGGGGCGTCCCCCGATCCCGCTCGCAGTTCCGAATACCGATCGTCACGGTTGTTCCAGAGCGCCGACAACCGCGCCACGAGATCGCCCTGCGATGCCCCCGAACGCAGCAAGGCGCGCAGATCGGTTCCCGCAGAAGCGAACAGGCAGGTGTACACCTGGCCGTCCGCCGACAGCCTGGCCCGAGTACAGCTGCTGCAGAAGGGTTTCGACACGGAGCCGATCACTCCGATTTCTCCGCTACCGTCCCGATACCGATATCGCGTCGCGACCTCGCCTGCATAATCGGACTCGACTCGCTCGAGCGGATGAACTGCTCCGATGACGTCGACGATCGATTCGACGCCCACGACCTGACCCATCTCCCACTGGTTCGTTTCCCCCACATCCATGTACTCGATGAAGCGCACGACGATGCCGGACCCTCGGAATCGTTCGGCAAGGTCGAGAATCGAATCGCCGTTCACACCCCGCCGCACCACCACATTCACTTTGACCGGCGACATGCCCACTCGAAGTGCCGCGTCGATACCATCGAGCACGGTCCCGACGGGCACGCGCGTGTCACTCATCCGCGCAAACGTCGCCGGGTCGATCGAATCCAAGCTGACGGTGATGCGCTTCAGACCGGCCGCGCACAACGATTCGGCGTGCTTGGCGAGAAGCGACCCGTTGGTGGTCATCGCGAGATCGACGCCGTCGATGGCACTCAGTCGTTCGACCAACGTGGCGATACCGGCCCTCAGCAACGGTTCACCGCCCGTCAGGCGGATCTTGCGGATCCCGATGGTGGCTGCGGCCCGCGCAACTGCGTCGATCTCGTCGAAAGACAACAGCCTTCCGGTGTCGAGGAATTGGTGATCGGGTCCGAATCGGTCCCTCGGCATGCAGTAGACACAGCGAAAGTTGCACCGATCGGTGACCGAGATTCGAAGGTCTCGAAGCGCTCGTCCCCGGAGGTCCTTCGTCACCGGATCGAAGTCGGTCGGGTGCGCGCGCAGTGCTCGAGCGGTTTCTCCCACGGAATATCCCTTTCGCTCGTTCGAATCCCAGCTTCACCGACGGCAGCGCCCCACACTTGACCGCGCGCGCCCGGTATTTGACCTGCAGTGACCAGCGCACGGCACCGACTGACGACTTTCCGGCAAAGTTACGAACAGTGAATGCACCGGAAACATTGAGGGCTAATCTCGAAGAAAGCTCCTGCATAGCCGTGAGCGCCTACGACAAGGGGTCCCCATGCTGTCTCGATCCGGATTCTCCGTTCCGACTCGAACGACCAGCCGCGGCGACTGGTCCGATATGTTGAACGAGCATTTCGTCGCTCTGGACGTGGCGGACGTGGCGGACAGCCGATTCACCGGGGCCGTTCGGTCGATGTCCCTCGCTCACCTTCAGGTGTCCACTGTTCGCTCGACGACTCAACGCATCGCGCGGACCGACTCGCTCATCGGCAAGGACCGGATCGAATACGTCCAGATCGGGATGATCCGGAGAGGTCGGGCGATCGTGGTGCAGGACGGTCGCGAGTGCGTGCTCACGCGCGGCGACTTCGCCATCTACGACACCTCCCGTCCCTTCGACTGGATCATCGACGGTCATCCCGACGACGATCAGTGGGAACTCGAGGTCTTCACCTGGCCCCGGAACATGCTGCGACTCGACGAGCGCGAATCCAGTGACCTCACTGCCATGGCGTTCGACGGTTCGGCCGGTTTCAGCGGCCTCCTCAGTCGATTTCTGCACGACCTCGGCTCGACCCGATCGACGCTGGGAACCGCTGGCGCACAGGCCATCGCGGACGAGGTCGGAGATCTGGTCAGCGTCATCGCTCGGAACACCACTGCGAGCCCTGCGCTGGACTCTCCCAGCAACGCCCTGGTTCGTACGGCGCAGCGCTACATCGACGACCACCTCGCCGATCCCGACCTGTCACCAAGCTCGGTCGCGTCGGCCATGCTCGTCTCGACCCGCCAACTGCACCGTCTTTTCGCGGCCAGTGGCACTACGGTGGCGCGCAGCATTCGCGTCAAACGGCTCGAACGCTGCCGGCGCGAGATCATCGCCAGCGTCGCGGTGGATCGCTCCCTCGGACAGATCAGTCGGCGGTGGGGCTTCGCGGACTCCGCTGTGTTCAGTCGCGCCTTTCGCGAGCAGTACGGAATGAGCCCGCGTCAGTACCGCGCGGCGGCCTGCGCACACTCCGACGACCCCCGAGCATTCACTCGCCCGATGCGGTCCAGCGACCGTGAGCAGACCGAGGTCGGCACTGCTCACGGTCGTCGGTCGAACTGAACTCGCGGGCGACTCGGGTCAGTGAATCAAGTCGCTCGAGTGGCCGGGCACGATTGCTGCCGAGCCGTCCACCAGTGGCGCGATGTGATTGACCGCAGTGGCCGCCTCGGCGAATCCGACCGAGATCAACTTCACCTTGTCCTCGTGTCCGGCGACGTCACCGACAGCGAACACTCGTTTCCGGTTGGTACGCATCGTGCGACCGACGGCGATATCGCGCTGATACTTGTCCAATCCCCAGTGTGCGATCGGACCGAGCGCGGCCTTGAACCCCAGCGCCGCGACGACACTCGATACCTCGAGCCGTCGACGATCGACTCCGGTGCCGTCGACGATCGTGACCGATTCGACTGCGTCCGCGCCCAGGATTCCCTCCACCTCGAACGGCGTGAGAACTTCGACACTCGACCGTTCCAACAATCCCAGACTGTGAGCATGAGCTCGAAAGTCGTTGCGTCGGTGGACCAATACGACGGACTTTGCGATCGGTTCCAGACTCAATGCCCAGTCGACGGCCGAGTCTCCGCCGCCGACGATCAGCACTCGTTCACCGGCCAGGTCATCGAGTTTCGGCACGAAATACCGTAGTCCCCGGTCGTGGAACTCGGCTCCGGTCGGCAGCGGCCTCGGTGTGAACTTACCGATGCCCGCGGCCACCAGAACGGCCTTTCCGACGACGGTGGCGCCCTTGTCCGTCGTGACCCGCACGAAGTTCTCGGATTCCTCGAGTTCGGTCGCGACGTGACTCATCAGGTAAGTCGGCTTCGCCTGATCCGCCTGTTCGACCAAAGCATCGACGAGATGTTGGGCCTTGATCACCGGAAAGCCGGCAACATCGAATATCTTCTTCTCCGGATACAACGCGGCCAGCTGACCGCCTGGATAGGGCAGTGCGTCGATCACGGTGACCGTCATACCCCGGAAACCCGCGTAGTACGCGCCGTACAACCCTGCCGGCCCGGCACCGACGATGATCAGGTCACACTCAGAAACCGTTGTAGCACTCACTTCTTCGCCACTTCGTCGATCGAGGGATGGTCGTGCCCGATCGGTCCGAGATCCTCGGCACCACCCGATGCGTCGGCGTCCTCGCAGAATTCGACGGCGATGTCGACGAACTGCTTCTGCTCGTCGGGAATCTTGTGTTCCCAGAAGATGGCGTCGTTCGGGCAGGCGGGCATGCATTTACCGCAATCGACGCACTCGTCGGGATTGATGTACATCATGCGAGCGCCCTCGTAGATGCAATCGACGGGACATTCTTCGGTGCACGCCTTGTCCAACAGATCGATGCACGCTTCGGTCACCACGTAAGCCATGTCGAAATCCTTGTCTTCGTAGAAATGGGGTAGTCAGGCGTCGTGTGCCGCAACCTCGACGAGGGTGTCGGAGAACGTCGGAGCGTTTCCGAGGTCCGCGAACACCGTCGGGTTGAGCGACGCCGGAGTCGACAGAGACAGCATGTTCTTGCGCCACGCACCCATCGCACAGACGGTCACACCCTGCATGACCGACTTGTCCAGCTTGGCAACAACAGTGAATTCGCCCCGATCGTTGAACACCCGCACCACGTCACCCGAGCTGATTCCGCGGCGTTCGCCATCGACCGGATTGACCAACAGCGTCGGCTCCTTCTGCACCTTGCGATGCATGTCGAGATTTCCGAAGCTCGAATTCAAGTACGCGTGCGACTTGGGGGTGAGCAGATTCAGTGGATACTTCTGCGCCAATGCAGGATTGGACCTCGCCGACTCGCGGGGCGGGATGTAGTGCGGGAGCGGATCCACCGGCTGTCCCGGCTGGTGGTCGTTCGATCCCTGCCGGAACAGCGGCAACACGAAGTTGCCACCCGCAGCGGCCGAGGACAGAAACTCGGTTTTGCCGGACGGAGTACGGAAGTTGCCCTCCGCGTGCGGCGCGTACTCGTCGGGACCGGGGAGATTGAGGCGCTGCCACCCGAGCTTTTTCAGCGAGTCGATCGTGATGCCCTCCATGGCGGGGGCGTTCCAGTCGTAGGACAGTGCGATGAGTTCCTCGTCGGTGCGCGAGAACACCGGTTCGGTGAAGCCCATCGCTGCGGCCAGACGACGAAACAGCTCGGTATTGGGGACGGCCTCTCCGATGGGCTCGATCGACCGATTGTTGTACGTGACGAACAGATGGCCCCAGGAGAAGTTGATGTCGTCCTGTTCCAGCTGTGTCGTGGCGGGCAGGATGATATCGGCATAATCGGCTGTGTCGGTGATGAAGTGGTCGCTGACGACGGTGAACAAGTCCTCGCGGCTGAGCCCGTCGACCATGCGCTTCTGATCCGGACACACCACCACCGGGTTCGAGTTGTAGACCATCAGTCCTTTGAGGGGCGTGTCCAGATTCAGCCCGCCGGTCAGCGCCTCTCCCAGCTGATACAGATTGATCACGCGGGTACCCGGAGTCTGCAGATCCGTCTGCAGAAACTCCGGCCAGTTCACTGGAAACGCCCACAGTGGCAGCTGGAGAATGCCGCCACCGGGCTTACGCCATGCCCCCACCAACGACGGGAGACACGAGATGGCTCGTACGCTCTGACCGCCCCCGGCGCTGCGCTCGATGGCGACGCCGATGCGAATCACGGACGGCTGACTCTGCGCGTATTCCCTGGCCAGCGTGTAGATGTTCTCGACGGGAATGCCTGTCTCCTCGGAGGCCCATTCCGGGGTGTACTGCTTCACCCTCTCGGCCAATTCGTCGAAACCGATGGTGAAGCGTTCGATGTAGTCCGCGTCGGTCAGTCCCTCGTCGATGATGACGTGCATCATCGCCAGGGCCAGAGCGCCGTCGGTACCGGGACGAATGGGGACGTACCAGCTCGCGGCCTTGGCGGTTCTGGTCTTGACCGGATCGATCACCACCACCTTGGCCCCGCGCTTCTTCGCCTCGGCCACATAGGGCCACAGGTGCAGGTTGGTGCTCATGATGTTCGACGCCCAGATGAGAATGAACTTCGAGTGGACGAAGCTCTCGGGGTCGACGCCTGCCGTGTCGCCCACCGTCATCGCGTACGCAGTGCACGAGCCGGCATCGCAATAGGTGCGCTCGGCAACCGTCGCCCCGAGTCGATTGAAGAACGCATCCCCCACGTTCAGACCCTGCGTGATTCCCTGGGTGCCGAGGTAGTTGCACGGCATGATCGCTTCGGGGCCGAATTCCTCGGCGATGGCGGTGAATTTCGCGGCGATGGTCGCGACCGCCTCGTCCCACGAGATTCGCTCGAAGCGGCCGGAGCCTTTCGGTCCGGATCGCTTGAGCGGGTACAGCACTCGTTCCGGGCTGTAAACCTTGTCGAGATAGTTGTCCACTTTCACGCAGAGGCCACCGTTGGTGTACGGGTTCGTTTTGCTACCGCTGACGCTTGTCGCCACTCCGTCCTCGACGGTCACCACCATCGAGCACGAATCCGGACAGTCCTGCCCGCAGGCCCCCAGAACGGTGAGCTCCTTCGGGCGGTCGGCAGGAGCGTCGTGTGGGCGCGTGTCGTCCTGAACAGTCGTCATGGGTGCTCCTCGGCGTGGATGTCACTGGTGTGTGTAATCCGTAGCCTGCACCGCGAAGACGCTCCCGACAGGACGCCGAGTGCCGTCTACTTTGCACTCTGCGCCCGAAGGCCCACTGCTCAGATCAATCCCTGTTTACTCGCGGCGTAGACGGCCTCGGCGCGTCGAGACACCGCGAGCTTGCGCATGATGTTGCTGACGTGGAATTTGACCGTGGTCGCCGAGATGAACAGCCGACTTCCGATCATGTTGTTGGACAGCCCCGTCGCCAGTAGGCGCAGCACTTCGAGCTCCCTCTCGGTGAGCCGCTCGATGCTGCTGGGCGAGCCGTTGAGGGAACGAACGACCGCCGATGCACTCCGCGAATCGAACGCGCTCTCCCCGCGCGACACGGCACGGATCGCACGAACCAACTCTGTGGTGTCGACGTCCTTGACCACGTATCCCCGGGCTCCGGCGTGCACAGCTTCCACCACCAGACGATCGTCGAGAAAAGTCGTCAGGACGAGTAGCCCGATTCCGTTGTGCGCCTTCGACAACTGTGCACACAGGGCAAGCCCCTCGTAGTCCGAGCTGGCGGACAGCTTGAGATCCATCAGTACGATGTCGGGTTCGACGCGTGCGACGACGGCCAACCCTTCCTCCCGCGTCGACGCCTCCCCCACGATCGTCAGGTCCGACTCGCGTTCGAGCACCGAACGCAATCCATCGCGCAGAATCGCATGGTCGTCGACCAGGACGATGCGAACGGTGGGCGGTGCCGCCTGAGCCGAATTGTCTCGAACCGCGGTGACGCTCATGCTGTGCCCTTCGTGGGATTCTGGTCGAGCGGAATGCGCACTGCCACTCGCACGCCCCCGGTACGAGCGCGGCGGATGTCGAAAACGCCGCCGTGCTCGCGGGCGCGAGCTGCCATGTTCGCCAATCCTCGATGTCGACCATCGACGTCGGTCGTTTCGGACAGGTGCAACATCATGCGTAGATGTGCCGGATCGCCGTTCCCGTCGTCGGCTACCGACAACTGGACCTGATCCGCGGAGTACGTCAGCCGGAGAACAGCGCGCGAAGCATGCGCGTGTACCGCGGTGTTGAACAGGGCCTCTCCCGCAATGCGCAGCAGCGCATGTTCGCATTCACTGCTCAACTCGACGGGAGTTCCGTCCACTCGGAGCGAGACCTGCAACTCGTCGGGCATGTGTACCACCGAGAGTTGCTCGAGCATCTCGGGCAGGGACGTGCGATCGGCATCCTGCGGATGGTTGAGAGCGTAGATGGCCGAGCGCAATTGCTCGACGGCCCGCCGCGTCAGTTCCTTGGCCAGATCGAGCCGTTCGCCGCGCTCCTGCGCCGGGATATCGCTGCGGCACACCTCGATCTGCATGCCCGCCGAGAGCACCGCCTGAGTCACGCTGTCGTGCAGCTCTCGGGCGATCCGGTGACGCTCGTCGTCGAGGACCTGATGCCGGTGTGCAGCACCCAATTGGCGTTGCGTCGCCTCGAGTTCGGCATTTCGAGTCGCGAGATCGGCAGCTGTCCGGTTGGCCTCCGCATATGCGTTCTCGGTACGTTCGAGAAGTTGCCGCCGACTCTGGAACAGTGCCGAATTCTGTAGCGCCACAGCAGTTTGGCTGGCCAGGATGCTCAACACCGCCGCGTCGGTGGCGTCGAGAACGCGCAGCTCACCGGTCCACGCGGCGATCGCACCGACGACGCCACCGTCGAATGCGATCGGCACGAACGCATGATGGGCAGAGATCACCGGGGCTGCGCCGGCTCCGTGGGACGACGACTGAATCGACTCGATGCAGTCGATGACGTCCTCGGGCAGCGGCGGCCCCTCGACGTTGTCGACCAAGAACGGGGTCGCATCCGGTCCCAGTACCAACCGGCGTGGGCCGGCATCGGGCAGTGCTCCGTCGGCGAGCGCGAACACCACCCACTGCGCGCTCAGGTGCGCCCGCGCGGCTTCCGCGACCGCGCACACCAGCGTTTCCGGTCCGTCCACCGTCCGCACCAGAGCCCGAGAAATCAATTCCAGCGCGTAGACAACTCGTTCCAAACGTTCTGCCGCGCCTCGATACTGGGGGTAGAAGGTGTTCTTGCCCGATCGCAGTCCCGTCAACAGCGACAGGTCGGGCCCAGGGGCCGCATCCGGTCTCGACATCACAACGCCGACCTGAACAGATCGACTATCTCCCGATGGGTGGCCGACCGAGGGTTCGTCGACATACACGCGTCGTGCAATGCGTTGGTGGCCAACACATCCAGATCGGATTCGCGCACCCCGATTTCCGCGAGCCCGGTGGGGACACCGACCTGACGGGCGAGGCGGTCGACTCGATCTGCCACGGCCATCGCCGCCTCCTCCGGCCTGGCTCTGCCCTCCGGCAAGCCGAGGCTCGTCGCGATGGCCACGTACGGCAGCGGATCCTGAGCAGCATTGAAGCGGATGACATGCGGCAGCAGCACCCCGTTGATCACCCCGTGCGGCAGGTCCAGCAAGCCCCCGACCTGATGGCTCATGGCGTGCGTGGCACCGAGGATCGCATTCGTGAACGCCAGCCCCGCTTCGAGACTCGCTTGCGCCATGGAACCACGAGCGGTCATGTCGCCCGGCTCGTCGATGGTGTGAGCCAAGTGGGAGATCACCATGGTGATCGAGCGCAGGGCGTGATGGTCGGTGAGTTGATTGTGACCGAGCGAGACGAAAGCTTCGATCCCATGGGTCAGCGCATCCAAACCGGTTGCTGCATTGAGCCATTCGGGCATCGTGGTGAGCAAGCGCGGATCGATCACGGTGATGTCCGGAACCAACGCGCGTCCCAGGATCGTGATCTTGGTCGAACGCGCGGTGTCGGTGACGATGCAGAACTGGGATACGTCGGCACCGGTACCCGACGTGGTGGGCACCATGACCAGAGGCGGAATGGGACGAGTCGCCTGGTCCACTCCCTCGTAGTCGAGAATCCTGCCACCGTTGCCGGCCAGCACGGCAATACCTTTGGCGGCGTCCATGACCGATCCGCCGCCGATCGCCACCAGCACGTCGCACCCGAGTTCGGTGTACACGGCGAAGCCGGCTTCGACCTCGACATCCTTCGGATTGGGTGTGAGACCACTCCACAGCTGCGGCATCAGACCTTGCGCTGTGAGCAGATCGATCAGCTTTCCGGCCCAACCACTTTCGATCAAGCCGGCATCGGTGACAACCATCGGACGTACCCCACCGAGACGAAGGGCCGCGTGCGCCACCTCACCGAGCGAGTCCTGACCGAACACGATCTCCGGGTCATGAAACTTCAGTACGCGCGGTGACTCGGCTCGCACTCGTCGAGAATCCAGCTCGTGTAGCGCCTTTCCGATATCCGCAGTCGCCGCCTGATCCACCGTTGTCACCCTCACTGCATTGTCGACTCGAACGCTCTCGAGTCTGTGATTCAGGTTACAACTCTACGAGGCCTGCCGTGGGGATTCCTACCCGCGACCGAACAGGTTCCTACCTGCCCGTTCGGGCAGGTGAACCGCACCGCCGGTCAGGACAGAGCATGTCCCAGATCGGCGGCCTGCGCCGTCAACTGTTCGCCGTCTCGTGCTACCACCACGCGGTCGCAAAACTGCTCGTAGTCCTCCATCGAGCACGCTGCCTGCGCCCAGTAACGGCGGGCCTCGGGGGTGATCCAGGCGATGCGATGCACCTTGGACCGAATCTTTTCCAGAGCGTCGAGTCCCGGTGGGCGTCCGTTGCACCGACCATCGCCGACGATGATCAGCGCAGTCCGCTTGTTCAGCGCCTCACCGTGCGAGTCCAACAACGCGGCGAACGTGGTGCCGTAGTCGCTGCTGGCCTCCAGGTCGAGTCGAGCATCTGCCAACACGGCAGCCAGTGCGCCGTCGCCCGTGCTCGCGAGCAGGGTGGTCGTCACGTCCACCGGCGCGTCGACGAAGCCCATCACCGTGCACCGGTGCGCGCGCGAATGCATCGCTTGCGCGAGTCTGAGCGTGAACGCGGTGATCGGGCGCACCGACAACGAGACGTCCGCCAGCACCAGTACCCGAACCTTGTCCGGAACCGGCGTCTTGGTCACCAGCCGGAACGGAATGCCGTCCGTGCGCAGGCTCGACCGGACCGTGCGCCGCATGTCCAGCGGGCCCCGTGAGTGTTCACGCGGCCGGGGCCGCGGAGTCCCCCGCATGTGACGCAAGATCTCGTGTGTGGCTTTCTCGATCTCGGCATGACGGTCGATCGCCCGATCCACACCATCCACGGGTACCGCCGCCGACATCGTCCCGGTCAACTCACCCAGCGCGGCCACGAAAGCCTCGACGGCATCGGTGATCCTGTCGAGCATCGCCGCGCTCAGTGGTTCCGCATCGCCACCGTCCCCGTACACGCTGCGGGCGTCGTAGGCGTCGAACCAGGCCAGGATGCTCGCCGGATCTTCCCAGTTCAGTTGCCCGGCAACCGCTCCGCTCGTACTCGACGCCAACTCCCCTGCCGCCGTCGAACCGGAACGCTCCAGATCGACGGTGTAGGTGACACCGCGTCGACCCATGTCGCCGTCGGTGTCGATCGACAGATCGTGGTCCTCGGACGACAGGCTGATGTCGTCGTCGTCCTTGTGCGGGTTGAAGCCCTTTTCTGCCTCCGGGGCGTCGAGCAGATCTCCGATCTCGACGGCACGCTCGTTGTATTCGGCGTATTTCGCCGCCTCCTGGTCGGCTCCCACATCCAGATCGGTCGGGAGGCCGCCCGCCACCTGTGCACCCACAGCCGAGCGAGGCTCGTCCACAGCCGTGTTTGCCACGTGCCGAAACATCGACTCGAACGCAAGGTCGAAGCCCTGCTGTTCGTGATCGTACTTCGCGCACGTGGCACGCAGTGCCGCGCACAGAACCGTCAGGTCACGTGCCCCCAGCAGCCCGAGCACGCGTCGTACCTCGATGACCTCGGCAGGCGACGCCGGCACACCGAATCGCCGCAGCGTTCTGCCGAACACTGCCGACAGCACGTCGAGTACCACCGATGCCGAGAACGTCTGATGCACAGTCATCGTCGGATTCCGATGCCACCCTTGTCACGTCCGCCGTGTCCACGAAATGCTGTCGCGGTCGTGTTGACGACGGCTCCGAGCGATGTCGTTGCAGAGGCTGTCTCGGTGGTCGGCCCTGCCAACGCGATCTTCATGTCGGACGAGTACTTGACCAGCGCGGCAAGCAGGTATTTGCGGGTGTCCTCGGTGTGGCCGAGGACCGATGCGATACGAGCAGCGTCGATGACCTCCGAGATCGACGGGCTCTTGCGCAGCGGCAGCTCCCGCAGTTCCGTTGCCAGTGCGACGATGTCGGCCGCGACGTCGGCAGGCACCTCGGGAGCGCGAGCGGTGACGATCTCGCGTTCGCGCTCGGCCGTCGGGTAATCCAGATGAAAGTGCAGGCAACGGCGCTTGAGGGCCGACGACAGCTCACGAGTGTCGTTGGAGGTCAGAATGACCCACGGATCACTCCGTGCCGTGAAGGTGCCCACCTCGGGAATGGTCACCTGCTTCTCGGCGAGCACCTCGAGCAGCAGGGCCTCCATCGATTCCTCGGTGCGGTCGACCTCGTCGACGAGCAGCACCACCGGCTCCTCGGACAGAACCGATTCCAGCAGGGGCCGGACGGACAGAAACGGCTCGGAGTACAGACCGAAATCCTTGGCCGCGAGCATCTTCGAGGCATCGTCGATATCGGTGACGTGCTGGGTGAGCGCACCGATGTGTTCGCGCAGCATCTGCACGTGCAGCAACTGCTTGGCGTAGTCCCACTCGTACAGGGCTCGGTTGTCGTCGAGGCCTTCGTAGCACTGCAGACGCACCAGCTTGCGCCCACTCGCCGCGGCAAGAGATTTCGCCAGCTCTGTCTTACCGACGCCTGCTGGGCCTTCGAGCAGAAGAGGGCGATCGAGCGCTGTCGCCAGATGCACCACGGTGGCGAGGTCGTCGTCGGCGATGTAGTCCTGCTCGGCGAGCGCACTACGCAGATCCGCGGCGTCGGTGAATCTGACGGTGTCGGTGTCGTCGCTACGCACTGTCGACAGCGAGGTCATGTGTTTCCCTTCGGAATGCGGCTGCGCCGCATGTGAGTGGAACTTCGTAGCCTGCTACGAAGTTCCACTCACATGGGTTGTGGGTCAGTACGATTCGTTGATCGCGTGTGAGACGACGGGAATCATCGACTCGACGGTGACCTCGCGCGGGTTGCCCGGGGTGCACCAGTCGTCCTGGATGTGCTCGGAAATCTTCAGCACCGACTTCTCGTCGCCCTTGATCACGTCGCCCTTGCCGGCGTACCTGCCGGTGTTCATCCGGTTCTTGTCGTAGGTCGCCGATCGAATCGACCCGAAGTTGTCGGGAATGCCGACATCCTTGGCCAGCCTGATGGCGGCCTCGACGGCGGCGTCGGCCGCCTGAACGGTGGTCATGTTCCGGGTGTCGACGCCCATGGCGACGGCGATCTCGGCGTACCGCTCGTAGCGTGAAGGCAGGTTGTACTCCCACACGCGCGGCAACGCGATGGCGTTGTTGAGCCCGTGCGCGCTGTCGTAGAAGGCGCTGATCGCGTGCGAGATCGAGTGGATGATACCGAGTCCGCCGGAGTTGAAGGCCTGTGTCGCGATGTACTGGGCGTTCATCATGCCCTCACGAGCCTTCAGATTGCCCGGGTCGTACACGGCTTCACGAAGATGCTTGGACACCAGGCCGATGGAGTAGATGGCATTGCCCAGCGACGGCGCGAAATCGAGACGCGAGACGTACGGCTCGGCACCGTGTGCGAGAACGTCGAACCCACAGAACGCGGTCCACTGCTGAGGACAGGTGTAGTAGAGCAGCGGATCGTCCAGCGCCAGAGTCGGTGTCGACGCCTCATCGAAGGCGAGCCACTTGTGCGGCTTGTCCATGTCCGAGGTGTCGGTGATGACATAGGCCCAGGATGTCTCCGAACCTGTACCGGCAGTGGTCGATACGGCGATGTGCGGCGGATTCTGCTTGTTGGTGGACTTGGAGAAGCCCTCGAACTCGTTGATGTTGCGGCCGTCGTGGGCAACGACGACGCGTATGCCCTTGGCCGCGTCATGGCTGGAACCACCACCGACGGAAATGACGCTGTCGCACTTTTCCTTCTGGTAGAGCGCGGCACCGTCCATGACGTTGTAGTCCTTGGGGTTGGACTCGACCTTGTCGTAGAGAACCACCTCGACGCCCTGGTATTCGATCTTGCCGATCAGTTCCTCGATGATGCCCGATCCGCGCAGACCGGTCGTGACGAGCAGCGAGCGCTTGAATCCGAGTTCTTTGGCCTCGACACCGATCATGTCGTGGGCACCGACTCCCAGCTTGGCGCGCGGTAGCGGGTGAAACTCCTTGATGGGGAATTCCCAGATCTGATTGAGCTCGATAACCATCGGTGTCTCCTCGGTGAGTGTGAGTCGGAGACGCCATCCTCTGTGATCGGCGTCTCACTGATGACCACACTGACGACCCGGCACCGTGTTGGGAACAGCCGGCCGGGTGAACTCTGCCAACGACGCACCGAACTACCCGATCGGGCAGGGAGCCGTGCTCATCCTCGGTACAGGTCGGCCGAGCGAGACTGCTGCACTACCGATCTCGACGCGCTGCGACAGAGAATCCGAGTACCGAGATCAGTGCGAGCACGATGACGAATGCTCCGTAGATCTCCACCGTCGTGCTGAGCCCCAACCGGTGCACGGCCAGTCCGGCTACTACTGCGGGCACGCTGAATGCGAGATAGCTGATGACGAATGTCGTAGCGAACACTCCACCGCGCTCTGCGGCGGGAACCATTGCACCGAGTGTGCGCATCGCACCGAGAAAAGTTGCTCCCCAGCCCGATCCGGCAATCACCGCACCGACGAAATACAACACGATGGAGCCGATCTGTACCGACACCAGAGTGAGGGCGACACCCGCGGCCAGGACCGAGGCTCCGATCATCATCACCGAGCGAGGAAATCCCTTGCGCACCACAGCGGCTGCTATCGAGCCGGAACCGAACAGTGCGAAGATTTCCAACCCACCGACGATGTGGTTGTCGATGCCGAACACTGTGCCGATGATCGACGGACCGAGCGAGAGGTGAAACCCGCCCAATGACCAGGTCGCGAACAGAGCGGGCGCGATGAGAAGAAACGGTGCTCTTACGGACTTCGGAATGGACGCTCGCGGCAGCAGCGTCGACGCGAGGTGTCGTCGAGAATCGAAGCCTCGCAACGCCGAGGTCTCGGGTACGAACAGCAGTGCCACCGCAAGGACCGACGCCGCGCCGATCAGCAGGGCGAACACGAGGATCTCCGGCGCCGGTGCCAACTGCACCAGCAACCCGGCACCGAGCGCCCCGGCCGCCAGACCGAACGACGGGGCCACGCTGTTGAGCAACGGCCCGGTCGACACGGTGGGCTGCAGATCGATGATGGCCGCACTCATGGCACCCGTAGCCGCACCTGCTGCGATTCCCTGCACGACGCGTGCCGCGATGAGGAGCGGCACGCTGTCGGCGACGATGAACAGCACCAGGCTGACGACCAACAGCAGCAGGGACGCGACCAGAATCGGTTTGCGCCCGATGTGGTCCGACAGGCTACCGACAGTGAGCAACGTGAACAGCAGGGCGAGTGCATACACAGCGAAGATGACCGTGAGCGTGATCGCGCTGAATCCCCACGACTGCTGGTAGACCGGATACAGCGGGGACGGTGCTGCGGAGGACGCCATCAACACGACGAAGGCCACGCCGACCACCCAGAAGGCGTACCGATTCGGCATTCTGACGGCACTGCGTCCGGCACTACCCCGCACGTCCATGTCGACCATGTGTTGTCCCTCCGCTGCAGTGACCGTTACTTCAGTGAAAGACAACGCGTAGGACGGTCTCGCATTCCCGACGACTCAGAGTCGGTGCGCTTGCGCCCCGTCGAGCAACAGCTGCCCTTCGGGATAACGTTGCGCACTGGCAGGCAATTCGCCTTCGACGCCGCTGAGCCACACCGATACGCGGCCGGAGCCGGAACCACCCGGCGAGACCTCGTCTACCCGTCGTATCGTCTGGTTGGCCACAGCCTCGGCGCTGTCGAACATCGTCACCCCGATGGGCAGGCGAGCCACGATCTCATCCCGCACCAGCGGGTAATGCGTGCAGCCCATCACGATCGACTCGACGTCATCGGGGGTCGACGCCACCGCAGCAGCGATGGCCGCGCTGATCCCACGTTCGTCGCCGCGGTCGATCGAATCGGCCAGACCATGGCACGCCACGGTGGTCACCGTCCGATGCGCCGCGAACTCCTCGATCAAGCGGGCCTGATACGCACTCGCCGTTGTTGCTGCCGTCGCCCAGATCGCAATCCGATCACTCACTGCCGCAGCAGGTTTGATCGCCGGCACGGTACCGACGACGGGAACCGAGTCACCCAATGCAGCCCGCACGTGACTCAGCGCCGTCACACTGGCCGTATTGCACGGCAGTACCACCACCTCGGCTCCGAGTTCGACGGCATGCTGGGCGGTGCCCACGACCCGGTCGATGACCCATCGATCCGATTTGGGACCCCACGGGGCATTGTCGGGGTCCATCAACAGCACCAGATCGAGCTCGGGACGCAGTCGGCGCAGCCGCGCCGCCGTCGGAATCATGCCCAGGCCCGAGTCGATCAGTGCGACGATCACGCCAGCGCTTGCTCTACGTCACCGACCAGATCGGCACCGTCCTCGATCCCGACGGACAGCCGCACCAGATCGTCGGGTACCTCGAGCAGGGAACCTGCCGTGGACGCATGCGTCATCGCGCCGGGGTGTTCGATCAACGATTCGACGCCGCCCAGAGACTCCGCGAGTGTGAAGATTTCGGTCTTCGCGCAGAAGTCGAGTGCCGCCTGCTTGCCGCCGGCCAGGCGCACCGAGACCATGCCGCCGAAGCGTCGCATCTGCTTCGCGGCCACCGCGTGGGACGGGTGCGATTCGAGGCCCGGGTAAATGACCTGTGAGATCGCCGGGTGTCCGTTCAGGAATTCGACGATCTTCTCGGCATTGTCGCTGTGCCGTTCCATGCGCAGCGCGAGGGTCTTGATGCCGCGCAAGGTCAGGAACGCGTCGAACGGTCCCGGAACTCCGCCTGCTCCGTTCTGCAGGAACGCGAACGCCGTATCGAGCTCTTCGCTGTCGGTCACCAGTGCGCCGCCGACGACATCGGAGTGTCCGCCGATGTACTTGGTGGTCGAGTGCAACACCACGTCGGCACCGAGGCTCAAAGGCTGCTGCAGGTAAGGAGATGCGAAGGTGTTGTCGACGACGAGCTTGGCTCCACCCTCGTGCGCTACACCCGAGAGCGCCTCGATGTCTCCGACGTTGAGCAACGGGTTGGTGGGCGTCTCGACCCAGACGAGCTTGGTGTTCGGTCGCATCGCCGCGCGAACCTCGTCGACGTCCGACACCGCGGCCACCGAGTACTCGATGCCCCACTGGGTGAAGACCTTGTCGATCAATCGGTACGTGCCGCCGTAGGCATCGTTGGGAATGACGAGGTGGTCGCCGGGACGCAGCGCCGAACGCAGCAAGCAGTCCGTTGCCGCCATCCCCGAGGAGAACGCTCGCCCGTAGCTACCCGACTCGATGGCCGCGAGGTTCGCCTCGAGCGGTCGACGCGTCGGGTTGCCGGTGCGCGCGTACTCGAATCCGCTGCGCATACCGCCCACGCCGTCCTGGGCGAAGGTGGAGCTCGCATAGATCGGCACGTTCACCGCGCCGGTCAGCGGATCCGGCTCGTAGCCGGCGTGTACCGCCTTGGTGGAAAAGCCCTGCTGACCTGCCGGGGTCGTTCCGCGGGCTCCACTCCCGGAGGTGTTGTCTGCCTTGCTGCGCTGCTCACTCATGCCCTCCACACTAATCGGCCTGCGTCGCCCGGCGGGGTCGTGGGTAACCTGCGAAGACAACCCCCAGCGGAAAAGAGGCATCGTGGCCAACTCCCAGAGCGTCGACGAACTGTTCGCACTCGATTCACTCCTCGACGACGAGGAACGCCAGATCCGGGACACCGTGCGCAAGTTCGGCAACGAACGCATCCGTCCGCACATCGCGGACTGGTTCGACGAGGGCACCGTTCCCGCTCGTGAACTCGCCAAGGAGTTGGGATCGCTCGGGCTACTCGGCATGCACCTCGAGGGCTACGGCTGCGCCGGAACATCGGCGACGGCGTATGGCCTGGCCTGTCTCGAACTCGAAGCCATCGACTCCGGCATCCGCTCGCTGGTCTCGGTGCAGGGCTCGCTGGCGATGTTCGCCATCTGGAAGTACGGGTCCGAGGAGCAGAAGCAGCAGTGGCTCCCGGGGATGGCCGAGGGATCGCTGATCGGCTGCTTCGGTCTCACCGAGGCAGACTTCGGATCCAACCCCGGCGGCATGCTCACCCGCGCCAAGCGCGATGGCGAAGACTGGATTCTCAACGGCAGCAAGATGTGGATCACCAACGGACCGGTCGCCGACGTCGCCGTCGTGTGGGCGCAGACCGACGACAAGGTGAGAGGGTTCGTTGTACCCACGGACACACCGGGCTTCACCGCGAACACGGTGAAGAAGAAGCTCTCGCTGCGCGCCTCGATCACCGGCGAATTGGTCTTCGACGACCTTCGCCTCCCCGCCGATGCGATGCTGCCCGAGGCCCGCGGTTTGAGCGGGCCGTTGAGCTGCCTCAACGAAGCCCGCTTCGGCATCATCTTCGGCGCGATGGGTGCCGCACGCGACTGCCTCGAAGCCGCTGTCGAGTACTCGCAGACCCGCGACATCTTCGACAAGCCATTGGCCGGCTATCAATTGACACAGGCGAAGATCGCGAACATGGCGCTGGAACTGGGTAAGGGCGAATTGCTCGCGCTCCACCTCGGCCGGTTGAAGGACGCGGGAAATCTGAAGCCCGAGCAGGTCAGCGTCGGCAAGCTGAACAACGTCCGCGAAGCCATCGGCATTGCCCGTGAATGCCGAACGATATTGGCAGCCAACGGAATTACGCTCGAATACCCGGCACTGCGCCACGCCAACAACCTCGAATCCGTCCTGACGTACGAGGGCACGTCCGAGGTCCACCAATTGATCGTGGGAAAGGCGGTGACCGGGATCGACGCGTTCCGCTAGATCGACCTCCGGACGACTCGCCCTACCGAAGGTCGCGTGGTCCCGAACCAGTCGGGCCGACCACGACATTCGTCGGACGCCCGCCACCTGCGTACAGATCGAGTTGGTGGCGGGCAATGTTCCAGGCACGCTCCCACGCACCTGCTGTCATACCGGAGACGTGCGGAGTGAGCAGCAGTCCCGGAGCCGACCACAGCGGGTGCCCGGCGGGCAATGGCTCAGGGTCGGTGACGTCGAGCGCGGCGCGTAGCCGGCCGGCCGTCAGCTCCCGCAGCAGTGCCGCAGTGTCGACGGCACCCCCGCGACCGGCGTTGACGACGATCGCGCCGTCGTGCAACCGCGCCAGGAACTCGCCGTCGACAATGTGATGGGTCGACGGGTTCTCCGGCAGCATGACGACCACCGCGTCGGCGGTCGGCAACAGCTCGCCGACGTCCTCGAGCGCCAGCACGCCGGGCCTGGCGCGTCGGCCGTAGAGGATGACCTC
Organism: Rhodococcus sp. PSi06; assembly: GCF_054960675.1. NCBI lineage: Bacteria > Bacillati > Actinomycetota > Actinomycetes > Mycobacteriales > Nocardiaceae > Rhodococcus > Rhodococcus sp. PSi06. The sequence continues at coordinate 114,990 of NZ_JBHNYO010000002.1, forward strand.
CACCTCGAAGGGTGTCAGCCTGGCCGCGAGGTTGACCGCGAGATCGCCGGCACCGAGGACCAACACGCGCTTTCCCATCAGCGTGTCGGTGGTTTTCGGCCCCCACTCGCCGCGCTGCTGCTGCTCGCCGAACAGGGCCAGCTCACGGTAGATGGCCAGCAGCGCGGCCACCGCCCACTCCGCACACGATCCGCCGTGCGCGCCGCGTCCGTTGGACAGCATCACGCCGTCGGCGATGTGGGGCAGCCACTGCTCGTAACCGGCGTTGAGGGTCTGAACCAGACGCAAATTCGGCAGCTCCGAAAACCTGGCACCGACGGCGTCCGAATTCTCGTAGCCCACCACAACTACGGTGGCGTCCGAGTGCTCGGCGGGCCAGGGCTCACCGCCAACGTAGCGGACCGCCTCGAGACCCGGCGATTGCGCCAGCACCTCTTCGCCGAGCTCGTCGGGTACGAGAACCTTCAGGCGGGAAGCAGTCGAGGAAGTCACCTCCTCGACGTTAGTGCACCCGGCCTAGGCACCCTTGCTGAGGAATCCGAGCAGATCGTGGCGGGTGATGACGCCGACGGGCTTGCCCTCTTCGACGACCATCAACGCATCGGATTCGCCCAGCGCCTTGGTGGCGTCGGAGACGGTTTCGCCGGCTCCGATCAGCGGGAACGGCTCACTCATGTGCTTGGCGACCGGATCGGCCAACGCGGCGCGACCCTCGAACACGGCACTGAGCAGGTCCCGTTCGGTGACGCTGCCGGCGACCTCGCCGGCCATGACGGGCGGCTCGGCTCCGACGACCGGCATCTGGGAGACGCCGTACTCACGCAGAATCTCGATGGCGTCGCGCACGGTCTCCGACGGGTGCGTGTGCACCAGATCCGGCAATGCACCGGACTTTCCGCGCAGCACCTCGCCGACCGAGGTCTCGTGAGTCTTGCCATCGAGGCGTGAGCGGAGGAATCCGTACGACGACATCCACGAGTCGTTGAAGATCTTCGCCAAGTAGCCGCGTCCGCCGTCGGGCAGCAGCACGACGACCAGTGCGTCGGGACCCTCACGCTCGGCGACCTGGATAGCAGCAACGGCAGCCATGCCGCACGAGCCGCCGACCAACAGGCCTTCCTCGCGCGCCAGGCGACGGGTCATGTCGAACGAGTCGTTGTCGGACACGGCGATGATCTCGTCCGGGATGGACGGGTCGTAGGCGCTCGGCCAGAAGTCCTCGCCGACACCTTCCACCAGGTACGGCCGACCCGTGCCGCCGGAGTACACCGAGCCCTCGGGGTCGACGCCGATGACCTTGACCTTGCCGCCGGAGACCTCCTTGAGGTACTTCCCGGTGCCGGAGATGGTGCCGCCGGTACCGACGCCGGCGACGAAGTGCGTGATCTTGCCGTCGGTGTCGGCCCAGATCTCGGGACCGGTGGTCTCGTAGTGGCTGGCAGGGCCGGCCGGGTTGGCGTACTGGTTGGGCTTCCACGCGCCCTCGATTTCGCGCACGAGACGGTCGGAGACGCTGTAGTAGCTGTTGGGGTCTTCGGGCGCGACGGCGGTGGGGCACACGACGACCTCGGCACCGTAGGCACGCAGCACGTTGCGCTTGTCCTCACCGACCTTGTCGGGGCACACGAACACACACTTGTAGCCACGCTGCTGCGCGACGAGCGCGAGCCCGACACCGGTGTTGCCGGACGTCGGTTCGACGATGGTGCCGCCGGGCTTCAACTCGCCGGAGGCCTCGGCCGCGTCGATCATCTTCACGGCGATGCGGTCCTTGGACGAACCACCCGGGTTCAGGTACTCGATCTTGGCCGCGACCGTGCCGGCACCGTCGCCGATGACGGAGGACAACTTCACCAACGGGGTGTTGCCGATGAGTTCGGTGATGTGCTGTGCGATGCGCATGGCTCCATCTTCCCAGATGCAGGTATCGGACTCTCGGCCACGGCTGTCGACACCCGCATACGATGGTGAGAGGGCACGACGAGAGGGATCGATCTGTGACGGCGAGCGGATGGCGCACCGCTGCGAAGGCGAGCGCCGCGACGGTACTTGCGGGCTCTGGAGCAGGGACTGCGTCCTGGGCCGCCTATCGACATCTGATGGGCCAGGCTGCCGCGGCGCGCGGCGTCATCGGGCGCACTATAGCCAAGCCACCCGAGGCGGACGGGGTCTACACCGCCGGCTGCGCAGCCCCGGAGCGGTGGCGTCTGGGAAGTTCAGCAGATATTCATCTGATGATCTTCGGCGACTCCACTGCCGCGGGTGTCGGCTGCACCGTCGCCGACGAAGTTCCCGGGGTCCTGCTCGCGCGCGGGTTGGCCGAGGAAACCGGCCAGCGAATCCGCTTGAGCACCAAAGCAATTGCCGGTGCCACGTCCAAGGGCCTCGAAGGTCAGGTCGACGCCATGTTCGTCGCCGGGCCACCTCCCGATGCCGCAGTGATCTTCATCGGCGCGAACGACGTCACCAAGAAATTTTCCATCCCTGCCTCGGCGGCCAGGCTGGGTGACGCGGTCGAGCGATTGACCGCCAAGGGCTGCGTCGTCGCGGTGGGGACGTGCCCCGATCTCGGTGTCGTCACAGCCATTCCGCAGCCGCTGCGCACTGTCGTCCGCAATTGGGGTCGGCGACTGGCTCATGCTCAGACGGCCAGGACGCTCAGTGCCGGCGGGCATCCGGTGGCTCTGGCGGATCTGCTGGCACCCGAGTTTCTCGCCGCTCCCGACACGATGTTCTCCGCGGACCGCTTTCACCCGTCCGCCGCGGGATACGAGTTGGCCGCCCAACAGATTCTCCCGGTACTCGCGTCCGCGTTGGGTGTCTGGCACGGCGGTCCCCTGCCCGAGCTACCGACCGTCTCCGCTGCCGCCGAATCCCGCAAGGCCATCCCCCGCGCCACCGCCGCCCTCGACCGTTTCCTACGTCGTCGAACCGCCGAGCTCGATGCCGAGATCAGCAGTGCGTCGGACGATCTCGTACGTCGTGCCGGGAGTGGATCGGCGGGGTTGTAAGTTCGGTCAGGAGACATCGCCCACCCGGCGGTAGCACTGTAGTTCCGCAGTATCGATCACAAAGGAGATCTCATGCCAGAGGCAGTCATCGTCGCCACCGCGCGCTCACCGATCGGAAGGGCGATGAAGGGCTCGCTCAAGGACATTCGTCCCGACGACCTCACCGCTCAGATGGTCGCCGCTGCGCTGGCCAAGGTGCCCTCTCTCGACCCCAAGGACATCGACGATCTCCTTCTCGGCTGCGGTCTGCCCGGCGGCATGCAGGGCAACAACCTCGCTCGTATCGTCGCAGTTCAGCTCGGCTACGACTCGCTCCCCGGAACGACGATCACGCGTTACTGTTCGTCCTCGTTGCAGACCACCCGGATGGCGCTGCACGCGATCAAGGCGGGCGAGGGTGACGTCTTCATCTCGGCCGGTGTCGAGAGCGTCTCCAGCTTCATCCACGGCAGCTCGGATTCGCTGCCCGAGAGCCACAACCCCATCTTCGCCGACGCCGAAGCGCGTACCAAGAAGGCACAGGAAGAGGGCGCGGACAGCTGGACCGATCCCCGCGAGAACGGCGAGTTGCCCGACGCGTACATCGCGATGGGTCAGACGGCAGAGAACGTTGCGTTGCTCACCGGCATCACCCGTGAGGATCAGGATCACTGGGGCGTCCGCAGCCAGAACCGTGCCGAAGAGGCGATCAACGCCGGCTTCTTCGAGCGGGAGATCACCCCGGTGACCCTGCCCGACGGCACCGTCGTCAGCACCGACGACGGCCCCCGCGCCGGCACCACCTACGAGAAGATCAGCCAACTCAAGCCCGTCTTCCGGCCGAACGGCACCATCACCGCCGGTAATGCGTGCCCGCTCAACGACGGCGCAGCCGCCCTCGTCATCATGAGCGACACCAAGGCCAAGGAGCTGGGTCTGACCCCGCTGGCTCGGATCGTCTCCACCGGTGTCACCGGCACGTCCCCCGAGATCATGGGCCTCGGCCCGATCGAGGCCACCCGCAAGGCCTTGAAGATCGCGGGTATGTCGATCTCCGACATCGATTTGTTCGAGATCAACGAAGCCTTCGCGGTGCAGGTCCTCGGCTCAGCGCGCGACCTCGGCATCGAGGAGGACAAGCTCAACATTTCCGGCGGAGCCATCGCGGTCGGCCACCCGTTCGGTATGACCGGTGCCCGCATCACCACCACGTTGCTGAACAACCTGACGACACAGGACAAGACCTTCGGGGTCGAGACCATGTGCGTCGGCGGCGGCATGGGTATGGCAATGGTGCTCGAACGCCTCAGCTGAACCGGGCCATCGCAACGAAGAAGCCCCGCCCTCCTCGACGGAGTGGCGGGGCTTCTTCGCGTAAGAACTAGTCGTTCTGGAAGTAGCTGAGCAGACGCAGGATCTCGACGTAGAGCCACACCAAAGTGATGGTCAGACCGAGAGCGACGCCCCACGCAGCCTTCTCCGGTGCCTGTGCACGAATCAGCTGATCGGCCTGATCGAAGTCGAGCAGGAAGCTGAACGCCGCGATACCGATGCAGACGAGGCTGAAGATGATGGCGATGGGTCCACCGTCACGGAGTCCGAAGCCACCGTCCATGAAGAAGCTGGCGACGAGGTTGCCGAGCATCAGCACGACGACACCGATGAGAGCACCGACCACCATGCGGGTCAGGCGCGGGGTCACCCGGATGGCACCGGTCTTGTAGACGACCAGCATGCCGAAGAACACACCGAACGTGCCGAGGATGGCCTGGCCGATCAGCGTCGAGCCACCGGCTCCACCGAACTCGATGCCGGTGAACACGAGCGACAGTGCGCCCAGAAAAACACCTTCCGCAGCGGCATAGGCGAGGACGATGAACTTGTTGTCCATCTTGCGCCCGAAGGTCGCGAACATGACCAGGCCGAAGCCGATCAGGCCACCGGCGATCAGAAGAGCCGGAGCAGCCGACGGATTGGCCGAGGCGTACAGGTACGAAAGAATCGCAGTGACGGTCAGAACACCGAGCGTGATGCCGGTCTTGGTGACGACGTCGTCGATGGTCATGGCCCGCTGAGCGGGCTGAGTGGTGTACGGATCGGCCTGGGTTCCGGGATGCTGGCCGAACGTGGCGGCCTGCGAGGCTCCAGCCGTCGCAGATCCGAATGTGGCATAGCCGCCGCCCTGCTGCTTGGGCAGGTTGCGGAACACCGGGTTGCTGGAGGTGCGCACCGTGTCTCTTCCCTTCGTAAAGTTCTGATCCCCACCGGGGATCTCCCCGTCGGTCACCAGTAGAACGTCTGATATCCGGACAAAAGTTCCCGAGCCGAGAACTTCTACGACGGACAAATCGGACTCTACCGGTTGGGGGCCTCATACGCGGACACGACTGCGTGTGTGACACCGGATCGAAACGGGCACTATTGAAAAATGGCAATCGAAGACGACACCGACCAGACACTGGATCAGAGCGAAGGCCTCGACTCCGACGAGGTGCGCAACGACGACGGCGACACCGTGGTCGATCCCCCGGATCACTGGAGCGAAGCCAACAGCTTCGGCACCACCGCGCGTGAAGCCGCCGAGGGCGAAAGCCTCGACCTCAAGCTCAGCGAGGAAGAACCCGACATTGCCCTCGAGGAAGAGCTCGAACGGCCGATCACCGAAACTCCCGACGACGAACTGACCGAGGAACTGGTCGACCACGTCATCGAGGAGTCCGACGAGGACCCCGACGTCGACTACGCGGAGGGTCAGCGTCAAGCCGAGATCGTCGAGGGCACTCTCGTCGAGGATCGCGGCCGCGACCGAGGCCAGACTTCCGGGACCCCGGAAGACGGCGGCGCAGTCATGTGAGACTTACCGTTGCTCGCTCGGGCGCACCGAGCGAGCAACGGTGAACTTGCCGTTACGTCCCATCGAATCGGTGGGGCCGACGGCCTCGGCCAGCTCGCGCCGATAGTTCAGATGGGTGTTGAACACCGTCCACAGCTGACCGCCGGGCCGCAGCACTCGGCCGGCCGCCGCGAACAATTTGCTCGCCCCCCCGGTGTGGACGGCTGCGCCCTCGTGAAACGGCGGGTTGCACACGACCAGATCGATCGACTCGTTCTCGAACGTCGACATCGCGTCGTCGGCGACGACGGAAATCTGCGTGCCGTTCGCCGCCGCCGTCGCCGCTGCCGACGCGATCGCTGCGGCAGAGCGGTCGGTGGCGATCACCTCGAGATTCGGCCGGGTTCGAGCCAGCTCGGTGGCGAGAATCCCTGTGCCACAACCCAAGTCGACGGCTCGGCGAGCACGCGGCAACATCTTCGGTACGTATTCGAGCAGGTACCGAGTCCCGATGTCGAGACCGGCTCCCGCAAACACCGCACCGTGCGCAACAACGGTCATGTCCACATCGGCAATGCGATTGCTCACCGGATACGTCATGCCCGACGCCGCCGCCCCGGTTGCGGTGAGCACTCGCGCTTTCTGCCTGCCCCGTCCGACCGTGACCGAGTGGAAGGACCGTCGCAGTACGTCATTCATGGCGGGGGTCATGTGCTTGTCTCGCCCACCGGCCAACACGATCACGTCCGCCGTCGCGTGCGCCGCGATGTGCTCGGCGACCTCGGTGAGCTCGGCCAGACCTCGCGGCAACTGCATCAGCACCGTGCCGACGCCGTCGAGGAGTTCGGAACCGAGAGCGTGCTGGGTGTACGAGCCTGTCATGCCGACCCGCGCGGCGTTGAGTTCGAGTGCCCGCGCGCTGGTGACTGCATCCTGGTGGACGCGCACGTTCGTGAAGCCCAGCGCTACTGCACCGAGGGTGAGGGCCCCGTAACGATCGCCGATCACCGCGATCGGTGCCGTTCGGTCGATTCCCGGACGCTCGTCGACGGTGTCGAGGACGAGTCGATCCGCGGCATCGACGGCATACAGGTTGGGTGCCTCGGCGTCGGGTTCGCGGCGAAGGGCGTCGAACAGAGTGTCATCGGGCACCCGAGCAGTATCCCACTCGGGGAAGTCCGCTGAGCCCGCGCGGCGAGTGGCTATTGCGGTCGATCAAGGGCATGCTCGGGGGATGGAAGACAAAGACAAGAACGAGGCGCTGTTCAGCCACCCCGACGACGCATCGACCGATGCACACGCCGAAGCAACCAAGCCTGCCGTCTACACCGCCCTGTTCAGCGGCGCAAACGACTAGCGAGCAGCGTTCACGAGAGGTAACGCAGGTACTCCAGCGCCTTGGTCGCATGGACGTGACCGCGTTCGCTCCGCACCACCATCCGCACCACTCGGTGCCGATCTATCACGAATGTCGTCCGTTTCACGGACAACAATTGCCGAAGGTATCCCCTGTCGGCAGCATGCGCGCGACCGCGCTCGAGCTCGCGGAGCCGACGCCGTCGGGTGAACCACCCGCCTCGCCGCACTCCGAACTGCTCCGACACCGCACCGTCGGAATCGGACAGCAACGGAAAGTCGAAGGATCGCTGCAGAGCGAAATGCTGATTCTTGTCCCGGGTGTCGGTGCTGATCCCCACTCGTTGCGCACCGAATCTGCTGAATTCCGTTCCGAGATCACGGAAATGGCACGCCTCGGCTGTGCAGATGGGGCTGTTGGCCGCAGGGTAGAAGAACAGCACCACCGGGCCCAGCTCCGTCAGCTCGGTGAGAGCACGGAAGTCACCCGAGTGATCGGGGAGCTCGAAATCCGGGGCCGTCTGTCCGATTCGCATGACGCAGAGGGTACCGCTCAGTTCTGAATCGGCTCAGTCCTGAACCAATTCGTCGACCAGCCGTCCGCGCAGTCGATCGTCGATACCCAGGTGGCTCAGATACGCATCGAATGATCCGTAGTGCGACATCACTGCCTGCATTCCGTGCTCCAGATAGGACGCGCGGACTCCCAACAATGCCTCCCCGGGCACTCCGGCAGCATCGACACCCGCCCACGTCCGGCGTATGTGCGCGAGCAGCGGCTCCACCGCCGCGTTGCTGACGAGGTAGTCGGCACGGATGTCGTCCTCACTCACTCCGACGGCTCGCAACACTGTCGCAACCGTCCAGCCGGCCCGATCCTTTCCTGCGGCGCAATGCACTAGAACGCCGCCTCGGCCGGCAGCGATGGCCTCGACAACCTGCCTGATCGCGAGTGCGGCCCCGGGCAGCACCGGATACGACGCGTAGGAGCGCAGCAGGTAGTTCACCTGACTCTGTTCGTCGTGAGTCGGAGCCTCGTGCGGAGCGCGCCCTCCGGTGTCGTCCCGGAACGGCATCGAGATCGACTGCACGCCGTCGGGAACTTTGTCGACACCACTTCGTGCGACCTCGGAATCACCGCGCAGATCGACGACCGTTCGTATGCCGAGATCGAGAACGGCGCGTGCGCCGATTTCGGTGAGGGCACTCAATTCCGATGCGCGATAGAGCTTTCCGGGGCGGATTCGCGAGCCGCCGGCAGTGCGAACCCCGCCGAGGTCTCGGAAGTTCCAGGCCCCGTCCAGAGCGAACTGGTTCTGGACTGGGGCGTCGGGCATGCCTCGAACTGTATAGAACCCCGGGCCCGACCGATGGCAAGCCGAGCTCAGGCGCGCGGTACGAGCCATTTCCGCAACCGGGAGGTCACGAACGGCATCACCACGTAAACCATCAACGGGGTGCACATCATCACCACGACTGCGGTGCGTACAGCTACGTTGAGCCCCGCCAGATGCGGTGTGAGAACGATGTTGACGAGCAGGCTGACGGCATAGAACGCCACACCGATCGAGATCGCCTGCTTCCACCGGGGCGGCGGGCCGCCGATCACTCGAACTGCGTCGGTCAGGTTCGACTGCGGCTCGAACCATCCCTCGACGCCGGAAAGCCTGTGTGTCGCAACATCGTCGGCGATCGAACGGCCGATGCTCAGCCAGCGCCGTCGCTGCTCCGAGCGCAGCCATGCGTCGAGGTCGTCGTGGGTCTCGAATCGGTACACCACGTGATAATCGTTCGATCCGCCGGAACTGCGCAGCCAACCACCACCGAGGAATCCGGGGAAGGTTCGGACGAGATCGATACCGCGATCGGTCCATTCGACGAATTCCGCCTCGTATCCCTCGCGAACACGCCGTGCGACCGAGGTCGTGACGTGATCGAGCGTATCCGTCGTGGTCATGCGGTACCCCTTCTGCACGTGTCCGGTTGTCCATACGTGTTCTACACAGAGTGCGGCCCAGTGGACCCACTTTCAAATCAGGGCTTCGATCGTAGATATATGGCCTCCACTTGGTTCGACTGTGGCAATCTGTCCACATCGACACCGTAAGAACGACCGGAAGTGGACGGATGGCAGAGACCGAGTACGAGCTCGACGACGTGGATCGACGCATCGTCACCGAACTGAGTCGCGACGGCCGAATGTCCATGCGAGCGTTGGCCGAGGCGACCCATATCTCCCGTGCACACGCCTACGTGCGCGTCGATCGCCTCCTGGAAGAGGGTGTCATCGAGGGGTTCACCGCACGCATCGCCTACGAGAAGGCGGGAGTCGGCGCGTCCGCCTATGTGGCGCTGTCCATTCGGCAGGACTCGTGGCGTGCCGTCGCCGACGACCTGAGCACCTACCCGTTCGTCGAACACATCTCTCTGATGGGCGGAGATTTCGACGCGCTCGTTCTGGTCCGCGCTCCGGATACATCGGCGCTACGACATCTGGTCCTCGACAAGTTGCAGGGACTGGACGGAATATTGTCGACCCGAACCTGGCTGATTTTCGACGAGGCGATCGGCCCCGGCGCGCAGTGGACCGCCGAGCCGAAGAACAACCAGCCGAAGAACAACCAGCCGAAGAACGGGAGGACTCGATGAGCAGCTCTGCGCACGACGCGCACACCGCCGACGTCCTGGTGATCGGCGGGGGAATCGGGGGCGTTTCGCTCGCATACGAACTCGCGAGCGAACACCGAGTCACCCTGCTCGAGCGTGAGACGACCCTGGCTTTCCACACCACCGGACGCTCGGCGGCTCTGTTCTTGGAAACCTACGGCAACAGCGCGATTCGTGCACTGACGACGGCCAGCCGAGACTTTCTGGAGAACCCGCCGGAGCACTTCCGATCTCGATTGCTCGCCCCGCGCCCACTGCTGCAGTTCGCTCGCACCGGTAGAGGCGACGCACTCGAGGCAATGTATGCCGACGTCAGCCGGTTGACGCCCGACGCAGAACTGCTCTCCCCCGCCGACGCCCGCACGTTCTTCCCGCCGCTGCGCCCCGAACTGGTCGATTGCGCTCTGTACGAACCACATTCGATGGAGGTGGACGTACATGCCCTGCATCAGGGCTACGTGCGAGGGCTCCGTCAGCGGGGCGGCCGTGTTTACACCGGGACCGGGGTGAGGTCACTGAGCCGCATCGACGGTCGGTGGCACGCGCACACCACCGACGGGTCGACTCACACCGCGCCGATCGTCGTCGACGCAGCGGGCGCATGGGCGGATGCCCTCGGGGCGATGGTGGGTGCCGATCCCATTGGACTCGTCCCCATGCGTCGTTCGGTGTTCATGGTTGCCGCACCCGACGATCTCGATACCGGTGCCCTGGCGACTCTGAGCGACATCGACGAGACGTTCTACATCAAACCCGAAGGCACACAACTGTTGTGCTCACCGGCGGACGAGACACCCACCGAGCCCAGTGATGCCCGTCCCGACGAGTTGGAGATCGCGCGGGCATTCGACGACATCGCGGAAGCGACCACGCTGACGGCGCGCCATGTGCGGTCGTCCTGGGCGGGCCTGCGCAGCTTCGTGCCCGACCGAACGCCGGTCGTCGGATTCGACCCGAACATCGAGGGCTTCTTCTGGTGTGCAGGCCAGGGTGGGTACGGAATTCAGACGTGCGCCGCTCTGGCCCGAGTGGGGGCGGCCCTGCTCCGGCGAGAACCGCTTCCGGTCGACGTGACCTCGAAGGGTCTGCGAGCGGACGACGTGACACCGAGCCGCTTCGGATGAGAGGCGCTTCGCGCCACGTGCACGCAAACTCGACCGATACTACGAAGTACCACGCACAACGACGTCAACGGGCCACGCGTCGCAGGGCTTTCGTCGTCGTTCGGTAAATGGTCACCAGATCGGCGTCCTCGCCGCTGTCGATTCGTTCGGCCCAGTCGTCGAAGGCGATGCGCATGACCATCCCGGCTCCCTCGACCAGCAACCGTGCATAGGACCGTGATTCGTGTCCGCCGAGCTTGGTTGCCACCGAATCGGTGACGCGGCACAGCGTCATGGCTTCGGTCGCGAAGGCGGCCGCCCGCAGGTGATCGTCGCGCCCGATCAACCGGCGCGTACGCAGCAGGCGGTCCCTCGCCTCGTGCGGCGCAGCGGAAAATCGTTCGACGGACTGCTCGTACAGTGCTTCGATCGCAGTGAGGGTGATGTTCTCGGGTGCCGTCGACGCCAACCACGCGTCGATGTCGAGCTCGAACTCGGGGGCGAGGCCCAGCACCGACTCTTCCTTCGACGCGAAGCTACGAAAGAACGTGCTGGGCGATACTCCGGCCCTGCGGGCGATCTGGTCGACCGTCGTCGCGGCACAGCCTTGCGTCTCGAACAGTTCGAGAGCAGCCCGAGTGATCTCCAGCTGAGTCTCTCGGCGGCGTCGCTCGCGCAGATCCGGTACTTGTTCGCTCATCGTCGTCCATCCATCGGTCACTCTTCTGCATTCAGCTGTCAACTTACCACCAGTATTCAAGTTGACAGTCACTGTCACGATGATTCAAGCTGTCTATACGGAACAGTGCCCCACCCAGTGAACCGTTACCTGAAAGTGGTCGCCACATGAACTCACCCGAGACCGATCACGTACCCGAGGGGCAGCTCGAGCCGGGCAGCAGGTTGCTCATCGGCATACTCGTCATCGCGGCGTTCGTCATGATCCTCAACGAGACGATCATGAGCGTGGCGCTACCTACCCTGATGGTCGACCTGAACATCTCGGCGACGACGGCGCAATGGCTGACCACCGGTTTTCTCCTGACGATGGCAGTGGTCATTCCCGTCACCGGATTTCTGTTCCAGCGCTTCACTCTGCGTCAGGTGTTCGTCGCAGCCATGACGCTGTTCACGATCGGCACTCTGTTCGCTGCCTCCGCCCCGGGTTTCGAGCTGCTCCTGCTCGGACGCGTCACCCAGGCCAGTGGCACCGCGATCATGTTGCCGCTGTTGATGACCACAGTGCTCACCGTGGTTCCGGCGCACAAGCGCGGCGCGATGATGGGCGTGATCTCCATCGTCATCGCCGTGGCACCCGCAGTCGGTCCGACGATTTCGGGCGTCATCCTCGATTCCTTGAACTGGCGGTGGATGTTCTGGCTCGTTCTTCCGATCGCCCTCATCGCGTTCGCCATCGGGACGACTCTGGTGAAGAACGTGACCGAAACCAGTAGGCCGTCGTTCGATCCCGCATCGGTGATGTTGTCCGCCTTGGCTTTCGGCGGCATCGTCTACGGCCTGAGCAGCCTGGGGCACTCGGCCGAGGAGTCCGTGGTGCCGGTCTGGCTGCCGCTGGTCGTCGGCACCGCCGCCCTGGTCGTGTTCGTTGCCCGACAGATCTCGCGGCAGGAGCGCGGCGGTGCACTGCTGGACATGCGCCCGTTCCGTACTCCCACCTTCAGCATCGGACTCGGCATGATCGCGATTTCGATGATGGCCCTGTTCGGTGCGCTGATTCTGCTACCGATATATCTGCAGAACGTCCGCGGACTCGACACGCTCGGCACCGGTCTGATGCTGCTTCCCGGCGGACTGCTGATGGGTCTGCTCGCCCCCTTCGTCGGACGCATCTTCGACCGAATCGGACCGCGCCCGTTGGTCATTCCCGGTGCCATGGTGGTGAGCGCTGCGTTGTGGTCCATGACCGTGCTCGACGCGCACTCCGCGCTTCCACTGGTGATCGGTATTCACATGCTGCTCTCGGCGGGGCTGGCACTCATCATGACCCCGCTCATGACCTCGTCACTGGGATCGCTGCCGATCCAGCTGTACTCGCACGGCAGTGCCATCTTCAACACGGTTCAGCAGTTGGCCGGCGCTGCCGGTACCGCACTGTTCGTCACCGTGATGTCCAACACCGCAGCCGCCCGCATCGCTGACGGCGCAGATGCGGTGGGCGGTTCCGAGGCCGGCATCCATACCGCTTTCCTCTACGGCGGGGCCGTGTCACTGGTCGCGGTGGCGGCCTCGTTCTTCATCCGAGCACCGGCCGCCATCGATCGGGACGCGAGCGCTGTTCCTGCCCAACCGATCCACTGAATCAGTCGGCGTCCATCATCCGCACCGCTGCGGCAACGATCTCGTCTTCCGACAGGAGGACGAGATCGGCTGCGCCGCCCAGAGGGACGAACGAGTTCTTGCTCGAGACGCGGCCGATGGCACCGTCGTATCCACCTTCGACGAGTGCGGTGACGACGCCCTCACCCACGCCGCCGTCGTGCCGCGTTTCGTCGGCGATCAGTACCCGCTCGAAGCGAACGAGCCGGTGCAGTAGATCCTCGACCGGTAGCGGAACGATCCAGCGCAAGTCGAGGATCGTGACCGCGATTCCCCGTTCTCGCAACGTGGACGCCGCACGTCTGCTCATCCCGACGCCGTTCCCGAACGTGACGATGGCCAGATCGTCTCCGTCGAGATGGCCTGCCACGGTGCCGAAATCGGCCGGTCCTTCGTCGGCGCAGCGTAGTGCGCCGTCGCCGTCGAGCACGTCGCTGCGGTGGTAGAGCGCGATGGGCTCCAGAAACACGCTTACGCGCCCCTCCTCTACCGCGAGTGCCACACAGGTTCTCAACAGACCGGCGGCCTCGGCAGCGGAACTCGGAACCGCGACCACGATGCCCGGAATGTCGCGCAGTACGGCCACTGCGTTGTCGTTGTGGAAGTGCCCGCCGAAGCCCCGTTGATATGCCAAACCGGCGATGCGCACCACCATCCCGTTGGTGTATCGAGAGTCGGAGAAGAACTTCAGCGACGCGGCCTCACCGCGTAGTTGGTCCTCGGCATTGTGCAGGTACGCCAGATATTGAATCTCGGGTATCGGAACGAACCCCGCGAGCGCAGCACCCAGAGCAGTACCGAGCACGGTCTGCTCGTCGAGCAGGGTATCGAAAACCCGTGTTGCGCCGAACTTCTTTCGTAGCCCCTTCGTCACTCCGTACACCCCGCCCTTGACGGCCACATCCTCACCGAACACGAGCACGTCGGCTCGCGTCGACATGATGTCGGTGAGGGTTCGGTTGATCATCGCGGCCAACGTGACACGTTCGTCGGTGTCCACACCACGCAGACTGCGTGCGGTGGCAGCCACGGCACTCGGTCGCCGATCGGTGAGTGGGGCCATCACTGCATCCGCAGTGGCCAGTCGCGCCGAGGTACCCGAGCGCAACTCGTCGACGGTCCTCTCGGCCTCGCGCATGACGGTCTCGTGCATTGCCCGGTAGCGGCCCTCCACCTCGGCAGCGGTCATGATTCCGGCGTCGATCAACGCACGAGCACAGGCCAGCAACGGATCTCGCTCGTAGTCTCCGAGGATGTCTGCACTCGAACGGTAGGCCAACTCCGCGTCGGACCCGGCGTGGCCCATCAATCTCACCGTCTCGAGGTGGAGTATGACCGGACGTCGCCGGTTCCGCACCGTTGCGACGGCAGCGTCGACGGTCCGCATCAAGGCGACCGGATCACTGCCGTCGGCCCGGACGTACTCGATCGACGGGAACCGGCCGAGCGATCGCGCAATCCAACCTCGCGGCGATCGGGTGCTGATGCCGATTCCGTTGTCCTCACAGACGAACAGGATCGGCATCGGAACGCCCTGATACGCACAGTAGGCAGCCGAATTGAGCGCACCCACCGTCGTCGAATGGTTGGCGGAAGCATCACCGAAGCTGCACACCACAACAGCGTTGTCGGACCACAGAGTCGGACGTCGCAGTGCTGTCGCCCGGCCGAGCGCGAAGGCCAGGCCCACTGCGCGTGGTACCTGCGAGCCGATGGTCGAGGTCTGCGGGACGATGCCCAGATCCGGATGTCCGAACACCTTGTGGCGACCGCTGGAGATGGGATCGCGGGTCGAGGCAACCAGACTCGACAGCAGGTCCGTGATCGGTTCCGTGCCCGAATGCTGCTGTGCGCGTGCGATATAGAAGCCACCGGAGCGATAGTGCAGCAGCGCCGGGTCGGTGACCTCGGTCGCGGCACCGACTGCTGCGTTCGCTTCGTGGCCCGACGACCCGATGGTGTAGTGACCGAAGCCCTCGGCTTGTAACCAGCGGGCCGCGAAATCGAGATGCCTGCTTGCGAGCTGGGCATCGAAGTACCCGAGCAGTCGATCCGCGTCGGCGACGACCGACACACCGGGCCGGGCAGCGCGAACTTGGTTCAGAAAATACTCGTCGATCGCCTCGGCCACACGTGCACCCTTGTCTTCGTCGAGCCGAGCTGCGGAATCAGCTCAGGGCGATCATATCCATCGGAGTGCTCAGCAGCCGGCCGACGAGCGCAAGGAATTGGGATCCCTGCTGGCCGTCGACGAGTCGGTGATCGAACGACAGCGACAGCGTCGTCACCGACCGCAGCGCTATGGCCCCTTCGTGCTCCCAGGGCATACGACGGATCGAACCGAAGCACAGGATGGCTGCTTCACCGGGATTGAGAATGGGTGTTCCGGCGTCCACTCCGAACACGCCGACGTTGGTGATCGTGATCGTGCCGTCGGCGAGGTCGGCCGGACTGCTCTTCCCCTCCTTCGCCGTACGCGTCAGCTCACCCAGTGCACGCGCGAGGTCCACCAACGACAGTTCGTGCGCATCCTTGATGTTCGGCACCATCAGACCGCGCGGGGTTGCAGCGGCGATGCCGAGGTTGACGTAGTGCTTGGTGACGATCTCCTGTGCATCCTCGTCCCAGGACGAGTTGAGAGTCGGATTCGACTTCAGAGCAACGAGAACCGCCTTGGCCACCAAGGCCAGCGGAGTCAACCGCACGTCGGCGAAGTGGGACGAGGATCGGAGTGACTCCAGCAAGGTCATGGTGTCGGTGACGTCCACGGTCACGAATTCGGTGACGTGTGGCGCGGTGAATGCACTGCGCACCATCGCATCGGCCGTATGTTTGCGGACTCCCTTGATCGGCGTGCGCTCCTCGCGGCCCACCCGCGAGGGAGCCGGCTCGGCGGCTGTGTCGCCCACCTGCAAGTACGACTCGATGTCCTGACGGGTGACGTCGCCGCGGCCTCCGGTGGCGGGTACCTCGGCCAAGTCGACAGCGTTGTCCCTGGCCATCTTTCGAACCGGTGGTGCAGCGAGCGGCTTTCCGTTCTGCCCGTTCGGTGTCGACGCGACCGGCGGTGTTCCCCGACCGCCGCGTCGACTGGAGCCCTCTTTCGCCACGCCGTAACCGACGAGAACCGGAACGCGTTCGTCGTCGGCTTCTGCAGGGCCGGCCTCGCCGGTGTCCGGAGCAGTCTCGACGCCGTGCGGCACCGTCGCATCCTCGCTGTCGCCGCCGACTCGGATGTCGATGATCGGCACCCCGACCTCGACGGTGTCGCCCTCCGAGACATGCAGCGCAACAACCACCCCCGCGAACGGTGACGGTAGCTCGACGGCAGCCTTGGCGGTTTCGACCTCGGCGATGTTCTGGTTCAACTCGATCGTGTCACCGACGGCGACGAGCCAGGTCAGCAGATCGGCCTCGGTGAGACCCTCCCCGAGGTCGGGCAGCGGAAAACTCTGGATGGTGGGCATCGTCGAATCCTGTTCGGTGTCTGTCGGTGGCAGTGAGCGAGATCAGTGGGCGCGGCAGCGGTCGACCGCGTCGAGGATCCGGTCGACGTCGGGAAGATAGAACTTCTCGAGCTTCGATGCCGGGTACGGAGTACCGAAGCCGCCCACCCGCAGCACCGGCGCTTCGAGGTTGTAGAAGCAGCGTTCGGAGATTCGAGCGGCAATCTCGGAGCCGATACCCATGAATACGGGGGCCTCGTGCGTGACGACCAGCCGTCCGGTCTTGCGTACCGAGGCCTCGATGGTCTCGAAGTCGATCGGCGAGAGAGAGCGCAGGTCGATGACCTCGATCGAGATTCCTTCGAGGGCAGCGACTTCGGCGGCTTTGCGGGCAGTGGCGACGAGCGGGCCGTAGGCGATGAGGGTGACGTCGGTGCCCTCGGTGACCACCCGAGCCCGGTGCAGTGGGAACGAGGCATCGAGATCTGCGGAGTCGAGGTCGATCGGACCCTTCTCCCAGTACCGACGCTTGGGCTCGAAGAACAACACGGGGTCGTCGCTCGCAATGGCCTGCTGGATCATCGAATAGCCGTCTGCGGCATTGCTGCAGGTGACGACACGAAGGCCCGCGGTTTGCGCGAAGTAGCCCTCGGGGGACTCCGAGTGATGCTCGACGGCACCGATGCCGCCGCCGTAGGGCACGCGAATCGTCATCGGGATCTTCACGTTGCCACTGGTGCGGTAGTGCAGTTTGGCGACCTGCGAGACGATCTGATCGAAGGCCGGATAGATGAAGCCGTCGAACTGGATTTCGCATACCGGCCGGAATCCCCGCATCGCGAGGCCGACTGCGGTGCCGATGATGCCCGATTCGGCCAGCGGCATATCGAGAACGCGACCGGGTCCGAAATCCTTCTGCAGGCCGTCGGTGATGCGGAAGACTCCACCAAGTTTGCCGATGTCCTCGCCCATGAGGAGCACCTTCGGGTCGTTCTCCATCGCTCGTCGCAGACCTGCGTTGATGGCCTTGCCCAGCGGAAGACTGGTGGGTCGCTGCGGCGCGATTCTCTCCATGGTGGTCATGACACAGCTCCTTCGAATCCGGCTTGGTACGAGGCGAACTGGGCCCGCTCGTCGTCCAGGAGGGGGTGTGGATCGGCGTACACGTTGTCGAACACCGACATCGCTTCCGGTTCGACTGTTTCCAGGCACCCGCGACGCAGCTCGGCGGCAACGTCGTCGGCCGTCTGCTTCACCGAGGCGGCGAACGCGTCGTCGAACACGCCGATTCGCCTGAGCAGCTTCTCGATTCGATCGATCGGATCCTTCGCACGCCATTCGTCGTCGGTAGCACCCGAGCGGTATCGCGTCGGATCGTCGGACGTGGTGTGCGGGCCCATCCGGTAGGTGACGGCCTCGATGAGCGTCGGGCCACTGCCCTCGCGTGCGCGCGCCAGCGCTGCTCGGGTCACCGCCAGGACCGCGAGGACGTCGTTGCCGTCCACGCGCACCGACGGAATACCGAAGCCCTCGCCGCGAGCGGCGATCGTGGTCTTGGTCTGTACCGTCACCGGCTCGGAGATCGCCCACTGATTGTTCTGGCAGAAGAACACCACCGGCGCATGGAAACTGGCGGCGAAACCGAGCGCCTCGGAGATGTCGCCCTGACTCGTCGCGCCGTCACCGAAGTAGGTGATGGCCGCGCCCTCGGCACCTTCGAGCTGCATACCGATGGCGTATCCGGTCGCGTGCAGACCCTGCGATCCGACGATGATCGCCGGTGTCGTCATCCGGTACTCGTACGGGTCCCAGCCGGACAGCGTCGATCCGCGCCAGAACCGCAGCATCCGAGTGGGATCCACGCCGCGGCAGTAGGCGACGCCGTGCTCGCGGTAGCTGGCGAACACGAAGTCCTCGGTGTCGAGCGCTCGTGCGGATCCGACCTGCGCCGCTTCCTGACCGAGTAGCGGTGCCCACAGACCCAATTCGCCCTGCCGCTGCAACGCGGTGGCCTCCGAGTCGATGCGGCGGACCACGACGAGATCTCGGTACATGTCCATCATCGCGGCGGTGTCGATATCGGCGACGAGAGGCGAGTAGGTCTCGTTGCGCACCACTGTTCCCGATTCCTTGATCAGCTGAATCAGCGAGTTGGTGTTCATGGTCCTGGCACTCTCCGTCCTGATGTGATGTCCTTCACAAGGACACCACCGACATCCAGACTGCACAAGTCATGAGTTCGAAACCGAGCAGCCTGCACAATATTGAGTAACAACCGAGCTACAGAAAGTGCGCAATGACCGATTTGGACAAGACCGACGCCAAGCTTCTCCTCGCCCTGTGCGCGAGGCCCCGCGCCACCGGGGTAGAACTCGCCACGACACTGGGGTTGTCCCGAAACACCGTGCAGGCGCGCCTCGGCCGATGGGACGACAAGGGCTCACTCACTCCGATCGACCACCGCATCCCGCCGAAGTCGCTGGGTCGACCGCTGCAGGCATTCGTCACCGCGACGGTCAACCAGCACACGCTGGCGGCGGTCACGGAGAACCTCCGCACCATCCCGGAGGTACTCGAGGTGTTCGGGCTGTCCGGAGCTGCAGACATGCACATCCGCATCGCCGCCGTCGATGCCGACGACCTGTATCGCATAGCCGGTCTCATTCTCGAGATACCGGGAGTCGAGCGCACCAACATGTCCATCGCGATGTCGGAACTGATTCAATACCGCACCAAGCCCTTGCTCGAGCAGCTTGCCGAAGGAGGTCGACGCTGAGCAATCAGCCCAGCTGTGCCGGACCGATTCCGACGCCACGATGCAACATGCATGATCTCGGCGAGAGCGGTTGACCGGTGTGCACCTTCAGGACACTCTTCGACGGACATGTTCCCGGATACCACCCTTTCCGGAACCGCCGCCTCATCACCGAAAGAGACCGCCTGTGTCCGTTGTTGCCGACCACCCCGCCGCCGTAGCCGGCACCCCGCCCCACTCCCACTCCTCGACGCCGGGCGTCTTCGACCGTCCCGACCTGCCGAGCGACTCCGTCCACGAACGCGTCGTGTTCTGCCAGGATCGCGATACCGGGCTGCGCGCCATCATCGCGGTGCACTCCACCGTTCTCGGGCCTGCCCTCGGCGGAACTCGCTTCTACCCCTACGCATCCGAGCAGGATGCGTTGACCGACGTACTGCGGCTCTCCCGTGGGATGACCTACAAGGCCGCCGTCGCGGGAGTGAATCTCGGCGGTGGAAAGGCCGTCATCATCGGTGATCCCAACGTCGTCAAGACCCCCACGTTGCTGAATGCATACGGTCGATTCGTCGAGTCGCTGGGCGGAACCTACGTCACCGCGGGCGATGTGGGCACCAACAGCAACGACCTCGACATCATCGCGGAAGAGACGGCGCACGTCGTCGGCAAGAACACCACCGCGGGCGGTACCGGCGACAGCGGCCCGCAGACCGCACTCGGAGTCTTCCTCTCGCTCCGTGCGGCAGCCGAATCGGTTTGGGGCTCAGACGATCTGACCGGCAAGCGCGTCGGCGTCGAAGGCGCAGGCAAGGTCGGCTACAACCTCGTCGCTCTGCTCCGAGATGCCGGTGCCGACGTGATCGTCAGCGACTCCTACGCCCCTGCACTCGATCGCATCGCCCTGGACTTTCCCGGGGTCACCATCGGATCCGACATAATCGGTGACGATATCGACGTCTACGCACCGTGCGCCATGGGTGCCACCCTCGACGCCTCGTCGGTGGGCCGGTTGTCGGCGGCCATCGTGTGCGGCGCAGCGAACAACCAACTCCTCACACCCGACGTCGAAGCCATGCTCGCCGCGCGTGGGACGGTCTGGGTACCGGACTACGTCGCCAACGCAGGCGGCCTGATCCAGGTGGAAGGCGAACTGCGCGGCAAGGATTCGGACCAGGTGATGGCAACGATCGGGAAGATCCGAGACACCGTCACCGGCATCTTCGCCATCGCGCGCGCCGAGGGCATCCTGCTGGGGGCCGCGGCCGATCGTCTGGCCGAGGACCGGATCGCGGCTGCCCTGGGCTGAGTCCGCACCGGCATGTGTCGCTCCACTCCCCGCCCGTCGACCGAGGATGTCCGGGCCGACGGCCACGGAGTGGAGCGTCGAGTGCACGGGCTACTGGAGCGCGATGTACTTGGTCTCGAGGTACTCCTCGATGCCCTCCGAGCCGCCCTCGCGGCCGAAGCCGGATTCCTTGACGCCTCCGAACGGGGCGGCCGCGTCGGAGATGGCGCCACGATTGACCCCGACCATGCCGGTGTCCAGTGCCTCCGACACTCGCAGGGCACGGTCGAGGTTCTCGGTGTAGAAGTACGCCACCAACCCGTACCGGGTGTCGTTCGCTGCGGCCACCGCTTCGTCTTCGGTGTCGAACCCGATGATTGCGGCGACCGGCCCGAAGATCTCGTCCTGCAACAACTTCGCATCTGCCGGGATGCGGTCGAGAACCGTCGGTGTGTAGAAGAATCCGGGCCCGCTCGGTGTCGTGCCACCCGTTCGCACGCGAGCACCCTTCGACACGGCGTCGTCGACCAGTGCGGTCACCGTCCGGCGCTGCTTGTCGTTGATGAGCGGTCCGATGTCGGTGCCGTCTGCATCACCCGCACCGACCGTCAGCGCCTCGATCCGTGCGGTCAGCTTCGCGGTGAATTCCTCACGCACCGAGTTCGCGACGTAGAGGCGATTGGCTGCCGTGCACGCCTCACCACCGTTGCGCATCTTGGCCAGCATCGCCCCGTCGACGGCCGCATCGATGTCGGCGTCTTCGAACACGATGAACGGAGCGTTGCCGCCGAGCTCCATCGAGGTTCGGAGCAAACGGTCGGCTGCGTTGCGTACCAACAACTTCCCCACCCCGGTCGAGCCGGTGAAGGTGACTTTCCTCAGCCTGGGATCCTCCATCAGCGGTCCGGTGACCGCCGCGGCGTCGGAGGCCGGGAGTATCGAGAGCACCCCGCTGGGCAACCCCGCGTCGGCGAACACCTGCCCGAGCAGCAGCATCGTCAACGGAGTGTCCTCGGCCGGTTTGACGATCACGGTGCACCCGGACGCCAGAGCGGGCCCGATCTTGCGCGTTCCCATGGCCAACGGGAAGTTCCACGGGGTGATGGCCAGCACGGGCCCGACCGGCACCTTGGTCACCAGTATTCGGCCGTTCCCCGCCGGCGCAGCAGTGAAGCGGCCACCGATCCGCACGGCTTCCTCGCTGAACCAGCGCAGGAACTCACCGCCGTAGTTCACTTCGCCGCGGCTCTCCGCCAACGACTTTCCCATTTCCAAGGTCATCAGCAGAGCGAAGTCGGCGGCGCGGTCGTGCAACAGATCGAACGCGCGCCGCAGAATCTCTGCTCGCTCCCGCGCCGGCGTCGCCGCCCACGACGGCTGAGCCGCGGCCGCCAGATCGAGAGCGGCGATCCCGTCGGCCGCGGTGGCGTCGGCGACGGTGGTCAGTTCCTCACCGGTCGCCGGGTTCAGCACGGAGAATCGGCCGCCCGACGCGGACGCGGACTGCTTGCCCCCGAGCCACAGGTCGGTGGGCAGCGAGGAGATCAGATCGTGGACCGACATATCAGTTCCCCTGTGCCACTGAGCGCAGCGCGACTTCGAGGACGGTGAGCGCGTCGTCCAGCAGCTCGTCGGAGATCACCAGGGGCGGCAGCAGGCGAATGACGTTGCCGTAGGTACCGCAGGTCAGGATGATCACCCCGGCCTCGAGTGCAGCAGCAGCAACGGCTTTGGTCGCTTCCGGGTTGGGCTCGCGTCCACCCGGCACCACCAGCTCGACTGCCAGCATTGCCCCGCGTCCGCGAATGTCACCGATGATGGCGACCTCGGGAATCAGTGCGTGCAGCCGCGCCAGCACGATGCGCTCGATGTCGCGGGCGCGGACGTTGAGCTCGAGTGTCTCCATCTGCTCGATCGATGCCAGGGCGGCGGCGCAGGCAACGGGATTGCCGCCGTACGTGCCGCCGAGTCCACCGGGATGCACGGCGTCGATCAGGTCGGCGCGGCCGGTGACCGCGGCCAGAGGCATCCCGCCCGCGATGCCCTTCGCCATCGTGATCAGATCCGGCACGACGCCCTCGTGCTCGCTGGCGAACCATGCGCCGGTGCGAGTGAAGCCGGACTGCACCTCGTCGGCGATGAACACGACATCGTTCTCCCGCGCCCAGTTCGCCAGAGCGGGCAGGAAACCCTCGGCCGGGACGACGAATCCGCCCTCACCCTGAATCGGCTCGATCAGGATGGCGGCGAGATTGTTTGCGCCTACCTGCTTTTCGATGACGGAGATCGCGCGCGCGGCGGCCTGGGCACCGGTGACCGCAGACCCGTCGGCGTTCAGGCCTTCCCGGAACGGGTAGGACATCGGGGCGCGGTAGACCTCGGGAGCAAAGGGACCGAAGCCGCTCTTGTACGGCATCGATTTCGCCGTCAGCGCCATCGTCAGATTGGTACGTCCGTGGTAAGCGTGGTCGAACACGACGACGGCCGTGCGGCCGGTGGCGTGGCGGGCGATCTTGACCGCGTTCTCCACGGCCTCGGCACCGCTGTTGAACAGGACGCTGCGCTTGTCGTGATCACCGGGAGTCAACTCGGCCAACTTCTCGGAGACCGCGATGTAGCCCTCGTACGGCGCGATCATGAAGCAGGTGTGGGTGAAATGCGCGACCTGATCCTGCACGGCGGCAACGACTGCCGAGTTCGAGGCACCGACGGTGGTCACGGCGATTCCGGCACCGAGATCGATCAGCGAGTTACCGTCCACGTCGACGACCACACCGCCGTCCGCGTCGGCCACGTAGACCGGCAGGGTCGATGCCACACCTGCACCGACGACGGCCTTGCGGCGCTCCGCCAATGCCGACGACTTGGGGCCGGGAAACGCGGTGACAATCTTGCGCTCCTGCAGAAGCCGGTACTCGATCGAGGCCATGGTCGCACCTTTCATCTGGGTTTGTTCCGCAAGTATGCGACCGCCGGATTCGAGCAGCTGCTGCCTTTTCGTCTATCCCACGAGTCGATTGCACACCGTTTCGTCCACCCGAGGGTCTACAGTGCGACAGGTGAGTGTGCACATGTCCTGGCTGCTGGGTCAGCGACACCTTCGACTGAGTCATCGCGGTGGACCCGCACGCGGTTCTGCGTCCATCACCTTCGCACAGGCGACCGAGCTGACCGATCCCAGCCCGTGGCTGTCGGGCGGCGAGTTGATTCTGACGACCGGGCTGGGCTTCGACTCCGACGGTCCCGCGCTCGACACCTACGTTCGCACCCTGGCGACCGCGGGTGTCGCCTGCCTCGGATTCGGAATCGGGTTGTCGCACAGCGTCATTCCTCAGCATCTGCTCGACGCCGCCGACGACGTGGGCCTTCCGGTCGTCGAAGTGCCCTACGACATTCCGTTCGCTGCTGTCATCCGGGCCATCATGAAACGCATCTCGGAGCAGGAGTACGAGCAGGTCGTGCGCGCTGCGGCAGTGCAGAACCGCATCACCCGGGCAGCGCTGCACGGCGGCGTCGACGCGATCGTCCGCGAGCTCGCCGTCGCCACGTCGACAGCTGTGGCACTCATCGGCCGGCGCACCGAATCGTTTCATCCGACCGACGCATCCGATCTCGTCGAGCAGGCCCGCGGCATCGCCGCCAGCATCCGCCCGTCGTCGTCGCCTGCCACCGTCTCGGTCAGTGAACCCGGGCGCACGGTCAGCCTGCATTCCGTCCCGATCACCGGTAGCGCACCGACGTTCCTGGCCATTCGCACCACCGGGCCGGTGACCGGGGTCGAGCAAATCCTGCTCGGGCATGCCGTCTCGCTGGTGACGCTCGAACTCGAGAAGCCGGCGCGCTTGCGCGTCGAACAATCCCGGCTCAACACCCTGGCGCTCGGGTTACTGCTCGACGGGCATCTGACCGATCACGACAATGCGCAGATGCCCTCCTATCTGACCGAGGCGGCCGACGAGGACTCACACATCAGGGTTGCGGTGGTCCGCGGGCCATCCGAGCGCATCGTCGACGCGATCGATGCCGAGTGTCGGCTCCGTGGCCGTCCCACGTACGCCCGGACGACCGACACCGGTTGCGCGCTCCTGCTCCGAGGCTCCGATGACGCCACTGTCGTTGCCCGGCTGCTGGAATCGTTGCCCCGATCGGCATGCGCCGGCCTGAGCTCTCCGCTGCACATCAACCGGTCCCCTACGGCGCTTCGAGAGGCCTCGCTCGCCTGCGCAGCCGCCGGATCCCACGATCGCGTCGTCGAATTCTCCGGCTCGATGTTGCTGGCCTCCGAACCGGTCCAGGAGTCGCTGCGCGCTATGGCCGCGGTGACCATCGCCGTGCTGGCAGAGTACGACCGCATCCACAGCGCCGACCTGGTGGCGTCACTGCGGGCATTTCTCGAGGCCAACGGACATTGGGAAACTGCCGCCGTGCAACTGTCCGTTCACCGCCACACTCTCCGCAACCGCATCACACGCTGTGAGGAGCTGTTGGCGGTGGACCTGACGTCGGCGAGAGTGCGGGCGGAATTGCTGCTCTCTCTACTCGCAGCGTGAGTGGAGCCCTGTGTGTCAGGATTTCTCGGTGACCGCTCCGCGTCCTGAACCACATATCGCCGTTGCCACCGCGAAGTCGGTTCGGCTCGGGGTACTGCTGGCCGCGGTCGGGGGATTTCTCGACGCCTATACCTACGTCACTCGCGGTGGCGTGTTCGCCGGTGCGCAGACCGGAAACGTGGTGCTTCTCGGTGTCGATGTCGCCGGGGGTCGGTGGGTCGAAGCGTTGGCGTTTCTACCCCCGTTGACGGCGTTCGTGCTGGGCGTTGCAACCGCGGAGTTCATCGCGTTACCGGCGGTGGCAAGGATCGTGCGACGGCCGGTCCGCGCGGTGCTGGTGTTCGAGATTTTCGTGGTGCTGATCGTCGGTTTTCTTCCGGCCACAGTGCCCGACGCCGTGGTCGCGGTGATCTTGGCGCACGTGGCGGGGGTGCAGGTGACCACCTTCCGCGTGCTGGTGGATTCACCGTTCAACACCACGATGACCACCGGCAATCTCCGCAGCATGGCGATGGCGGCGTTTCATCGGGTCGTCGACCACGATCGCGAGGCCGGCACGCGGGCACGACGGTTCGCCGCGGTGATCTCCGGATTTCTCGGCGGGGCGATGCTGGGTGCCGGTGCGGTCGAGCTGTTCGGGTTACGAGCTATCTGGGTCGTTGCCCTGATGTTGACGATCGCGTTGGCTCTGTTCGTCATCGACGAGCGCGCCCCGCGGTCACTGCCGCCGAAAAGCTAGTCGCCCAACCGAAGTGGCGCGATGGCGTCGAACACGTCGCCCGGCCCGGGATTGCCCTCGGCGCACGAGCCCC
This sequence comes from Rhodococcus sp. PSi06, assembly GCF_054960675.1. Classification (NCBI taxonomy): domain Bacteria; kingdom Bacillati; phylum Actinomycetota; class Actinomycetes; order Mycobacteriales; family Nocardiaceae; genus Rhodococcus; species Rhodococcus sp. PSi06. Next base: position 141,124 of record NZ_JBHNYO010000002.1, read on the forward strand.
CCAGGTGATGCACGACGCCCCACACCGCGTTGAGGGCCGTGTGAATCGCTCCCTCCGCCCATCCCGCGGTCCACGAGATGTCGTCGCCGGCGAGAAAGATCCCCCGGTGCCGCGGTTCGAGCTCGTCCTGCACGAAGTGGGTGAACAAACGTTCCTGATACCTGTAGTGCCCCGGCAGATTTGCCTTGAACGCACCCATGAAGTCGCGTTCGGTTTCCCAGGACAGAGTGACCGGGGTGGAGATGATGTGACTGCGGAAATCGACGCCGGGATAGATCTCCTCGAGCGATCGCAGCATGATGTTCATGCGTTCGGTCGGGTCGAGGGCCAGGAGCTTGAGCGAATCGTCGGACCAGGTGTAGGACAGGCAGATCAGTCCCGGCTTGCCCTCGCCTTGATCGAGGAGGTAGGTGCCGCGACTCATGCGGTCGGTCAGCGTCATGCTCACCAGATCCCGTCCGGTGACCGGATCCTTGTCCTTCCAGAACGGCCGATCGACGAGTGCGAACACTTTGGTCGAACCCATGTAATGGGTGCGTTCGATAGCGGTCCAGTGGTCGATGGGAAACAGATCGTCGTCACATCTGATGTTGCTCAGCAGCATCCAGCTCTGCGCAGTCACGACGGCGGCCGCGTAGGTGCGAATGTTGCCGCGGTCGTCGTGGATCGTGGTGCCGCCGTCGGTTCGCCTGATCTCGGTGACACGCGACATGGTGGTGCCCCCGTTCAGGGAGGCCACCGACGTGCCTGCGGGCCAGTGCACCATGGTCGCGGGTGAATCGGTCCACAACCGCATCGGCAGTTGCTGTGACCCGCCGACGATTCCGCGGTGGTGGTCGTCCGCGGCGGTGATGACGACGCGGAGGATCTCGAGAATGGAGTTGGGATAATCGGTATCCCAGCCACCGGTTCCGAAACCCACCTGGCCGAACAGCTCTCGCATCCGAAACGACGAGAAGTGCTCGGACGCAGCGAGGAATCCGTAGAAGGTCTGATCGTCGAACTTCACGATCAGCTCGTTCCAAATTCGCTTGATCTCGGCCACGTCGCGCCGGCGAATGGCGCGCTGCAGCGGAACCAGTTCGGCGTGCTCCTCGAGTGTCCGGTTCCACGCGTCTGCCACCTCGGCGAAGATGGGCGGCAGATCGTCGAGCTTGCGCGCGTAGTGGCTCTCGCCCTTGAGGTCGATCACCGTACTGGGGGTGGCCTCGGCCAACGGGTTCGGAAACGGCGTCGTGTCGAGTCCGACGGTGTCGAGATAGTGGAACAGCGTGGTCGACGACGGCGGAAACCGCATCGCGCCCATCTCGGCAACCACTCCCGGGTACCCGTCGAACGGCACCGAGCGCATCCTGCCCCCGATTCGATCCGATTCGTACACAACGGGTTCGAGCCCGAGTCGCAACAGTTCGCGGGCGACGACCATGCCGGCGAGTCCGCCGCCGATCACCGCGACTCGGGTACCGAGGGCCGCGTCGGGAATGCTTCCCAGGCCGGCCGGATGCGCGAGATAGTCGTCGTAGGCGAACGGGAAGTCCGGGCCGAACATCGTGAGCGGCTGGTCGTCCTCGGATTCGATCGCGCTGTCCGGGGTGACGGGTGTGGTCATCGGTCGGTCTCCTGCTCGGCCCGCGAGGGTCCTGTGGAATAGAGGTCGGTACGGCGGTCGGCCAGGTGGGTGTTGACGGCGCGTGATCGAGCGAGCTCGGCCGGATCGATGTACACAGTGAGCAGCTGCTCGTGCACGCCGGCCCGGGCCGAATCCGTTCCGTCCGGTGCGACGGCACAGGTCAGCCCGCAGTACGTCAGGCTCGCCTCGGTGCCGCATCGATTGACGTACGAGATGAACAGTTGACTCTCGTACGCCCGGGTGGGAACGACGTGAGTTGCGATGATCTCGAACGGTGTCATCAGACCGGTGGGGACGATCAACCATTGAGTTCCGGAATCGGCGTGGGCGCGGACCGTTTCGGGGAACTCGACGTCGTAACACGTGAGCAACCCGCAGCGCAGGTCTCCGAAATCGAACTGCACCAACAGTTCCGGCCCTGGAGTGAAGTGCGTCCTGTCGAGCTCTCCGAACAGATGCGTCTTGCGGTAACGCGCAACCGAGAGCCCGGATGCGTCGACCACCTGGACCGAATTGAACACCGAATCACCGCTGCTCTCGGGATATCCGTACACGATTGCGACGGAACGAGATCGCGCGATGGCTGCGATGGACTCGAAGATCGGACCGTCGAACGGTTCGGCTCGCTCGCGCACCAGATCTCCGATGTCGTAACCACTGACCGACATTTCCGGGGTGACCAGTATGGACGCCCCGGCTGCAGCTGCGGTCGCCGCGGCGGCGTCGATCGCGGCGAGGTTGGTCTCGACATCGCCGGACAGCTCCGGGCCTTGGAACAGCGCGGCCGTGACACTCACGAGGAGGACTCCGGTGTCGCCGCGGGCAACTCCTCGGGCAATGCCGGGGCCAGCACCCAAAGAACCTGCGCTCCGCCGCTACCCTCGCTGCGAAAACTGTGCGGCCGCCGGGGCGAGAAGGTGAACGCATCGCCTGCACCGAGAAGGACGTCGTCACCGCCGAAGCTGCCGTCCGGGTCCGCCTCGAAGATCACCCGCACCCGGCCGGACAACACGTGCACGAAGGTGACGTCCAACGGCAGGGTGTACGCCTCCGCACCGCTGCCGCCGCCCTCCGCGATGTCACCGAGCAGTACCTGCACGCGCCGCTCCCCCACCGGGGTCAACAGGTACTCGGTCATCGCCTCGCCGCCGAACACGATGCGCGGCAACGACTGTGCTCTTACCACGTCACCCGCCGGGGCATCGTCGAACAGGGAGCCGACCGGTACGTCGAGCGCAGCACAGACCCGCACCAACGACGCCACCGACGCGTTCACCTGATCGCGCTCGAGCTTGGACAGATACCCCTTGGTCACCCCGCACGTATCGGCGAGCGCGTCCAGGGTCAATCGCTTCTTCTGCCGAGCCTCCTTGAGGCGCGCGCCGATCCGCGGTGCATCGCTGAAAACCGACGTAGCCAGGGACACTGCTCTCGCCTCTCAGGAAACTCGTGTTGACAAGACCGAGCATCAGAGTAACGCTTGCCGGGCGATCCGGTCGACCTCGCCGGCATCGGACTCGAAGAAAATTCGGAAGGAATTCTCGATGAACCCGAGCAATCCCGAGCACCCCCCGATCGGTCCGGTCGACGCCACCAAGGTTCCCCGCTTCGCCGAGCCCACCACCTTCGCGCGGTTGCCCCGTCTCGACGAGGTGTCTCGTGCCGACGTCACCATCCTCGGTGTGCCGTTCGATTCCGGTGTGAGTTACCGCCCCGGTGCACGCTTCGGCCCGGGTCACATCCGGGCGGCCTCGAAACTGTTGCGGCCGTACAACCCTGCGCTGAAGGTGTCTCCCTTCGCCCGTCAACAGGTGGCGGACTTCGGTGACATCGGAGTCAATCCGTTCGACATCACCGAGGCCCTGACCACGGTTCACGACGCCGTGACAGACCTGCGCGCCGACGGCTCGTCGGTTCTCACCCTCGGCGGCGATCACACCATCGCACTGCCGATCCTGCGTTCACTCGCGCGCGACCACGGGCCGATAGCGGTGCTGCACTTCGACGCTCACCTCGACACCTGGGACACGTACTTCGGAGCCCCCTACACCCACGGGACGCCGTTCCGGCGAGCCAGCGAGGAAGGCCTGATCGACCTCGAGCGCTCACAGCACATCGGTATTCGCGGCCCGCTCTACAGCGAGCAGGACCTCGAGGACGATCGTGTGCTCGGCTTCCAGGTGATTCGCTCCGACGACTACGAGGTCGACGGCGTGGCCAGCATCGTCGAGCGGATGCGTCGTCGCCTCGACGGAGGACCGGTCTACGTCTCGGTCGATATCGACGTACTCGACCCGGCCCACGCTCCGGGCACCGGGACTCCGGAAGCGGGAGGCATGACCTCACGCGAACTGCTGAACACGCTGCGCGGACTCGTCGGCCTCAACGTGGTCGGTGCCGACATCGTCGAGGTCGCGCCCGCATACGACCACGCCGAGATCACCGGAATCGCCGCGGCTCACGTTGCCTACGAACTGCTGTCGGTACTGGCCCTCAACCGCTGACAGGCCCGTACGTCACCGCCGCGGTAACACCAGGATGGGCACCGGTGAATGACGAATGATCTTCGTGGCCCGAGACCCGAGAAACACGCGTGCGATGGGCCCCAACGGTCCCGACGATCCGATGGTCAGCACTTCTCCGTCCTGCCAGTGCACTTCGTCGAGGGCCTCGCGCCAGCTACCCGCCGAGGCCAACTCGGTGGTCACCTGGTCGGCCGAAAGCCCCACCTCCACTGCGTCGTCGACCGCCGCGGTCAACGCCTCTCGCAACCCTCGGGCGAGTTCGGCGGCAACGTCGTCCTCGGCTCGCAATCCGACTTCGGGTGGGTACATCGTTGCCCCGCGCACGACGAACGACGCCAACCGCAGTTCGACGCTGGCTTGCCGGGCCAACTCCGCGGTGGGACCGACCACCCGCGAGGCCTCACTGTCTCCGGAGAACGCGCAGGTGATCCTCGTCAGAGTCGCACGGTCGCGCATGCGATAGCCGCGCGGAGACAGTGCCACGGTCACCGGCGAGGAATGCAGGAGTTTGTCCGCAGTGGATCCCACCACCACCTGTCCCAGCGCACCGTCGCCCGAGGATCCGAGAACCAGCACCGCGGCTCCGGTTTCCTCGGCCGCCTCGGTGAGCGCCGTCGACACCGATCGGTGGGCGAGGCGATGGAAGGTCGCGCTGATGTCGGGCGCTCTCTCCTGCAGATAGTGGCGCGCCTTCGCCTCCGACTCCGATGCTGTTGCGGCCGCCCAATTCGCGAACTCCGCGTCCACCCGGGCCATCGACGGCGTCGACCATGGTTTGGGCACAACCGTCGCCACGTCGATCTCGGTTCCGAGCGATCGAGCGAGCTGAGCCCCGAGATCGAGGGCACCCACACTGCCTTTTCCCGGAGCGAAGGCGATCAGGACGCTCATCGCGCGTCCTGTTCCGCCCCGCGCAGCGTCGAGTGATGTCGACCCCAGAAGTAGTAGAACGCCAACACCACGGCGAGCCAGAGCCCGAACCAGAACCACGTGGTCCAGTGCAGACCGGAGAGAATGTAAAGACAGGCCAGGACCGACAACACCGGAGTCACCGGATATCCCGGAACCTTGAACGGCCGTTCGAGATCGGGCATGGAGCGCCGAAGGACGATCACACCGATGGAGACGACGATGAACGCGACCAGTGTGCCGATCGACACCAGATCTGCCAACTTGTCCAACGGAATGAACGCCGCGAGTACCGAGATGATCACCGCAACCACGATCGTGTTGTTGACCGGAGTGTGCGTACGCGGACTGACCTTGGCAAAAGCCTTCGGCAACATGCCGTCTCGGCCCATCGCGAACAGAATGCGAGTCTGCCCGTACATCGTCACCAGGGTCACCGAGAAGATCGAGATGACGGCCCCTGCCGCCAGAATGGTTGCCGGCCAGGCCTGCCCGGTGACATTGCGCAGAATCTCGGCCAACCCTGCTTCCTCCTGCCCGGCGAAGGCGGTCCACGGCTGAGTACCGAGAGCGGCGACGGCCACCACGAGATAGAAGACGATGACGACGATCAATGCCGCGATGATGGCTCGGGGCATCGTCTTCTGCGGATTCTTCACCTCGTCGCCCGCAGTGGACACCGCATCGAGTCCGATGAACGAGAAGAAGATCGTGCCCGCAGCCGCTGTCACACCCGCCGCGCCCAGTGGCATGAAGTCCGAGAAATTGCCTGAGTCGAACGCGGTGAATCCGACGATCGCGAACAGCGCGAGCACACCGAGCTTGATGACGACCATGACGGCGTTGACGGCCGCGGACTCACTTGCCCCACGAATGAGCAGAATGGCGCAGAGCACGATGAGCACCACGGCGGGCAGGTTCATCACTCCGGGGTCGGCGTCACCGGGCGCAGCGGACAGCGCGTGCGGGATGGTGAACCCGAACAGATTGTTCAGAAGTTCGTTGAGGTACCCACTCCAGCCGACGGCGACGGCGGCGCTCGACACCCCGTATTCGAGCAGCAGACAGGCCGCGACTCCCATCGCGACCACCTCGCCCATCGTGACGTACGCGTACGAGTAGGTGGAGCCGGAAACCGGTACCGCCGACGCCATCTCGGCGTAGCAGATAGCGGCGAGACCGGCTGCGATGCCCGCCGCCAGGAACGAGAGCACAACCGCGGGGCCGGCCTCCGGAACAGCAAGCGACAGTACGAAGAAGATACCGGTGCCGATGGTGGCACCGACACCGAACATCGTCAGCTGAAACGTTCCGATGGTGCGTTCCAACCCACCGGTCCCGTGCTCATCGGGGTCCACGATCGGCTTCTTGCGCAGCAGCTGTGATCGCAGACTCGATGCGGGTCTGTTCGGCTCGGTCATGGCCGGCTCTCCCAACGTGGAGGCGAACGTGCGGATCGGCTGATTGTGCTCCCGGACAGCGCCTCGCGCACACCGAACACGCCGCACGACGACTCGATCGACGTATCGGTTCGTTTCTTCACTGCCGCAGCGGCGCCTACCATTGACATTCGATCCGATGGGAGACGAGCGAAACATGGCCACACAGGACGACGCAGCAGCGCTCGACACGGTCGCCGCGCTGGCTGCGTCGGATGCCGGCGGCCTCGACGTCGTGTTCCTCGGCGACTTCCTCGGCGTCCTGACCGACGCGGTGAACGCAGGCGTCCCACTCCGACGGCAACAACTGCGGGCATTCCGCGAGCAAGGCGATGCCGCCGCACGCGCCGGAGTGGCATTGCGCGCACTGCTCGACCTGTATCTGTCCTCGGCATGGCGGCTGTGGCGAGAACTTCCCGCGGTAACGGCAGCCGCCGAGAATCCCGCCGGTGTCGTCACAGCAGGCGAAGTGATGTTGCGGGCCGTCGACGACGCAGTGGCCGAACTCGCCGAAGGCTACCAACTCGCCCGTCGCACGCTGGTTCGTGCCGAGGTGTTGGCCCGCCGAGAGTTCGTCGACGACCTGCTCTCGGGAACGTCCGACGTCGCGGGGGTACTCGGGCGCGCGCAGACGTTCGGACTCGACCTGTCGAGTCCGCATGCGGTCGCGGTGGTCACGTCGAGTAAGCCCTTCACCGATGCGAGTTCTGCGATCGGGCTCGTCGAGCGCAGCGTGCAGGGCAGCAAGGGCGACGCCGAGTTGCTCGTCGCAACCAAGCAAGGCCGGTTGATTCTGGTCTTCCCCGCACCCGATCTCGAGGCCGTCGAGCATGTACTCACCCGAGCCGGGCACATTCTCGGAACGTCCGCACCCAACCCCGGCGACTCTGTCGACCTCCGTCGCGGCGGTGAATACGGCAGGACGCAGATGGGGGTCGGGCGCTCGCGCAGCGGAGCAGCAGGCGTCGCCGCGTCGTACCGAGAGGCGCTCGATGCTCTCGAACTGGCGTCCGCGCTCGGACTCGACGCTCCTGTCGTCGAGGCACGGGATCTGCTCGTCTATCGGGTTCTCATCAGTGATCGTGCCGCCATCGCCGATCTGGTCGACACGTTGCTCACTCCGCTGCTGGTAGCCCGCGGTGGCGCAGGACCGTTGCTGGAGACGCTGCAGGTGTACTTCGACACCGGCTCGAATTCCGCGTCGACCGCCCGGCGCATGCACTTGTCTGTGAGGGCGGTCACATACAGATTGTCCCGAGTACATGATTTGACCGGTCAGGATGTGGGCAACCCCGTCGAGGCATTCGCGCTGCATACGGCGGTCCTCGGTGCCAAGTTGCTCGACTGGCCGCGACATCGCGCTGATTCGTGACCCTTTTCGGGCTTGATTGCCGGAACCCGGCAACAAATCTCCACGAAACATGTCCGCAAACCGACCGTGCCTGCACGAAACCGAACAGTCACACTGGAGTAGTCGCGGAAGAACGACCCGCGGAAAGACCCACCGACGGTCCACCGTCGACAGCAGTATCCCCGAAACAGACAGACGAGAACGTGAAGGAGCGTGTGACAGATGTCGTCGTTGACACAGAAGTTGACCGCATTCGCTCGCAGCCCGCAGGGCAAGAAGATGGCCGATCAGGTACGTCGATACGCCACCAAGCCCGAGAATCAGGCGAAGTTGAAGCAACTCGGCAGCAAGATCACCGGTAAGGGTGGTCGTTCATGAACGTCGTCCCGTGGTGGGCATGGGCGGCCTTCGGAGCCGTCGTCCTCATCCTGCTGGCAATCGACCTGCTCGCTCACCGCGGCGCGCACATCATCGGGTTCAAAGAAGCCGCATGGTGGAGCGCCCTGTGGGTCGGCGTGGCCATCGTCTTCGGCATCGTCGTGTTCTTCACACTCGGTACGACGGCAGGTGTCGAATACACCACGGCCTGGCTGCTGGAGAAGAGTCTGTCCGTCGACAACCTCTTCGTCTTCGCGCTGATCTTCGGTTACTTCAAGGTTCCCCGTGAGTACCAGCATCGCGTGCTGTTCTTCGGTGTGATCGGCGCCCTGGTCTTCCGCGCCATCTTCTTGGCCGCCGGTGTGGCCATCGTGAGCAAGTTCGCCGCCGTTCTGTTCGTCTTCGCTGCCATCCTGCTCTACAGCGCATGGAAGCTGATGAAGGACGAGGACGACTCCTACGATCCCGGCACCTCCATCGCGGTGCGCATGCTGAAGAAGATCGTCCCCGTGCAGGACGAGTACTCGGGTACCAAGTTCTTCGTCAAGGAGGCCGGCAAGCGCGTGGCCACGCCACTACTCGCCGTTGTGGTCGCCATCGAGGCAGCCGACCTGGTGTTCGCAGTCGACAGCGTCCCCGCCGTTCTGGCGGTGACCGACGACCCGTTCATCGTGTACTCCTCGAACGCCTTCGCGATCCTCGGTCTGCGCGCCCTGTACTTCCTGCTCGCGGGCCTGCTCGAAAAGTTCCACTACCTGTCCAAGGGCTTGGCGATCATCCTTGCCTTCATCGGTGTCAAGCTGATCCTCCAGGCCGGACACAAGGTGATCAGCACGTCGATCCCCGAGATTCCTTCGCTGGTCAGCCTGGTGGTCATCATCGTGGTCCTGGCAGGCTCGATCATCTTGAGCCTGAAGAATCCCCCGCCGGAGGACGACACTGCCGACGCCGTCGACAAGGTGGCCGCCGACAGTCCGATCGTCGATCCGACGGACGGCACTTCCACCGCCGGCACCACCTCGTCCACGGGGACGTCGGGTCCGGACACACCGAGGCTCGACAAGTCGTAGCCCCGCTCGACACATGCCCCGCCGAGTTCTTCGGCGGGGCATGTTTGTGTTCCGAGACGTTGGGGCAAACACTGAACATGGCTGAAAAGAACTCGTACACCGTCCCCGGACTCACCTCGGAAAAGGGCGCGCGCGTCGCCGAAATCTTGCAGGATCGATTGAACGCGTACAACGATCTGCACCTCACCCTCAAGCACATTCACTGGAATGTCGTCGGACCCAACTTCATCTCGGTGCACGAGATGCTGGATCCGCAGGTCGAAGCAGTGCGCGGTTTCGCGGACGACGTCGCCGAGCGCATCGCGACCCTCGGCTCGTCGGCGAAGGGCACGCCGGGGGCCATCGTCTCCGGGCGCACGTGGGACGACTACTCGATCGGCCGCGCAACGGCAATCGAGCACCTCGGAGCGCTGGATCTCGTGTACACCGGCGTCATCGAAACCACCCGCAAGAACATCGACGAGGTCGGCGATATCGACCCCATCACCGAAGACATGCTGATCGGCCAGAGCGCCCAGCTGGAGCTGTTCCACTGGTTCGTCCGCGCACACCTGGAGAACTCCGGTGGCCAGCTGTCCACCGCCAACGCCTCCAGTGAGGTCGACGCAGCGCAGCAAGCAGGCTAGAAGCCAGCACTCTACGAGCATCGACCCCGCCGTTTTCGGCGGGGTCGATGTCGTTCGAAGCCCTGTCAGTCGGCCGGCCTCGCCTCGTGTCCTCGTCGGCCGTGCGTGCGACGCTGCTCCTTCATCTCGGCCTCGAACACGTGGCGTCGACCGTCGAGCAGCTCGTCCCGCACTGCCCGCTCGTGTTCGCGCAGTGGACTCCAGTAGCCGTCGTCGAATTCCTCGACGAGCTGGAACGTCCAGCGTCCGGGCGCGATGTTCCTGCCGATCATGTCGTCGTCGATTCGCTGAGCGATGTCGTCGTGATGCGCATCGGAGAGCGCGTCCACCGCTTCCCCCAGCAGCAGATCGGAATGCCCCATCAATTGATGGAACGAATAGAGGTGTCCGCGAGCCCGCTCGACGCATTCGAGCGCCTCGGACATCTTGCCCACCGCGGCCACCGTGGCGTCGTCCACACCGTTGGGTCGCCGATGCGCAGGTGAGGGTGTCTCCTGAGGGGATTGTTCGTCGGGATCTGAGTTCATGATCGGCGCTTACCCCGATCACTACTGCACAATCCATGCTCGCGCGGGGATTAGGGCGTCCGATTGTGGGTATAGCAAGGTGCGAACACGTACGACAATCTATTTCGAGGAGTTCACATGGCTGATTTCATCGACAAGGCGAAGCACAAGGCCGAAGAGCTTGTGGGCGAGGCCAAGGAAAAGATCGGCCAGAAGACGGACAACGACGATCTTGCTGCCGAGGGCGCAAAGGATCAGGCGTCGGGCAAGACCAAGCAGGTCGGCGACGACGTCTCCGACGCCGCAGGCAACATCAAGGACAAGTTCACGAACTGATCGGTTCGTAGCAACGAAACCCCGCACCTGATAGGTGCGGGGTTTCGTGTGCGTGGGGACCGGCTCGTCAGATCGACGGATTCGGCAGAGGCATGGGCCGGCCGAACAGCCAGCCCTGCCCCAGCGTCGCGCCCAATGCCGATGCGCGACGCAGATGCCGACGAGTTTCGATTCCTTCAGCCAGCAGAATTGCGTCGCTCGAGTGCAAATACTCTCGTATCTGTCGTACTGCGGCCCGCGATCGGTACGGCGACCGGACGATCGATGCGTCGAGTTTGACGATGTCCGGCCTCACCGAAGCAAGCAGACCGAGCGTCGCCGGGGTCGCCCCGACGTCGTCCATCGCCACCGCCATTCCGCGGGCGCGGGCCCCTCGAACCAACGCCATCAACATCGGCACGTTTCGGTCGAGATCGCGCTCGGTGATTTCGAGAACCACGTCGAGATCATCGCCGATCGCATCCAGATGGGTGTTCACGTCCTGTTCGTCGACGAAGCAGCCGGGCTCGATATTGAGAAAGAAGCGCACTCTGCGCGAGTACGCGTGTTCTCGAGCCGCGCGCAGCGCGGCCGCGCGGCAGGCGACGTCGACGCGGCCCACCATGCCGCGCTCGCGGGCGAGGGCGAAGACAGCCTCGGGAACAGCCAGGCTGGGTGATGGCCACCTGGCCAGCGCCTCGTATCCGACGACATCGCCGGTCGACAGTTCGACGACGGGCTGAAACATGGCTGCCACCGACTCGACCGAATCGAGCGCCGCCGACGCTGCCAGTACCGCGCCGTCCGAGACGGTCACGATATTCGCTCGTCCACCGGAGCACGACGGGCCTCGAGGCGGTCCGCGATCAGAGCCGCGTGCAGTCGGCGCAGTCCCGACGGCTTCATCGGGTCCAGTCCGGTGAGCTGCTCCACCCGCTTGAGGCGATAGTCGACCGTGTTGGGGTGCACCGTCAGCCAGGTGGCCGTCTTCTTTCGGTTGGAGTCCGATTCGACGAAGGCCTGCAGGGTCGGCAACAGATCGACCGAATCACGCAGCGGATCGATCAATGTCACGAGGTGCTTTCGGCCCAGGCCCGGCCTGCTCACCTGGTACTCGAACACCAGATCCGAAATCCGATACGTTCCCGGCGCATATCGCAACCGACGAACGAGACTCAACAGCTCGTACAGGTGGGGCGCAGTCGCTGCGATATCGTCGATCGCTGCCGATGCTGTGGTCGCGATGACGGTTATCTGCCCGCCGTCCGCGAAACGACCGACCAGTTCGTCGACGTCGACGCCGGGAATGTCGGGCAACAGCACGGTTCCGCCGGTGGCGCTGACGGATGCGATCGGCGCACATTCCGCGTCGAGGGTCGCCAGCACGGCATGTATCTTTCGCAATTTGCGAGCTGCCATCATGCTGGCGTCGCTCCGGCGAGCACCGTCGTCCGCGTGGGCCGGAAAGTGCAGGGCCACCACGTGATAGTCCTCGGCGAGCAACGCGCCCATTCGGTCGGCAATCCTGCGGGCCGTCCCGTCGCCGGTCAGCAGCGCGTCGAGTAGCTCGGCGTCGTGGCGAGGACCGTTCTGCGTCAGCGTGCGAAATTCGGCGAGATAGGCGTCGGACACGGATTCGGTGACGGCGTCCAGGAGTTCCATGATCAGCACGGTGCCGTCGGCCACCGAAGCATCGGCAGTCTCGTCGACCGAACGCGGTGCCGTGCGCAGACCCAGTGCGCAGCCCTCGTTGATCGCGTGCTGGATCCGCCCCAGTGGGACACCGTCACGGGCCCACCTGGTGGCCGCATCGCGAAAGATGTCCATCGCTGCCGCCGTCGGTAGGCGACCCGATTCGAGGACACCCGTCGCCAGTTCGCAGCACGTGGTCGTCATGTCGTCGAGTTCACCGCGAGCACAGTCCCGCGGCGGCGGAGTGTCTTCCGGTTCCCCGATGTACTGATCCAACATCCGGGCTGCCGTCTCCCGGGGCGTTCGCAAACGATCGGATGCACGTCGCCCGCCCACGTAATCCTCCTGTGGCACGTGCATGCTCTCTGTCGCGGTCACCCGATTACACCCCTCGATATCGAAACCCGTTTCACATACATCCGTCGCACAGGTCCGGCATCCACTCGACTGTGGCACCGAACTCACCCGTCGCTCTACCGTGCTGCGCGCCTGACAAGCGCACGACCGAACGAACACACGAAGCGTAGAACAACAATCAAACCTACGGATTGTTTTCACCAATATATCCGGCAACGCGTCCTGAATCGAGGTGCCCAAGATCACTTGTGACGCTCTCTCACAAATGACGAGGCGGTTACGGGCAGATTCCAAACGCCAGGCCGGAGGCCGTGTTTGCCCGAAACCGAGGCTTACTGTTCCGACTTGTCCATCAACCCTCGTCGAAAGTCAGGCTCCATGACCACTTCTCGGTCCTCTTTCCGCGCAACGCGGAAAGCCACCACGGTGCGCGCTGCGATGATCGCGGCAATGGCGTGCTCGCTTGCCCTCGGTACCGGTGTTGCAGCGCAGGCTCAGCCCACCACCGCTCCCGCGCCGCCCGCCACAGTGCAGGGCGACGACGTCATCCCGCCCGCACCGACCGAGGCGTCGCCCAAGGCCTCCGACCAGGGCATCGTTCCTCCGAGTCTCGACTCGGCTCTCCCGGCGACCAGCACCTACGATCCGAAGACCGAGACGAAGGGAACCGGCCCGGTATTCACCAACTTCATCGCCGGCTTCCTGTACAGCGTCGTCAACCCGGACATCGCGCCGCAGGGTGCCAACGACTGGAACTGCAAGCCATCCGCAGCGCATCCACGACCGGTTGTCCTGCTGCACGGCACCTGGGAGAACGCATTCAACAACTTCGCTCGGATGTCACCTGCGCTGAAGAAGGAAGGCTACTGTGTCTTCGCGCTGAACTACGGTGACACCGACGCCAGCATCGCCGGACATTTGAAGTCGCTGCGCGGCACCGACTCCGTCGCCTCGAGCGCCAAGGAAATCGCTACCTACATCGACGCTGTGCGCACCGCTACTGGCTCCGCGCAGGTGGACATCGTCGGTCACTCCCAGGGTGGTCTCGTCACCCGCCAGTACCTTCGCTTCGAGGGTGGCGCGAATCCGGCCGATCCCACCAAGAACAAGGTGAACACCGTCGTCAGCGTCGCCGGCTCGAACCACGGCACCACGCTGGTCGGAATCGGCACGCTCGGTCGCACCATCAACAACATCGGCCTGAACGTGCTCGGCGTCGTGGGTGCCATCGCCGGTCCCGCGGCCTCCGACCAGGTCATCGACTCTCCGCTGGTCAAGGCCTTGGCTGTGGGCGGTGACACCGACCCCGGAATCAAGTACACCGTGATCGGCACCAAGTACGACGAAGTGGTTACCCCCTACAAGACGACGTTCCTCACCGCAGGCCCCGGTGCCACGGTCAACAACGTCACCCTGCAGGACGGTTGCGGCATCGACCTGTCGGACCACCTGTCGATCTCGGTCTCGCAGCGCGCGATCGGAATCGTGAAGAACGCACTGGATCCGAAGGGCTTCCCCACGAAGTCGATCCCGTGTGCGTACAACTCGCCCATCACCGGCGGATAGTTCACAGGTTCAGCCCGATGAGGACGGTCGGCCGCGCGGTCGACCGTCCTCATTGCTGTGCGGGCGTCCATCCCAGGGCCGGACCCAATTTCTGCGCCATGTCGGTGAGAATCTGTACGTAGTCCTCATGGTCGAAGCTGAACGGCAGCGCGAAGGCCACCTCGTCCACCTCGCGAAACGATGCGTTGGCATACAGCTGCTCGGCAATGTGATCCGAGCTACCGATCAGGTCGGGTGCGAACATCATGCGCGCCGGACCCTGCGGCTCGTGCGTCCGTGCCGATCGACCGCGCACGTACTCCTCGTACTTGGCAATCCGAGCGGCATCGGCGCTGTCGGTCGGAATGACGACCAGCCCCTGCGACACCCGCGCATCACGCCCCGCCGGATGGAATTTCCGGAACCGCTCGATGTGCGAGTGCTGGATCTCGTCGAAATCGGTCGACTCTTCGGCGCGCACCACACTGCTCACCAACAGGTTCATCTCGTTCTCACCGGCCCACTGCGCCGACCGAAGACTCGCTCCGCCGTACCACATCCGGCTACGCAGACCGGGCGAATGCGGTTGTACGCGATCGGAATACGACTCGATTCCCTCGATACCCGACCAGGTCGACGCCGGCTCACCGGCAATGAAACCGAGCAACCTCGATACCCGGTCGTATCCGAAATCTTCTTTGTCGGCGGTGTCGGGATACAGCGCATGCTTGACACGCTCGAACTGCATCGGTTGCCCGACGCTGACGCCGGGATTGATCCGTCCACCGGACAGCACATCGACCGTCGCGAGATCCTCGGCCAAACGCAAGGGATTCTCCCAACCCAGCGGGGTCACCGCCGTGCCGAGTGATATCCGGTGGGTTCGCTGCGACGCAGCCGCCATGACCGCTGTCGGTGACGATATTCCGTACTGCAGATGACGGTGCCGAAGCCACGCACTGTCGAAGCCCAGCTGCTCGCCGAGTTCGATGATGTTCAGCGTCGATTCGTGCCCGCGCGCAGGATCTGCTTCGTCGAACAATCCGATCGTGAGGAAGCCGAGCGAACGCAGCGGCACTGAAGGCTGGGGCACGGGCTGACTCCTAGGTCCTGAGGTTCGACCAGACTAGGCGACGCGCCGAATGCCTCGGTTGCCGAACTCGATGAGTCCGCGTGCCGCGAAGGCATCGAGCCAGCCGACCATCGGCCACCGACCCCATCGATCGAAGAACGTGCGCGCGTTGGCCACGATGTCGTCGAGATGCTCGACCGGAGGGTTGGAAACCGGATGCCATTGGTGATACGCGTGCGCTCCACCCACCCACCGCAACCCCATGCCCGACGCCACCGCGGTGGCAGCGAAATCGGTGTCCTCGCCGCCGTAGCCGGTGTAGTCCTCGCAGAAGCCACCGAGTTCGGTCCAGGTCGGGGCGGTGACGGCGAACGACAGCGACCAGAAGAGATCGAAGTTGTCCCCGTGTTCGACGGTTCCGGTCGGCGGGTTCGGGCGCGCCGGGTGCGGGCCGGTTAGTGCCGCCAGAGCCCGTCCTTCGGTTCCGACGTCGCGTTCTTTCAAGTAGGTGACCGGACCACAGAGCAGAGATCGCTCGTTACCCGACGCCGCTGCCGCGCATCGGTATCGCTCGAGCAGCGCCGGTCCCGGGATGCAGTCGACATCGAGAAACACCAGCAATTCAGCGCCACGGTCCAGCGCAGCAGCCGCGCCGACGTTGCGTGCGCGGGCGAGCGGCAGCGCTCCGTGCACGGGGATCTCGAGACAGGTTGCGGCCGAACCGGTTCTGGCGAGCACCTCGGCAACCGCGTCGTCGCCCATGGACACCACGATGTGCTCGAATCGGTCCACCTCGAGCTGTTCCGCAGCGATGTCTCGAAGACCTCGCACCTGAGCCGACAGGTGCTCGTGTCGACCGGCCACCACGGTGACCACCGCGATCCTCACTGCAGAACCTTCCTAGACACGGCTTGCTCGATGGCCCGAGCTGCGCGTGCGGGCGCACCGTCGGTACGCAGCGCAGACCACCGGTCGCCGCCGAGACCGAGTGCGCGGTCCGCTGCGGCGTGCCACCGGGCGACGGACGGCCACGTATCGAGTACCTCGGCAACCGCACCGTCGGCCAGGGCTCGGCCGGTGGCCACCTGCTCGTCGAAGGGTCGAGTTTGCGGCACGACGACGGCGGGCGCACCCGATGCGGCGACGTCGGCGATGGCGTTCTGCCCGGCGTGCGTGACGACGATCGATGCCGAGCACAGCACCGGCCACACGTCGTCGACCCAATCACCACCGGCTACACCGAGGGCCCTGAACTCGAATCGGTCGTCCACTGCAGACCACGAGTTCACGAGATCGCGGGTGAGCGACGTACCGCCCGCCGCGCCCAACACCACGACCGTCGGATCGACCGAGATCGAGGTCCGCTCGCGTCCGGCGTATCGACTGATCGATCCCGAGAACGTGGTCTTGTCCGCATAGGGCAACAGCCAGATCGGGTCGTAGATCTCCTGTGACCATGGAGCGAGGATGTGCGTCGCGGACCGGTAGGCGAGGCCGTGGACCGGGTCCGTCCGCTCCCCCGGAATCGCCATGACGATCACTCGAACTCCCATGAGGCGCAGAAACATCGCCACTTCCACCGACACGTCCACCACTACCGCCGACGGTTTCTCCCGCGCCACCCACTCCGCGATGATCGCCATTCGCTCGGTCAGGCCGTTCACGTCGTGCGGTGCCCAGTGCAACACTCCGCCCGCCGAACTCTGCTGCGCAGCAGGGTCCGTGAACTCGTCGACATCGATCGGTAACGAAATCCATTGGGCCGCAGCGTGTCCTGGTGGTCGAGTGCGCGAGGACAGGACGGTCGTCGGTTCCGACAACGAACGCGCGATGGAATCGGCGCGAGTCACGTGACCGACCCCGTGATGGTGCGCGTAGTAGCCGATCAAGCGAACACGAGCCGCTCGTCCATCGGGTCTGCAGACGCATCGAGTGTCGAGTGGTACAGCGCCTCGTACTCGTCGACCATCCGATCCATCGAACACACCACTTCGGCGCGGGCCCTGACGTCGCTTCTGTTCAGCGCAGCTGCCCGAGGGATCGCTGCGGCCAGACCCTGTACGTCGTCGGCCGGCACGAGGACTCCCGACGATGCGTCGATGATCTCCGGAATACCACCGCGCGCGAACGCGGCGACGGGGGTGCCGCACGCCAGCGCTTCCGCCACCACCAGGCCGTACGGCTCGGACCATACCGGCGACACCAGCGCGACCTCGGCTCCTGCCACCAACGCCGCCAACGCGGGCTGATCGAGGTGCCCGACATAGCGAATATCGTCGTCGAGCAGTGGTTCGACGACTCCATGGAAGTAGTCGAGGTTGCTCAGCGGACCCGCGATGCGCAGCGAGCGTCCCGCAAGCCTCGCCGCGGCGATGGCCAGATGCAGCCCCTTCTCGGGAACCACTCGTCCGGACCACACCACGTAATCGCCGCCACTGCCGAACGGCCAGTCTTCCAGTGAGATCCCGTTACGAATGACCACCGTGCCGGTGGTGACATCGGCCCATTGAGAGGCAGCGAACTCACTGACTGCGGCGAAGGTGTTGGCCCCGGCAGGGGCCAGCGCCACGGCCGACTCCAACCAGGCGAACGGCGGCGTGTGCAGGGTCGTCACCATCGGCACCGGCAAGGTCGAGGACATCGCCAGCGGCAGGTAGTGCAGGCTGTGGTTGTGCACGATGTCGAAGGAATCGGACAGCGAGCCTGCCAGTTCCAGCATGACCGCCAGGTAGGCGTGGTGTTCCCGAATAGCAGTCGGCGTGATCGCGACGTCGGCAATGGAAATGGGCGTCAGATCCAAGGTGCGGACCGGCAGCAGCGTCGCCTCGAGGTCGACGCTGGAGCCGTCCGCTGCGAACAAACTCACCCGGTGTCCGCGCTCGGTGAGCGCACGGACCAGGTTGTAGACATGTGCCTCCAGACCGCCTGCGAAGGGCTGGGCCACCGGAAAACTCGATGACGCCAGCACCGCAATGCGAAGTGGCTTCTCGTTCAACGCATCTCCTTTGTCACTGCTGAATAGATTGCTGCATGGGTTTCGGCGATCCGTCTTCTCTGTCGTGCGCGGAAGCCAGGATCGAGTGCGGGCGTTCGATCGTCGTACGATGCCCGCACGGCTGCGACGAGGCCGGCTGCATCGAAGTGATCGATTCCCATTCGGAAGCTGCGCACCGGGCCTTGGTCTGCATAGAAGCCGCAATTCGAAGCGACCACGGACGTTCCGAGGTCGCGACATGCCTCGAGCCACCCCGAATGCGTGCCGAATCGATACGGCAGCACCGACACGTCGATCTCGCTGAGGTAGTCCCACAGCTCGTCGTCACCGAACCGACGGTGCACTCGAACATCGACGTCGGGAAACGTGTTGTAGTCCAGCAGCTTTGCGCCGATCGTGGGGCTGTACCAATGGCTGGTCGACTCGAACACATCCTGGTCGACGTCCAGTCGTACCGTCGCGTCGGGCAGCGACCTCGCGGCCTCGACCACTGCGTCCATCACCGCCAACGGGTCCATGTTGGGCCGCAAGTTCTTGGCGTGGACGCCGATGACGAACGAGTCGGCTGTCGGGCGAGCAGATTTCATTCGCTCGAGCGGCACCACGTGCGGATGCTCTACCACCGTCGCGCGCACCCCCCATCGATCGCGGATCCAGGCGGCTGCGCCCTTGGTCAGGGTGATCACCGCATCGGCTCCGGGAACCAGAACGTCCAGTTGCCGAAGATGATCGGCGTTGTCGGCGATGTGGGGATTGTGCAGATCATGAACGGTCACAACCAAGGCCTGCCGATTGGCACGTAGATGTTCGACGGTCCGAGCGAGCTCTTCGGGACCGAAGGACTCGAAGCCGAAATGCACGTGCAGGACGTCGAACTGGACGTCGTTCTGCTCGGCGAGCCACTGAGCGTCGAGAAGCCGCGGCGGCCACCATTGGCCGGGTACATCCACGCGGACTGGAGAAGGGTCGGGCAGCAACACGACGCGCTCCGAGGTGAACTCCGTACGGTCGCCGAGCACTGGCTGCAGATGCTGAACGTAGACATGCGAGGACGGAACCGAGGCAACACGAATCATGACTTCCTTCGGGTACAGGCAGGGCAATCGTGCCTGGTCCCGACACGCGATATGTGTCCTGTACCCACTTTTGCCCGG
Source organism: Rhodococcus sp. PSi06 (assembly GCF_054960675.1). Classification (NCBI taxonomy): domain Bacteria; kingdom Bacillati; phylum Actinomycetota; class Actinomycetes; order Mycobacteriales; family Nocardiaceae; genus Rhodococcus; species Rhodococcus sp. PSi06. The sequence continues at coordinate 160,688 of NZ_JBHNYO010000002.1, forward strand.
GTTCAATCGGGGTTGGCGCAGCAGGTCTGGCGGGGTTACCTTGACGAGGAAATGGTCCACTACGAACGAGCACACGACGTCGGGGCAAGCATGGACGGGCGCACCCGCCATTACGGCGAATTCTACGGAGTAGCCGAACGAGAACACGGCCGTGACGCCGCCGCACACGACGACCGGCCATTGCTTCTGGTCTGGGGAAATTGTCAGGCCGAGGCACTGCGCATTCTGCTCGATTCCGATCCGGCCATGCCGCTACGGACCGTTCGCGTACCGCCCGTTCACGAGCTCGACGCCTCCGACCTACCCCATGTCGACCGACTGGTGCGCGAGGCGTCGGTCCTTCTCACGCAACCGGTTCGGGAGGGTTATCGTTCGCTACCGCTCGGTGTACCCGATCTGGCCGAGGCACTGCGACCCGACGCCACCGTCGTGCGATGGCCGGTACTCAGATACGCAGGGCTGCATCCCTTTCAGGTCATCGTTCGACATCCGAGCGAACCTGCCGCCGTGCCGAGCCTGGTGCCTTACCACGACCTGCGCACGATCCTTGGCGCTGACAGCGGACTCGGCGAAAACGACGACTGGGATCGATCGGTCTCGGACGATGGGCTGCGACGCGCCGCCGAGGCAAGCCTCGTCGAGTTACGTCGACGCGAGAGCCGAGATACCGACATTGCAGCGGCCGATCTGTTCGTCGAGGCCGGTCGCGCGGCAACACACACGATCAACCATGCGACCAATGTGGTGCTCATCGCTCTCGCCCAGCGCATCCTCGACGAACTGAGTACCGGCTGCACCGCCGCGGATCCGGGTCGCGAATTGCTCGGTGGTGTTCGGGCACCGGTCGAGCAACGAGTGCTCGACGCCCTCGGCCTCGCCGGCGATCCACGGACCGAGTGGTCGGTCGACGGCACGCAGCATTCGCCGGATTCGGTGCACCGCGCCCATCTGCGGTGGTACGCCGCTCACCCGCACTTCGTCGGTGCGGCGCTGGAGCGACACGCGGAACTGATCCGCATACTGGAACTGGCGCCGTGAACCAGCCGGTCCACCATCTCGTCATGGGCCCTGCCGAGCACGGAGTAGTTCGCTGCGCAGACCGATTGGCTTCTGCAACAGCCAGTCCGGTGATCTCGAACCTCCAGGATCTCTCGGTCGACATTCCGGTCCACGTGCACTTCACCGACCGATTGTTCGGCCGCACCGCGGGTGCGGCCGCCGACGCCTTCGTGTCGATGGCGCAGCGACACCGAGCCCCGATCACCATCACTGTGCACGACGTTCCGCAGGCCTCCGACGGACACGCTTTCGAAGCGCGGAAAGACTGCTATCGGCGAGTGATCGACTGTGCGTCGGCAGTCGTCGTCTCCAGCATGCACGAGCGGCTGCTGCTCGACGAGCTGCCGGCCGGTGCTCGCGACATTCGCGTGATCCCGCTTCCCATCGACCGTCCGGTGACAGTTCCCGAGCGCCGCGACACCGTACGCGCCGTCGTCGGCGTACTGGGGTTCGTGTACCCCGGCAAGGGACACGAGGAGGTCCTCGAGGCCATGCGCGCTCTCGACACCTCCGTCGATCTGCTGTCGATCGGATCCGCGTCGCCGGGTCACGAGGACATGATCGACGAACTGGGCCGTGCCGCAGCACAATTCGGCCGTTCGTTCGGTTCGACCGGTTTCGTCCCCGACGCCGAACTGGACGAGCTGCTCGGATCGATCGCCGTGCCTGTCGCGTTTCACCGACACCTGTCGGCGTCGGGTTCGATCAACTCGTGGATCGCTGCAGGTCGTAGACCGCTGGTCCCCCGCGGTCGGTACGTCGAGGAGATCGAGGCCAATTCGCCAGGGACACTCTGGATCCACGAGAACTCCCTCGACGGTCTCGCTGCGGCCATGATCGAGGCGCTGGACGATCCCGAGAGAACCTGGCAGCAGCCCGGCGTCGTCCCCTATCCGACACTTCACCAGGCAGCGGCCCTGTACTGCGCACTCTTTCGCGAATTCGAGCGGCCGCAGGCGGAGGAGCTTCCCGACGGCCGCTGGGTGGTGCCGGGCAATCGGTGGGATCTGGTGCCGTCCGGCGACCGACACCCGTCGGTCTCGGTCGTGATCCCGTACTTCGAGCAACAGCGCCGGTTGGAGTTCGTACTGACCGCGCTGACCCTCCAACAGTATCCGGCCTCTCTCGTGCAGGTGATCGTGGCCGACGACGGCTCACCCGTACCGCCGGACGTCGATGCCTATCGTTCGGCGCTCGACATCACGGTCGTACGTCAGTCGGATCTGGGGTTTCGCGCGGCAGCCGCCCGTAATCTCGGCGCGTCGGCCGCCGACGGTGAGGTTCTGTGTTTTCTCGACGCGGACACGATTCCCGATCCCGACTACATCGCGGAATCTGTCCGGTTGCTCGCCGCCCTGCCCGACGGCCTCGCCGTGGGGCGTCGACGCCACGCCGATCTGGACGGCTGGACCGCCGAGGACGTTGCACAGTGGCTCGGCGGTCGATCGACCGGACCGCCGGAGTTGACCGAACCGCAGTGGCTGCGAGACGGATACGCGCGTTCCCGAAATTTGCTCGACGCCGATCGCCGTTCGTACCGGTACATCATCAGCGCTGTCATGTCGTGCACTCGTGCGCTCTTCGAGGACGTCGGCGGATTCGACGAGAGCATCGTCGGATACGGCGGCGAGGACTGGGATTTCGCGCACCGTGCCTACGATGCCGGTGCCGTTCTGGCACACCTGCCGCGCGCAGTCGCCTGGCACGACGGACCGGAATGGGCCGAGCGGACAGGCGGAGACCGCGAACGCAAGAACACCGAGGCCATGATGTTGGCCTCGCGGATCACCGACCCGGCGGCGCGCACCCACGGTCTGCTCTACGCTGTGCCCGAGATCGTCGCGGTCGTCGATTCGACGGGACACACCTCGGCGTCTCTGCTGCGCACCGTCGGATCCGTTCTGCGCGAGAGCGATTGTGCGGTGTGGATTCACGGCCCCGACGCAGCCGAGTTGCGACGGCCGTGGGGAGATATCGATCCGCGGGTGCGGCACGGGCAGCCGGGCGACACCGGCATCAGCCACGTCGTCGTGTACGTCCGTGGCCCGGTGTTGTTCGGCGACCACGCACTGCGTCGAATGCTCGCCGCCGGTGCCGACCGGATGACCGTGGACGTCGGCGGTTCGGGTGTCGTCGAGTTGCGTAGTTCGCGATCGACTGCACGTGCGGCACGGTGGGCACAGGCACTCGGACGGGCACCGCACGACGTGGCGGACGCGTTGTTCGGTTCCAGGCACCGCACCGGCGTCGAATTCGGATTGTCGATCGGTGAGCACCAGCCGAACTTGGCGTGGTGACGGGTAATACCGTGCCGGCACCGAACGAGAGTCCGAATACAGGGTCGGTGGGAAAATCAGGTCAGGGCAGGTCGGGACGAAGTGAACAGCAAGGTCGAGTGAAAATGAACAGAACGCTCTATTCGATGATCTGCATGATGGCAATCATTGCTTTCATTGCATTGCTCTGGGGCACAGTCGGTTACGTCTATGCAGACGCACACCCGCTACGGCGCGCGGCGTTCGTCGGTGGCGGGGTACTGGTCGCGGGATGGCTGCTCGTACTCGTCGCCGCGGGCATCAAGATCTCGCGGCTGAAGGCTCGCAGGCGAGAGAGCAATTCGGACGACGATTGAAAACGGACAGAACGGGTACGCCACCCGGAAGTCTCGACGTACACCCTCGTGTTCGGATGCTCGTCGGGTCCCTCGTATCGGGTGCCGAGCAAGGATCGTCGATGGTCAGTCAGCGCAGTGTGTCCAGTCAGCGGGATTCCCCGGTTCGACCGGCGACTCGTGATGAATACCTGTCCACGTGGTCGACCCTGCACAACGGCATAGACCCGTCCTCCTCGGTGCTGGTCCGTTGCTGGCTGACGGTGGTCTACACGCTGAGCGCGCCTCTGGTTCGCGCATCCGTCTCCGCCCACGCCGTGACGTTCGCTGCCGTCGTCGTCGCCGGGGCGGCGGTCGCTCTTTCTCGGCCGGGCACCTCGGCCCCTCTGCTCGCCGCCGTGCTCATTGCCCTCTCGGGCCTACTCGACAGCATCGACGGCGGCGTCGCGATGATCGGCCGATCCCAGTCTCAGTGGGGCTATCTGCTCGATACCGTCGCAGATCGATGCAGTGATCTGCTGCTGCTCGCCAGCGGCTTCGTACTCGGGGCTCCGATGCCTCTCGTGATCGCAGTCGGGGTGACCACGTTGCTGCACGAGATGGCCCGGGCTCGGGCCGTCGGTGCCGGCATCCCGGACGTCGGGTTCCTGACGGTCTGGGAGCGACCGTCGCGAGTGATCGCCGCAGCGGTCACCGCGACCGTCGCCGGTGCCGCCCCGGCTACTGCCGGCACATCGGCCACCATCGGAATGTCCGTGACGTGCACGCTGGCCGTACTCGGCTTCATTCAGCTGATGTTCGGGCTGCATCGCCGGGCCGATCGAATTCCGCGGTGACCAGCCAACCGGCCAGCGCCAACACGTGGAACACGAACATCCACAGCATGACGGCTACGCCCCCGCCGATGGCAGTGAGCCCGCCGAACGGCGCGCCCAGGTCCACTGGAATTGCCAGGAACAGAATGAAACCGTGCACGAATCCGGTCACGATCGACGACGTGACCAGTGATCCGATGATCAACGCTCGCCACCCTACGGCTCTCGGCGCAATCACTCGATAGGTCCACGCGAGGGGAACCGACAAGATCAGCCAGAGGCAGTTGAACCCGAGGAACACCCGAAGCGTCATGGCACCGATGCCGCCCTCGCCCGTCGTGGCCTGAAGCAGCCTGGCCACGCTCAGCACACCGGCGAGCAGAACCGGGGCGGCGGCGAAGAAAGGCACCATCGCCAATCTGCCACGCCATCCGGTGAACGATTCGCGGGTCGGCGAGAATCGCACGATCGCCCGGCGCAAGCCCTCGCCGTAGAAGGTCGCCGGAAAGATGGAGATCAGTACACCGATGGGACCCAGTTCGATTCCGGCAGTGGCCAGTCCGTCCACTGCGGCCCGCGCATCGAGCGCGTCGGGCAGCAGCGCCGCCACCGCATCGAACCCCGATCGCACCCATTCGGCCGACACCAACGCTGTGGTGGCTCGGATGGTGAGCAACAGAAGGGGTACGACGGCAATGACAGCGTAGAAGGTCAGGCCGCCGGCGATCAGCGTCGTGTCCTCGCGAGCGAACCCGGCTTTGATCGCGGCGAGGCCGCTACCCGTTCGGGTTCGGATCGATGTCATGTCGGAAATGTGCCACAGCACCCCGACGCGGGGTCATGCCAGGGTGACGTCGACCCCATCGATGGCCTTGAGGAACGGGCAGATCGATGTCGCCTGAGCCAGCACCGCGTCGGGGTCGTCCGTGCCGGGCAGCGACACCGACAGTGCGAACTTCGCGTCGTATCCGGATGCGTCGGAGTCGGTGAGGACGACGGTTCCGGTGACCGCCAGTTCGTCGACGCTGCCGCCGACCGTTCCGAGGGCGATCCGCAGGGATTCGACCAGGCAGCTCGACAGCGCGGCAGCCATGAGCTGCTCGGGGTTGGTGCCCTCCCCCGGGCCGCCGAGCTTCTCGGGTTCACGCACACTCAGCGACAGGACGCCGTCGTCGGAGGTGACGCCCGTCGCGGTGGCGGAGACGGTTGCTGTGTACAACTCGGTATTCATGTCTGTCGGATGTCCGGTGACAGGTCGATCGAAACCGGTGCCCACCACCTAGCTTCGATTCGCCGTGCGCCGATCGTGTTGCTGTTCACACATTCGCGGTAGCCGTTTGAGCGAACCTACTCACGGGTAATGACCGGACAGGGCCGAACAAGACCAGGCCCTCGAGTCTCTGCCACACGTATCGACCACCAACCGAAGGGGATCACCATGAGCACATCCACATTGATCGCCCAGTTGCGCGTCGCGCTGCAGCTGACCAACACTGAGATCCAAATTGCGGAAACTCGCGTCGTTCAGGCGCGTACCGAGGCAGTTCGTAAGGAACTGACCCAGAACGCCGCGAACGGACGCGAACGCGCCGCTGCCATCGAAGAGGCCCTGCGCGGTCTCGGCGGATTGCCCGACCTCGTGTCACCGTTCCTGGGCCGCACGCTCGCTGCCGTGAAGGCCGTCGCCGAACAGGCTCAGCCGTTCGACGAAGCCTTGCTGGGCGATCTGGCCCTCGAGCAGCAGCTGCTGGGCCGAGCAAAGTACATCAAGGCTCTGGCGACTGCAGCCCACGAGCCGTCCGTAGTAGCACTGGCCACCCGGTTGGCCACCGCGCACACCGCAACGGTCGAGTGGCTGGAAACAGTGCTTGCCGAGGACGCACTGGGCGGACCCGCAGCACTGCGCCGCACGCCGTTCCAGGCTGCCGCAGGCACCGCGGTCAAGATCGTCAACGCACCGGCCACATGGTCTGCACGTAGCCTCGACCGCGCACTCGACGCCGCTCGCGCGACACCGGATCGCCTCAGCGCACTGCTCGGCCGCGGTGCACACGCCGGTGACGTGGCAGTCAAGACTCTGACCGCCAGCCGCGACGCTGCCCTCGAGGCTGCCGAGGACGTCACCCGTAGCGAAGGCGTCGATTCTGTCGCCGACGCCATCCACACTGCTCGCTCGGCCAGTGGAACGCTCGACGCCGACGAGCTGCCGATTGCGGACTACGACGATCTGAACGTCTCGGACGCCGTCGCCGCCATCAAAGACCTCACCGACCCGACGGATGTCCGCACTGTCGTGACGTACGAAGAGGCACACAAGAATCGCCACGGCGTCGTGTCCGCAGGACAGACTCGCGTGGCAGCCATCGCCAAGGACGTCATCTCCGTCGACTGATGTAGACCGACTGCTCCTTCTGCGAATACCGATGCGGCCCGTGTTGTTCCGGGCCGCATCGCTGTATTCGAAGTGCTACGGCTTCAACAGCACCTTGATGGCACCGTCCTGCTTCTTCTGAAAAATGTCGTACGCGTGCGGTGCCTGTTCCATCGCCAGCTCGTGGGTGGCAAACGAGTCGACGCCGAGGGGGTCGTCGTCACCGAGCAGCGGGATGATGTCGTCGACCCATCTCTTGACGTTCGCTTGACCCATGCGCAGCTGAATCTGCTTGTCGAACAGGGTCATCATCGGCATCGGATCGGCCATACCCCCGTAGACCCCGCTGATCGAGATCGTTCCACCGCGACGAACGATGTCGATGGCCGAGTTCAACGCGCCGAGGCGATCGAGACCCGCCTTCTGCATCATGGGCGCCGCTACGGCATCGGGAAGGAAACCGACGAACTGTTGGGCCAGCTTCCCCACCGGGGACCCGTGTGCCTCCATTCCGACCGCATCGATGACGGAATCGGTGCCGCGGCCGTCGGTCATGTCCCGAATCGCGTCTCCCACGGTGCCGTCGAGGTCGTTCAGATCGATCGTCTCGATTCCGCGCGCCGACGCACGGGCCAAGCGCGCGGGAACCAAGTCGACGGCAATCACCCGAGCACCCTTGTGTTGAGCGATGCGCGCTGCCATGTCTCCGATGGGTCCCAAACCGAGAACGGTGACCGATCCGCCGCTGGGAACAGCGGCGTACTCCACGGCCTGCCACGCGGTCGGCAACACATCGGAAAGGTAGACGAAGCGAGAATCAGGCGGCCCCTCGGGAACCTTGATGTGCGTGAACTGCGCCTGCGGTACTCGGAGGTACTCGGCCTGACCGCCGGGGACCTGACCGTAGAGTTTGGAGTATCCGAACAGCGCCGCTCCCGTTCCCTGGTCGCGAACCTGCGTCGTCTCACACTGGGTGTACAAGCTGGAATTGCACATGAAGCAATGTCCGCAGGATATCTGGAACGGAATGACGACGCGGTCGCCCACTGCCAGATCCCCTGTCTGCGAACCGACTTCCTCGACGACGCCCATCGGCTCGTGGCCCAGGATGTCGCCCTGGTCCATGAAAGCACCGAGGGTTTCGTACAGATGCAGATCCGAGCCGCAGATGTTGGTGGTCGTGATTTTCACAATCGCGTCCGTCGGCTGCTCTATCCGGGGATCGGGGACGGAGTCCACACTGACTTTTCTCTTGCCCTGCCATGTCACTGCGCGCATGAGGTCCTTCCGCTGGAACGGCACCGAACTTCGATGTCGTGCAGAACGGATTGCCGGTCGATTCGGCTCACAAACACATGCGCGGACCGCGATTGATGCCGGCGACGATGGGTAGTCTCAGGTATGACCGCGCTCCTGTCCGTCAGCCCGTCCGCCGCTAGGACCCCTGTTCTGCCGACCCCGTGCGGGCCGATCTCGGATGCAGTCGTTCGTTATCTGACCACCGGTGAACCAGGACGAACTGCAGCACTACCGGTGGTCACCGGTGTCGATCCCACCTCCCGGGATGTACAACTGACACTGTTGATCGCGTACGAACTGCACTATCGCGGCTTCGTCGGGATCGCCGATTCGTGGGAGTGGGACCCCGATCTTCTTCGCCTCCGAGCGACTCTCGAATCCGCATTCCTCGAGTACGTCCGGGCCAATGTCGAACCCGGCAACGATGCCGCCTCCGAAATGGATGCCCTGTCCGTCGAGGCGACGTCGGGCACAGGACCGTCCTGGTTCCTTCGCGACGAGGGCTCGTGGGAGCAGATGCGCGAGTATTTCGTCCACCGCTCCATCTACCATCTCAAGGAAGCCGACCCCCATGCCTGGGCCATCCCCCGGTTGACCGGTCAGGCCAAAGCCTCTTACGTAGCAGTCGAATTCGACGAGTACGGCGGCGGGCGGGGCGACCGCGTCCACCAACACCTGTGGGCCGAGTCCATGAAGGCGGCCGAGCTCGACGCGTCGTACCTCGGATACGTCGACCGTGTTCCCGCGCAGACGCTGGCGTGGGTGAACCTGATGTCGCTCTTCGGTCTGCATCGAAGCCTCCGCGGTGCCACGGTGGGACACCTCGCCGCCACGGAGATCACGTCGTCCCCCGGCTCACAGCGGTACGTTCACGGGCTGCAACGATTGAACGCACCCCAACCGTGCATCGCGTTCTACGCAGAGCACGTCGAAGCGGACGCGGTACACGAGCAGGTGCTGCGTCACGATGTCGTCGGAAACCTGCTGCGCGACGAACCGGAGCTCGAGGCCGACGTGGTGTTCGGAATGCGGGCACTGGATTTTGTGGAGAACGAACTCGCCGATCACGTGATGTCGCGTTGGTCTGCCGGCCTGTCCTCACTCGACTGAGCAGGCCGCTTCTTGGCGCGATGGCTGGTGTCGCACAGCGGGTAGTTCTTGCTCCGCCGGCACGTGCACACCGCCACCGCGAAACGGTCCGAACGCACGCGCGACCCGTCGTCCAACACGATCTCGACGGGTCCGTCCACCACTATCGGCCCACCCTTGACTACACGAACGGTGGTGCGTGTGCGCGTCGGCTTCGCGGGAACATCTGTCGCGGGAACATCGGTCGCGGGAACATCTACGGTGGGGCCGTCGTCATCGGTCGGCACGAACGACCACCAGATCCTCGATGTCGCGAGACGCGTCGAGCAGCCCGACCTCCTGTAGCCAGGCAGACCGTTCTGTCATGACCGGTCCGAACGAGATGGACCGACGTGCTGCCACGGACACAGTCATACCCGCGTTGCTCAACATGGCCACGGTACGGCCAGGATCCGAGTACTCGGACTGCACGAGAATCAGTGTTCCACCGGGCGCGAGTAGGTCGGAAGCGCTGTCGCACAACGGGTCCAAGACCATCCGGCCGTCGTGGCCTCCGTCCCACGCTCGATGCGGTCCCTCTCCGACGGGCACCGCTTCCGAGGGCACGTACGGCGGATTGCACAACACCACATCGAACGGGTCGAGCGCGGCGGCATCCGCGAAGGATCCGAGGCGGACGTCGACGTCGGCACCGAGGGCGGCGGCATTACGGCGCGCACACGCCACCGCGAGCGGGGAGATGTCGAACGCAACCACTTCACGCGCGCCCAAGGACGCCGCAGCGATCGCGACTGCGCCGCTGCCGGTGCACATGTCGAGCACTCTCGCGCCGCGCACCACGCCGGCCTGCGCCGCCGTTTCGCACAGCAGCCACGAGTCATCCTGCGGTTCGTAGACGCCGGGATCGGCCTGTATCGCTCGCGTGGTTGTGAAGGTTTCGAATTCGGCCGTCGTCATCGACGTGTCCTCTCGGTCGGGGGACGTCGCCCTCCAGGGCTGTGCGCCGAGCGTGGGCTCCACTCGCAGGTGCTTGCCGTATGCCCGCTCGGGCAGGTCGCAAACAATACGCATGAAACCACCCGAATCGGGTAGTCCATCGATAACTCGCGGTGAGGAAAACGCCGTCGTTCACCCATATCGGGTCCCTACCGTCTGCGTCGGCATCGTCGCCCACGTTGTTCACCGAGGAGATTCTCGTGTCTGTTCTGCCTTCGATCGATTCCGTTCCCACCGTCGTCGTGCCCTCGCTTCGGCAGGTGTTTCCGGCCCCGACTGCCGGTGCGGGCATCACCGTCACCGAGTTCGGCGATGCCACCGTCGTTCGCATCGTCGGCGAATTCGGACGGCAGGATCTCGGAGTATTGGCCGAGACGCTCGGCGATGCAGCGGTCGAGGGCTCTCGACTGGTGCTCGATCTGACCGCACTCGACGCGATACCGGCAGGCACGGCGGCAATTCTCGACGCCACGTCGATGCATCTGAGCCGATGGGGCACTCGACTGGCCGTGGCCGGATCGATCGAATCGACCCGAGCGCTGGCGGCAGACTCGCTCGGCCGCACAGCATTTCACACCACCCTCGACGCGGCGCTCGCAGACAGAGAGATCTCGGCTTGATATCGAGCGGCGTCGACGGCTACCACGACGTACTCGTTCTCGGCGGCGGCAACGCCGGAGTCAGTGCGGCCGCGCGCGCGCTGCGCCGCGGCATCACCGATGTAGCCGTCATCGAACCCCAGGCTGTTCACACCTATCAGCCTCTGCTGTCGTACGTCGGTGGCGGTCAGGCCCGACTCGCCGACGCCGAGCGCACTCAACGCTCGGTGATGCCGAAGAAGTGCACCTGGATCCAAGACGCGGTCGTCGGGGTCGATCCCGTGCAGAAGGTGACCACGACTGCGTCCGGTCGACGCTACGGCTACGGAGACCTCATCATCGGCACCGGCCTGGTACCCGATGACGACGCACTTGCCGGTATTTCCGCGGCAGCCGACTCCGACGCGGTGACGAGCAACTATCTGGGTCGAGCCGAAAAGACCTGGCAGTTGATCTCCCACTTTCCGTCACCCGGTGTCGGCGACTCCACCGAGCGCAGCACTGCAGTGTTCACCGTTCCCCGGCCACCTGTGGGCTGCACCGGAACCACGCTCAAGCCATTGTTCCTGGCTGCCGCGCACTGGCGCGCGACCGGGGAGCTTGCCGACATCGACATCATTCTGGTCATCGATCGTGAAGAGCTGCTCGGGGTCCCTCGGCTCGACTCGATGTTGCGCAGACATCTCGACGAACTCGGCGTCAGAATTCTGCACCGAACCGCTGTGACCGCGCTGTCGCCTGCCACCCGGCAGATCACGGTCACCGATCACGAGGGCGCGCAGACGATCATCGATTATCGAATGCTGCACCTGGTTCCACCGTTCCGCGGGCAGCCATGGGTGGAGTCGTCCGGATTGACCGGCGGCGCACAGCACGGTCTCGTCGACATCGATCCGCGCACCCTGCGGCACCGCGATCACCGCGACATCTGGGCCGCCGGTGACGGTGCGGCGATAGACACCGATTCCTCCGGCGGTGGGCTGAGAAAGCAGATAGCCGTGCTGGTGGACAATCTGCTGGCCGCCAGAGCCGGAAGAGAATTGACGTCGTACGACGGCTATACCGTCGCACCGGTGACGATCGACTCCCACCGTCTCGTTGCGGCCGAGTTCGACCGAACCGGGTCGCTCACGCCATCGCTACCGTCGTTTCTCGATCCGCTGAAGGCGCGCCGATCGGCCTGGCTGTTCGACCGTTACGGCCTGCCACGGAGCTATTGGAACTTGATTCTTCGCGGACGGCTCTGACGGCACCGGGTAGGCGTCACTCGAGGTCGAGCACTGTCATCAGTGCGTTCGGGTCGTCGATCTGGACGTCGTATCCGTCTTCGCGCAGACCGGCGGCAGCAGCGTCGAGCATTCGACGTGCAACGTCGTCCATTGCCCGCACGTGACTCAGATCGAGAACGATTCGGCGGCTGAGCTTCTCACTGTTCGCCAGAGTGGCCAGCACCGATTCGGCTCCCGCGAAACGCAGATCGCCCTGCAGTTGCACGGTCGTCACGTCTTCGCCGGTCACCTCACGGATGGCCGATGCACCACTCGGTGCCACGTGCATCATGTGCAGTTCCAGATCACGTGAGAGTCGCTCGAACACTGCAACTCCCCGCACACTGTTCCCGTGTTCGTTCAACCTGGGCGAGAGTACGGCCACCCCCACCTGCCCGGGCAGCACACCGACGATGGCACCGGCTACCCCGCTCTTCGCCGGAATGCCCACCGCGGCAATCCAACTACCGGAACCGTCGTACATTCCACATGTCGACATCACCGACAGCACGTGCCGGTTGATCGCACCGTCGATCAGTCGCTCCTCGGTGATGGGATCGACTCCACCGTTGGCCATCACCGAGGCGATGGTGGCCAGGTCGACGCAGTTGACGTCCACTGAGCACTGGCGGGCATACCCGTCGACAACGTCGGCCGGTTCTGCTGCGAGCACTCCCACCGATTTCAGCAGATGCGCAATCGCGGTGTTGCGGTCGTCCGATTCGATCTCGGCCTCGTACACCGACGAGTTGGTACTCAATGTTCTTCCAGCACAGCGACTGTGGAGGTCTCGAACACGGTCCGCACGATCCTGGGGCGAGTGGCCACGAATCATCGAGTGCACAGCGAGGGCGCCGGCATTGATCAACGGATTACGCGGGCGGCCCGTGCTGCGTTCGAGCGAGATCTCGTTGAAGGAATCACCGGAGGGCTCGACGTCGGTCGCCTCGAGCATTCGTTCCAGTCCGTTGTCTTCGATGGCCAACGCATACGCGAGTGCCTTGGAGATGGACTGGATGGAGAACTCGACGCCGTGATCGCCGGCGGCGTAGACGGATCCGCCGACGGTCGCAAGGGCGACTGCGAAGGTGTCCGGGTCCGCTCGTTCGAGTTCGGCGTTGCCCTCCGCGATGGCCCCGCCGCCCTGTCCACGACAATCGTCGAGAACGGATTCGAGATAGCGGGTGATCGGTGACTGCATCTCTCCACGCTAACTCGACCGGCGACGTCCTTGCCCCGCCGTGCGGGTCAGTGCTCGCGGTCGGAATTCGTCGTCGACGCGCTCTGAAACATCTCCAGGAAAGATCCGAAGCCTCGGTCGCTCGTTGCAGAGCTCTCTCGTGCGTCTTGCGCGGACCCGGCCGCCATGTCGTCTGGTTCCATGTTGCCCATGCTGCCGCTCGAACATCGCGGCCCATCGGGGCTCCCTGTCACGATAAAGCAACGAAATATAACGACTCGATAACGCCGGATCTCGAGCCTCGTCGTGACGAGCACCGAACGAATGCCGACACCGTGGGATTCACGACCGGCCGCGCCTCGATGTGCACGAAGTGCCGGATCGACGACTGTAAGGTCGAGCCCGACCGAAAGGACGATGTGACGCACGCGATACCCGAGCGGCGCACCGTGTCGCGTCGTGCTTTCATCACCGCAGTGGTGGCCGGCTCGACGCTGATGCTCGTGACGCGGACCACGGCTTCTGCCGAGCCGTCCGACAACGAAACCGAACTCGGACAGGGGCGCACCGCTCTTCCCGCCGACTCGAATCTGGTGATCCTCGAGGTACGCGGGGACGGATCCGTGCACTGCTCCTTGCCCCGCGCCGAGATCGGGCAAGGCCTCACGACGTCGGTGGCGATGTTGATAGCAGAAGAGCTCGACATTTCACTCGACAAGACTGTGATCTCCCTCTCCCGTGGCCGGCAGGAACTGATCGGCAACCACTACACCGGCGGCTCCAACTCCATCCAATCTCTGTGGGAGCCGGCTCGTTCCACCGCTGCGACGGCGCGAGCACGGTTGCTCCGCGCCGCCGCCGACCGGTGGGGAGCGGACATCCGCGCGCTGACGATCGCCGACGGCATCGTCTCGGCACCGGACGGGCGGTCGGCGCATTTCGGCGAACTGGCGGCCGCCGCCGCAGCTCCGGATCTGCGCTACGACGCGGTTGCCCCGAAGCCCACGACGGACACAACTGTCGTCGGCACCCCGACGACGCGCCTGGACGCTCGCGCGATCGTCACCGGTCAGCTCACCTACACGCTCGATCTCGACGTGCCCGACGCCATGCCTGTCGTCGTCCGACGCCCACCGACGATCAACGGAACCGTTGCCACCGTGGACGAGGCGGCGTTGCGAGCGATGCCGGGGGTCATCGACATTGCCGTCGTGTCCACCGGGGTTGCCATCATGGCGCGCACCTTCGGCTACGCGCTGGCCGCGAAGGACGCCGCGGTGGTCACGTGGAACGCGGGAACGATCGACGACGAGTCCACCGATTCCATCCAGGACAGGCTTCGGCGGAGCACCCCGGCGTTCACGGGCTTCGGCGGAGTGGGCAGGCCCGAGCTGCCGGGCGAAACGAAACTGAACGTCGACTTCGACTTCGCTCCCGTCTCGCACGCAGCGATGGAAACCAATTCGGCGGTCGCCGACGTGCGGGCCGATCGCGCGGACGTCTGGGCGTCGATGCAGTTGCCCAACTACGCGGGTCAGAGAATTGCCCTGACACTGGGCCTTCCGTTGAATCGGGTCACCACCCACGTGATGAACGGCGGCGGATCGTTCGGGCGGAGGCTCTATCTGGACGGCCCACTCGAAGCCGCCGTCATCTCCCGAGCACTGGGCAGACCGGTGCGCCTGATGTGGTCGCGAGTGGACGACATGCGGCACGGCCGGGCCAGACCCGCTGTACACACCAAGTTCGACGCGGTCCTCGCCCGCGGCACCGTGATCTCCTGGGAGCAACGTGTGGCTGCCGTCTGCACCGATTTCGACGGCGGTTTCGGTGACCTCGTGACCGACGCAGTGGCACCGTCCCCCCTGATATCTCAGACGCTGTTCCACAGCACCCGAGACCCGTACTCGTTCACCGACGCCGGCATCAGGACCTTGGTCGAGGTACCGATCGCGATGCCGACCGGCAGTTGGCGATCGGTGTTCTCGGGAACCGTACGTACCGCCGCGGAGATCATGGTGGACCGCATCGCCCACGCCCTCGTTACCGATCCGATGGAGCTGCGGATCGGGGCGGTGGCGAGCGAGCGCCACCGTGACGTACTGCGCACGCTCGCTGCCGAGGGCAACTGGGGTGCAGATCTCGGCCCGGGCCGAGCGCAGGGTATCGCGTTCCATGTCGAATTCGGCTCCAGTGCAGGTTATCTCGTCGAGATCGATGCACGGGATCCACGAATGCCGCGCGTGACGAAAGCCGTCATCGTGGTCGACGTGGGGCGAGTGGTCAACCCGCGGAGCCTCGAAGCTCAGATGATCGGTTGCCTGATGGACGGCATCTCGACCACGCTGCGAGCCGGGCTGCACTACGAGCAGGGATTGCCGCTCGAAGGCAGCTACTCGCAGTTCCACTACGCCCGCCAACGCGACTCACCACCGGACGTGCGGGTGGTGATCATGCCTCCGACCACCGAGAACCCTGGTGGTGCAGGAGAATTGGGAGTGCCCGCGGCGGCCGCCGCCGTGGCCAACGCGTATGCGCGGGCCACCGATACCACCCCCACCAGCTTCCCGATCCTGTTCGACGTCGATTTCGATCCGTTCCCGAAATGAGCATCCATGGCTGAGAAGAAGTTCGTGGTCAACGGGGCCGCGGTATCAGTGGACCTGCCGGACGACATGCCGTTGCTCTGGGCCCTCCGAGACGAGCTCGGTATTCGCGGGCCGAAATACGGGTGCGGCATCGGCGTGTGTCACGCCTGCACCAGCCATCTCGACGGCGAGGAGGTACTCCCCTGCGTCACACCGGTATCCGATGCGGTCGACAAGGAGGTCACGACCATCGAGGGACTTGCCGATGGCGACGTTCTCCATCCGGTGCAGCAGGCGTGGATCGACGAGGACGTCTCTGCGTGCGGTTACTGCCAGCCGGGCCAGATCATGGCGGCCGTCGCTTTGCTGAAGCGCATACCCGACCCGACCGACGAGGACATCGACACCATCGAGAACGTCTGCCGGTGTGGTACCTATCCTCGAATTCGCCGGGCCATCAAGGCCGCGGCGCACGCGATGTCGCAGCGCTGATTCGACACTCCTTCTGCCACAGCACAACACCCCGCGAACCACAGGTTCGCGGGGTGTTGTGGTGAAGCGTTCTACCCGATCAGCTCAGTTCGAAGCGATCGAGCATCATGACCTTGTCCCAGGCCGCGACGAAGTCGCGGACGAACTTCTCCTTCGCGTCGTCGCAGGCGTACACCTCGGCGATAGCGCGCAATTCGGAGTTCGAGCCGAAGACCAGATCGTTGCGAGTTCCGGTCCACTTCTTCTCACCGGTCGCCGCATCCTTGGCCTCGTAGATGCCCTCCTCTGCAGCGGGAACCCACTCGGTTCCCATGTCGAGGAGATTGACGAAGAAGTCGTTGGTGAGTGTGCCGACCTTGTCGGTGAGGACGCCGTGCGTCGACCCCTTGAAGTTCGCGCCGAGCACACGCAGACCGCCGACCAGCACGGTCATTTCCGGTGCGCTGAGCGAGAGCAGGTTGGCCCGGTCGACCAGGTTGAACTCGGCCGGGAGCTTCTGGCCCTTGCCCAGGAAGTTGCGGAAGCCGTCGACCTTGGGCTCGAGATCGGAGAACGAGTCGACGTCCGTGTTTTCCTGCGTCGCATCCATGCGACCCGGGGTGAACGGAACCGTGATGTCGACGCCGGCGTTCTTGGCGGCCTGCTCGACGGCTGCGACGCCGCCGAGGACGACGAGGTCCGCGAACGAGACGGTGCCGGAGAACGACTGCTGGATGCCTTCGAGAACACGGACGACCTGAGCGATCTCGTCGGGCTCGTTGACCTCCCAGCCGGCCTGCGGCTGCAAGCGCAGACGACCACCGTTGGCACCGCCACGCTTGTCGCTGACGCGGAACGACGCTGCTGCCGCCCAAGCAGCCGAGATGAGCTGATCCTGGCTGAGTTCCGAGCCGAGGATGGCCTGCTTGAGCTCGGCGATCTGTGCGTCATCGATCAGCTCGTGATCGACGGCCGGGATCGGGTCCTGCCAGAGCAGGGGCTCCGCCGGAACCTCGGGGCCGAGGTAGCGCGAGACCGGTCCCATGTCGCGGTGGGTGAGCTTGAACCATGCCTTCTGGAACTCCTCTGCCAGCTCCTCGGGATGATCGAGCCAACGACGGGTGATCTGCTCGTAGATCGGATCGACGCGCATCGCGATGTCGGAGGTCAGCATCGACGGGTGGCGACGCTTGGACGGGTCCGCGGGATCGGGAACGAGATCCGCGCCCTCGCCGTTCTTGGGACGCCACTGGTGTGCGCCGCCGGGGCTCTTGTAGAGCTCCCACTCGAATCCGTAGAGCGTCTCGAGGAAGCTGTTGTCCCACTGCGTCGGGGTCGGGGTCCAGATGACCTCGAGACCACTGGTGATCGCGTCTGCGCCGACGCCGCTCTGGAAGCTGTTCTTCCAGCCGAGGCCCATCTGCTCGATGGGGGCACCTTCGGGCTCTGCGCCGATGTGCGCGTCGGGGTCGGCAGCACCGTGCGTCTTGCCGAACGTGTGGCCGCCGACGGCGAGTGCCGCGGTCTCGATGTCGTTCATGGCCATGCGGCCGAAGGTCTCGCGGATGTCCAGTGCGGACTGCACGGGATCCGGGTTACCGTTCGGGCCTTCGGGATTGACGTAGATCAGGCCCATCTGCACTGCGGCCAAGGGGTTTTCGAGGCTCGTGCGATCACCGTCGTAGCGCTCGTCGCCCAACCAGGTCTGCTCGGGACCCCAGTAGACGTCTTCGTCCGGCTCCCAGGCGTCGACGCGGCCGCCGGCGAAACCGTAGGTGGGCAGGCCCATCGACTCGATGGCGACGTTTCCGGTGAGGACGATGAGGTCGGCCCACGAGAGCTTCTTGCCGTACTTCTGCTTGACGGGCCACACCAACCGGCGGGCCTTGTCGAGCGAGGCGTTGTCGGGCCAGCTGTTCAGCGGCGCAAAACGCTGCATGCCTGCTCCGGCGCCGCCGCGACCGTCCTGCTTGCGGTACGTGCCCGCTGCGTGCCATGCCATGCGAATGAAGAAGGGGCCGTAGTGACCGAAGTCGGCAGGCCACCAGGGCTGCGAGTTCGTCATCAGGGCTTCGATGTCACGCTTGACCTCGGCGAGATCGAGAGAGTTGAACTCGGCTGCGTAGTCGAAGTCGGGTCCCATGGGGTCGCCGACTGCCGGGTTCTTCTTGAGGATCTTCAGGTTCAGGGACTTGGGCCACCACTCACGGTTGCTTCCGCCTTCGACGGGCATCGGCATCGAGTCGTGCATGACCGGACACTTCCCGCCGCCGCCCTCCTGCGGCTGATCCTCGTTCATCTCTTTTTCGCGTGTTACGTGGTCTTCAGACACGTGCTTCCTTCCAAGGTATGACGATCGGGCTGTGATCGGTGGTCACGAACTCTGCTGTGTTCGAGACCGGGGAGGAAATTGAACGGACACTGCCGGCTGCTCACGAGCCGCCGAACACTGTGCGCAGAGGCCCCAATAGATGACCTCCGCCTCGTCGATGGTGAAACCGACGGAGTCCGATGCCGTGAGACACGGCGTCTCGCCGACTGCGCAATCCACATCGGCGATGACCCCGCACGAGCGGCACACGGCGTGATGGTGATTGTCTCCGACGCGCGCTTCGTATCGCGCAGGCGAACCAGCGGGCTCGATCCGCCGAACCAGGCGCGCCGTTGTCAAAGCATTGAGAACGTCGTACACAGTCTGCCGGGACACTTCCGGCAGCACGGAACGCACGAGCCCGAGAATGGTGTCGGTATCTGCGTGCGGGTTGTTTTCGACGACCTCGAGTACCGCGACCCGGGGACGGGTCACGCGCATATCGACTGTGCGCAGTAGCTCCGCATGCGGCGAGATCGGCATCACGAGGCCAGTATTCACCGGCTTTCTGGACCAAGTCAAGTATTGGTTCGGAATCTACCGGCCCGACGTCACATGTTCATCGCAGGCCCGTTCCGTTCCGGGGCAACCCGAGCACCGCACGCGGTACTGCCGTCGGCCGCCGATCAGCGTCGACCGTTCCATTGCTTCTCGATACCCCGCAGAACCTCGAGCGTCTGTGCAGAGTCGGCATCGACGGCCATCCGCGACCGAGCGCGCTCGAGCGCCCGTTCGGCGCGTGTCACCGCACGGTGGCCGGAGTCGGTGGCTTCGACCAAGTACTGCTGCCGATTCCGCGGATTCACGCTTCGCACCAGCAGTCCCGCGTCCACCAGACTCGCGGTGGTCGCGGTGATGCTCGTTCTGTGCCGCACCAACTCTCGCGACAATGTGCTGTACGACGTCGGCCCTCGCCTGCACACCAGTTCGAGAACCTCGTACCTCGCCCAGCTCAGCCCCTGCGCGTCCAGTGCCTCCGCCAGACGAACCCGCGCGGCCGACGCCATGCGCAGCACCGTCGACACGATCTCGAGTTCGGTCGAGTGCACCGGAGAGGTATCGCCGTCGAACGATTCAGCGAGGGCAGTCATCGAGTACTCCCTATTTGATTTCTGTGAGGACGGTGCCTTGGGTGATGGCGTCGCCTGCGGTGACGGACAGGCCGGTGATGGTGCCGGCTTTGTGGGCGGTGACGGGGTTTTCCATCTTCATCGCTTCCAGGACAGCGATGAGGTCCCCGACCTCGACGGTGTCGCCTTCTTCGACGGCGACTTTGACCACGGTGCCCTGCATCGGGGCGGTGACCGCATCACCGGACGCGGCACCGTTACCGGCACCACCACGGGTGCGGGCTTTCGGCTTGCGCCGCACCGCACCGGCAGCACCACTGTTGCCGCCACCTCCGTTGCCGCCGAGAGACAGTTCGCCGGGCAGGGACACCTCGACGCGGCGGCCACCGACCTCGACGATGATGGACTGCCGGGGCAGGACCTCGTCGTCTCCGATCGGTTGGCCGGCGGTGAACGGAGGAACCTGATTGTCGAATTCGGTTTCGATCCACCGGGTGTGCACCGAGAAGGAGTCGCCGTCGCCGATGAACGCGGGATCGGAGACCACCGCAGCGTGGAACGGGATCACCGTCGCGAGGCCTTCGACGGTGAATTCGGCCAGGGCGCGGCGGGAGCGGGCGAGTGCTTCCTCGCGGGTGGCGCCGGTGACGATGAGTTTGGCGAGCATCGAATCGAACTGGCCCCCGATCACCGAGCCGGATTCGACACCGGAATCGACGCGGACACCCGGGCCGGAGGGGGCGGTGAAGGTGGTGACCGGGCCGGGGGCGGGCAGGAACCCGCGGCCGGCGTCTTCGCCGTTGATCCGGAACTCGAACGAATGCCCCCGCGGGGTCGGGTCTTCGGTGATGGTCAGTTCGTCACCGTTGGCGATGCGGAACTGTTGCAGGACCAGGTCGATGCCGGAGGTTTCCTCGGTCACGGGGTGTTCGACCTGCAGGCGGGTGTTGACTTCCAGGAAGCTGACGAGGCCGTCTTGGCCGACGAGGTATTCGACGGTTCCGGCGCCGTAGTAGCCCGCTTCGAGGCAGATGGCTTTGGCGGAGGCGTGGATTTCTTTGCGTTGGGCGTCGGTGAGGAACGGGGCGGGGGCTTCTTCGACGAGTTTCTGGAAGCGGCGTTGCAGGGAGCAGTCGCGGGTGCCGGCGACGATGACGTTGCCGTGCTGGTCGGCGATGACCTGGGCTTCGACGTGGCGGGGTTTGTCGAGGTAGCGTTCGACGAAGCATTCCCCGCGCCCGAACGCGGCGACGGCTTCGCGGGTGGCGGAATCGAACAACTCGGGGATTTCTTCGCGGGTGCGGGCCACTTTCATGCCGCGGCCGCCGCCACCGAATGCGGCTTTGATGGCGATCGGGAGGCCGTGTTCGTCGACGAACGCCAGGATCTCGTCGGCATCTTTGACCGGTTCGGAGGTGCCGGGGACGGAGGGGGCTTTGGCGCGGGCAGCGATGTGGCGGGCGGTGACCTTGTCGCCGAGGTCGCGGATCGATTGTGGGGACGGTCCGATCCAGATCAGGCCGGCGTCGATGACCGCTTGCGCGAAGTCGGCGTTCTCGGAGAGGAATCCGTAACCGGGGTGGATGGCGTCGGCCCCGGACTTGGCGGCGGCATCCAAGATTTTGTCGATCACCAAATAGGATTCCGCCGAGGACGCCCCGCCGAGTGCGAACGCCTCATCGGCCAACCGAACGAACGGGGCATCGGCATCGGGCTCGGCGTACACAGCGACACTGGCCAACCCGGCATCAGCAGCCGCCCGGATCACCCGCACCGCGATCTCACCACGATTGGCAACAAGAACCTTCGAGATCTTCTTATGGGAAGTTGAGGTGGTCATATGTGCGAAATCCTTCACTGGCCGTATCGGGCATTGACGAAAAGAGCTGGGGCACCGGCGAGTCCGTAACGGTGCAGATCTTCCGGGCGACCCCACAGATCGATCGGTGCCGGCATGTCCTCGGCCACCGACGACCGCGCGGCAGTCAGAACCGCAACGACGGCAGCGATTTCGGCATCGGTCGGACTTCCGCGAAACGACCAACTATCAGCCGCAGCATGATTCGCTTCGCCGCTCACTGCGTCCTGATTCGCGTCGCTCACTGCGTCATGATTCGCTGCGCTCATAGGGGGATGTTTCCGTGTTTCTTCGGCGGCAGGGTCACTTGTTTGCGTTCGAGCAGACGCAACGCGGTCACGATCTGCCCACGGGTGTGACTGGGCGGGATGACCGCATCGAGATACCCCCGCTCGGCCGCGACATACGGATTGACCAACGTGTCCTCGTATTCCTGCTGCAACTCGAGACGCAACGCATCGACGTCCTCACCGTTGGTCGCTGCTTCCAACAGTTTCTTGCGGTACACGAACCCGACCGCACCCGAAGCCCCCATCACCGCGATCTGCGCTGTCGGCCACGCCAAGTTCACATCGGCCCCCATGTGCTTGGACCCCATCACGTCGTACGCCCCGCCGTAGGCTTTGCGGGTGATGACGGTGATCTTCCCGACCGTCGCCTCCCCGTAGGCGTAGAGCAGTTTCGCCCCGCGCCGGATGATGCCGTTGTATTCCTGCCCCGTGCCGGGCAGGAATCCTGGCACATCGACCAACGTGATGATCGGAACGTTGAAGCAATCACAGGTGCGCACGAACCGCGCCGCCTTCTCCGAGGCATCGATATCCAAGGTGCCGGCGAACTGGGTGGGTTGATTGGCCACGATCCCCACCGACCGGCCATCGACCCGACCGAATCCGACGATGATGTTGCGGGCCCGCCCTTCTTGGACTTCGAGGAATTCGTCGTCGTCGAGGATCCGGCGGATCACCTCGTGCATGTCGTACGGAGTGTTCGGCGAATCCGGAATCAGAGTGTCGAGTTCGAGATCCTCCGCCGTCAACGAGTCCTCGATCGCCCCGACGATCGGATCCGACGCCGCGGTCCGCGGCGCATCGGCCCGATTGTTGCTCGGCAAATAACTCAGTAGGTCACGGACGTAGTCGAGGGCATCGTGTTCCCCCGAGGCGACATAGTGCGCGACTCCGGACTTCTCCATGTGGGTGTGCGCGCCACCGAGCTCTTCCATCGTCACGTTCTCCCCGGTGACGGTCTTGATCACATCGGGGCCGGTGACGAACATCTGGCTGGTGCCATCGACCATGACCACGAAATCGGTCAACGCCGGGGAGTAGACGTGCCCACCCGCTGCCGGGCCCATGATCACCGAGATCTGCGGGATCACCCCCGATGCGCGGACGTTGCGGTGGAAGATTTCCCCGTACAACCCCAGCGAGACGACACCTTCCTGGATCCGGGCCCCGGCGCCTTCGTTGATGCCCACCAACGGACGGCCGGTCTTGATCGCCAGATCCATCACCTTGACGATCTTCTCGCCGTAGATCTCCCCGAGTGAGCCACCGAAGACGGTCGCGTCCTGGGAGAACACGCACACATCACGGCCGTCGACCGTGCCGTAGCCGGTGACGACACCATCACCGAGGGGCCGGTTCTCCCCCAACCCGAAATTCTGGGACCGGTGCCGCGCCAACGCATCGAGCTCGACGAACGACCCCTCGTCGAGCAGGGCGGTGATCCGCTCACGAGCAGTCAACTTGCCCTTCGCGTGGACCCGCTCCACCGCCGCCTCACCCGAGGGATGCTCCGCACCCGCGAGACGTTTACGAAGATCAGCCAATTTACCCGCAGTGGTATGGATATCGGGTTCGGTTGTCGTCATGTAAGAATTCCCTACCTTGTATGGACAGCGAGCGAGACGTGTCAGCTGGTTGCGAGCGATCGGGCGATGACCAGACGCTGAATCTGGTTGGTGCCCTCGAAGATCTGCGTGATCTTCGCGTCGCGCATGTATCGCTCGACGCGGAAGTCCCTCGTGTAGCCGTAGCCGCCGAACACCTGCACGGCATCGGTGGTCACCTTCATGGCAGCGTCCGTGGCGATCAGCTTGGCCACAGAAGCATTGCGGGAGTAGGGAAGTCCGGCGTCCCGGCGGCGAGCTGCGTCGAGATAGGTGGCCCGAGCGGAATCGACTGCCGCTGCCATGTCGGCCAGTACGAAGCCCAGCCCCTGATGGTCGATGATCTTCTTGTCGAACGCGGTACGTTCCTGCGCGTACTTCACTGCGTCGTCGAGTGCCGCTTGGGCGATACCCACTGCAACAGCGGCGATTCCGAGCCGGCCGGCATCGAGAGCACTGAAGGCGATCTGCAACCCTTGGCCCTCCGCTCCGATACGCCACTCGGTGGGGGCGTGCACGTTGTCGTAGTGTGCGGAGGTCGTCGGGATCGCATGCAATCCCATCTTCTCTTCGGGTTTGCCGAAGGTGAGCCCCTCGGTGTCGTTCGGGACGAGGAAGCACGAGATGCCCTTGGACCCTTGGCCGGTGCGGGCGAACAGGTTGTAGAAGTCGGCCTTGCCGCCGTGTGTGATCCACGCTTTCGATCCGTTGACCGTGTACCCGCCGTCGGTCGCCGTGGCCTTACAGCTCAACGCGGCTGCGTCGGACCCGGCCTGCGCCTCGGACAGCGAGTAAGCCCCGATCTGTGCACCCCCCAGCATGCCGGGGAGCTTGTCTGCCTTCTGCTGCTCGGTACCGAAGGCCATCAACGGATGGCAGGCCAGGCTGTGCACGCTCACTGCGACGGCAACTGCGGCCCACCGTGATGCCAACTCTTCGAGAACTTGCAGGTAAACCTCGTACGGTTGTCCGCCGCCGCCCCACTCTTCGGCGTACGGCAAGCTCAGCAACCCCGCCTCACCCAGCGTTGCGAACACCCCGTCCGGGTAGGTCTCCCGGCGTTCGTGTTCGTCGACGATCGGGTCGAGAACCTTGTCCGCCACATCTCGGGTGAGCGCAATGAGATCTCGCGCTTCGGCAGTGGGCAACAGGCGATCGACGGGCACGGACAACCTCCGGGACGGATTTCAGCATCAGTACTGCAGGATGATCCGCAGTACTGATGCACAGTACTGCACAAGTCGATGCAGTACCATCCTTGGTGTGAACGCACCCGTGACCTCGCATGCCACGGCGCGCCGTTCCGAACTCTTCGACCAACTCGTGAGCCTGTTCTTGGCCGAGGGATTCGCCCACCTGACGCTCGACACCATCGCGGCCCGGCTGCGCTGCTCCAAATCCACCCTGTACACCCTGGCGTCCAGCAAGGATCAGCTGGTCGGCGGAGCCACCGTGCACTACTTCAAGTCCATGACCACGCAGGTGGAAAACGCAGTCGCCGAGGTGGACGGCACCCGCAATCGCATCACCACCTACCTCACGGCCGTCGGCGCTGCCTTGGAGTCGGCATCCGAACAGTTCATGACCGATCTGGCATCACTCGAAGCGGCTCGTTCGGTGTACGAGCGCAACACGGCGATCGCCGCCCGGCGCGTTCAGGAGTTGATCAGCGAGGGCGTGGCGAGCGGAGAAGTGCGGGACGTACACGCCGCCTTCGTAGGCGATGTCGCCTCGTCGGTCATGGTGCGAATCCAAACGCGCGAGGTGTTTCGCTTGACCGGGCTGAGCGACGGCGACGCGTATCTCGAACTGGCGAAGTTGCTGACGGCCGGAATCGGCGCGTAACACGCCGGAGGGAATGAATACACCCCGCCATACGCTGAAGCACGGTGAAAGTGGTTGATCCTTCAACGAAAGAGCGCCTGATGAAGAAGATCGGATTCTTGTCCTTCGGACACTGGTCACCGTCCCCGCAGTCACAGACCAGATCGGCGTCGGACGTTCTGTTGCAGTCGATCGACCTCGCCGTTGCTGCCGAAGAGCTCGGTGCCGACGGGGCGTACTACCGGGTTCATCACTTCGCCAACCAACTCGCGTCTCCGTTTCCGCTGCTTGCTGCGGTCGGTGCCAGAACGAGCACCATCGAGATCGGTACCGGTGTCATCGACATGAGGTACGAGAATCCCTTCTACATGGCCGAGGACTCCGGCTCCGCCGATCTGATCTCGGGCGGGCGGCTACAACTCGGCGTGAGCCGGGGATCGCCCGAACAGGTCATCGAGGGCTACCGGTACTTCGGATACACCCCCGCGGAGGGAACCGATCATGCCGACATGGCTCGCGAGCACACCCGCATCTACCTCGATCTCTTGGAAGGCAAGGGCTTCGCTCAGCCGAACCCGCGGCCGATGTTCCCCAACCCACCCGGCCTGCTGCGCCTCGAACCGCACTCCCCCGGTTTGCGTCAGCGCATCTGGTGGGGTGCCGGTACTCGTGAGACCGCCGAGTGGACGGCACGCCAGGGCATGAACCTGATGAGCTCTACGCTTCTGAGCGAAGACACCGGAGTGCCCTTCCATCAGTTGCAGGCCGAGCAGATCGAGCGTTTCCACAAGACGTGGAGCGACGCCGGGCACGATTTCGAGCCTCGAACATCCGTGAGCCGCAGTATCTTTCCTATCGTCAACGACCTGGACCGTGCGTACTTCGGACGAGACGGAAGCGGCGACGATCAAGTCGGCTACCTCGACGGCGGAAAGGCTCGGTTCGGCAAGACCTACGCGGGCGAGCCCGATCGCCTGATCGACGAACTCGCCGCCGACGAGGCGATAGCAGCTGCGGACACACTGCTGCTCACCGTTCCGAACCAATTAGGCGTGGAGTACTGCGCACACGTCCTGGAGACACTGCTCCGCGACGTGGCCCCAGCACTGGGGTGGCGCTGATCACTCGGTGACAGGCCGCGGTTGGTTTCGGTGGATACGGGTGCTGGCAGCGAGTTCACACGCCAACACCACCTGCCAGGAGTACCCGTGCTCAAACGCGACGTATCCGCGCGCCTCGATGTAGACATCACCGCCGCCACCACACTCGAATTCCAGATCGCGATTGCCCCGCATCCGGGCACGACGGTCACCGAATCGCTCTCCTTCGTTCTCGACGGCAACCCTATCGAGGCGAAGGAGGTCAGCGGACCGCACGGCAACAGGATCCACGTCATGCCGGCCGATGTCGGCAACCTTCAGGTTTCGTACGACGCCACGATCCTGGGCAACACCGCTCCGGCTCCGGTCACCGATTACGACATGTCGCTCTATCTGCGACCGAGTCGGTACGCCGAGGCCGACAAGTTCTACGGATTCGCCGCCACCGAATTCGGCGACTACGCGGACTCCGAGGAACTGCTGGCCAAAATTTCCGCGTGGGTCGGCGCTCGGCTGAGTTACGTTCCGGGAAGCAGTGATCCGATCGACGGTGCCGTCGACACACTGCTCGCCGGACAGGGCGTCTGCCGGGACTATTCGCACCTCGTGGTCGCCATGCTGCGTGCGGTCAACGTGCCGGCCCGCCTGGTGGCGGTGTACGCACCCGGCTGCGATCCGATGGACTTCCATGCTGTGGCAGAGGCGTTCGTGGGCGGCCAATGGCGCGTTGTCGACGCCACCTGCCTCGCACCTCGGTCGACACTGGTGCGCATCTCTGTCGGTCGCGATGCCGCCGACACAGCATTCCTGGACAACCACAAGGGTGCCATCACGCTGAACAGTTCCGTGGTCACCGCAGTGGTCGACGGCGAGCTTCCGCACGACGACATCACCGAGCTGGTCTCCCTCACCTGATTACCCGCGTCGCATCGGTGATGTAGATCACACTTCCTCGGCGTTTGCTTTCGGTCGGGAAAACCGACTATCTATCCGTTACCAACATTCACAGCCACCTGAAAGGCGAACACCATGAGCTTCATCGACAAGGCCAAGAACGCAGCAGAAGACGCCATCGGCAAGGCGAAGGAAGTTGTCGGCGACGCCACCGACAACAAGGACCTCGAGGCCGAGGGCAAGAAGGATCAGGGTTCGGCAGGCGTGAAGAAGGTCGGCGAGAACATCAAGGACACCTTCAAGTAACCCCCACCCCATCGAGTGCCGCCGATCTCGATGATCGGCGGCACTTGCACTTCATCCACCTTCACACCCGAGAACGGAAACCCCTCATGACCGCATCGACCGACACCAAAACCACCAAGCGCCGCGGCGGATTCGCCTCGAAGCTCGCCCTGCTCATCACGCTCGTACTCGTCGCAGCACTGGTGATCTTCGTACTGCAGAACACCGTGCACACCACGATCGACTTCCTGGGCTGGAACTTCGATCTCGGCCAAGGCGTTTCGCTGCTCGGCGCAGCCGTCGTGGGTGCCGTCATCACTCTCACTGCTACCGCCGCACTGAAGGTACGACGCGCCGTCCGCTGACCGACTCCCACCCGAGAGGATCTTTTCGATGCTTCCCTTGCTGGCACGCAAGTACCTGTACCGTTACCTCATCGTGGCGATCGGGCTTCCCATCCTCGCTCGACTCTTGGCTTTTGCGGGGCAGAGCCTAGAAAAGCGAACGGGCAAGGACAACGTCGTGTCCAGGGGCCTGAAATCAGCCGGCAGATTCGCGCAGCGGCGAGCCGACAAGGCGCAGGGCAAGAAGGAACGCAAGTCCCAGCAATCCCTACGCTAGGCCGGTCGACGGGCACGTCGACCGGTTGTACCGACTGCTCGGACTGCGATCAGTGTCCAGCCGGGTCGGTCAGCGACTTGCCTTCCAGGGCCTTGACACGCTTACGCTCCAAAAGGACCAAGGCAACCCCGGCCACGAGAAGGACCGGTGCAGCAATTGCCCCGATCCACACCCACCCGGTGAATCCATAACCTGCCGCGGTCAGAGTGAGACCCAGGCTCACCAATGCCACTCCGATGCAGATGTAGCCGGGCCAGTTGCGAGTGTCGACAATTGCCTCACCCGCGTGCCCGCGGGTTGTCCGATCGTCGTCGGTCGCCCCGGCGTCGGCTTCGCGCGAGTTCTGTTCTGCCATGTGGATCCCCTCCGGATTCGGACCGTTTGCCCTATTCGAGACAAACCGTCCACGACGGCTGCCCGCTCGAGTCCGGAGGTAAACCTGGCGTCGGCGGACGGTCAGTCGTGCCAGCTCACGGCAGCGAACGGAGCGCGGCTCGCGAGCCGGCCGACGATGCCGGCGTGCGCAAAGTCCTTCGCCGTCGCAACGGCGTCGAGCACGTCCGCGCCTTTGGCCAGCTCCGCGGTGATGGCTGCTGCGAACACGCAGCCAGCACCCGACACGCGTTCTTCGCCCACTTTAGGGGCGCGCAGCACGGTCAGATCCGACCCGTCGTAGACGACGTCGACGGCTTCGTCGCCGGGCAGCCCGGCACCACCCTTGACCACTACGAACTGCGGTCCGAGGTCGGCGATTCTCTTCGCGGCTTCGCCGAGGTCGTCGATGGTGATGATCTCGTCCATTCCAGACAGCGTCTGCGCCTCGAAAAGATTGGGGGTGATCACGGTGGCCAGCGGGAGAATGTCGCGCCGGAGGGCGTTGTCGGTGTCGAGCGCGGCACCGGGTTCCTGACCTTTGCAGATCAACACGGGGTCGACCACCACGTGCCGCCACGGCTGCAGGCGCAACGAGCTCGCAACCGAGTCCACGGTGCCGGGGGTACCGAGCATGCCGATCTTGACGACATCGAGATCGTGTGCGGCAGTGGCGACTTCGATCTGATCGGCGATGACCGAACTGTCGATGGGGACGAACCGGTGACCCCAGCCGGACTTCGGGTCGAACGACACGATGCACGTGATCGTTCCGACGCCGTACACCCCGAGCCGCTCGAATGTCTTGAGGTCTGCCTGCAGACCGGCTCCGCCGGTGGCTTCCGAGCCTGCAATGACATACGCGATTGTCGACATGCACTCAGTATGACAATCCGGGGTCGACCGCGAATCAGGTGGTCGACATCCGATTGGGTCCGGCAGTTTCGGGGCATATGAATGATTCGGGTCGTTTCCCCGCGACCCCATGACGCGCACTACATCGACTTCGAGCCCAGGAGCAGCGGACACCACGAGAGTTCGGAGGCCGAACCGTGCCAACCCAGCGGAACACGACAGCCAGCTGCGACGACGTTTGGGACGTTCTCGCAAACGGATGGAGCTATGCGACATGGGTTGTCGGCGCTTCCCGAATAAGAGCCGTCGACGGCAATTGGCCCGCTGCAGGAAGCTCGATCCATCATTCGGTCGGTGCGTGGCCCGCGGTACTCAGTGACGTGACCCGATCGGTGGGAATGCACGTCGGGCGTGAACTCCGACTCGAGGCGCGTGCACTGCCGTTCGGAAAGGCGTCGATCGTTGTGCGGTTGCACCCCACCGCAACCGGCTGCCGTATCGAGATCATCGAACATGCGATCACAGCACCGTTCGACCTGGTGCCGGACCGCATCCAACATCTTCTGGCGCATCCACGCAACGCCGAGGCGTTGCGCAGGCTTGCACTCCTGGCCGAGCGGTCCACCTCACCGTGAGCAACACTCCACTGCGACAAGCAGTCTCGGGAAAATGTTCTCGTTCGTTCTCGGCGACGTGCTCGGTGCCATCGTCTTCGTGAGCACCGAAGTCGCGGTAGGCGTCGCGTCGTACTTCGTCGGTAGGGTTCACAGCAGCAGGAACATCGAACAGAGGAGCACCTCCCCATGACCACCACCGAAGTCGACGCAATCGTCATCGGCAGCGGTCACAACGGATTGGTGGCTGCTGCGGCGATGGCCGACGCGGGCTGGGACGTCGTGGTCCTCGAGGCTGCCGAGCACCCAGGCGGTGCTTTGCGCAGCGCCGAGCTAATTCCGGGTTTCACCAGTGATCTCTTCAGCGCCTTCTATCCGATGGCGCTTGCATCGCCGGCCATGACCGCACTCGAGCTCGAACGACACGGGTTGCAATGGTCGCACTCCCCTGCGGTGTACGGCCACGCACTATCTCCGCAGGACACCGGCGCGCCAGTGGTCCATCATGACGTCGAGACCACGGCCGCAATGCTGGCCGAGCACGACGCGCGCGACGGCGATACCTGGCTGCGGCTCTTCGAGCAATGGGAACTCGTTCGGGGGCCGCTCCTCGGTTCCCTGTTCGGACCGTTCCCGCCCGTGGCACCCGCAGCTCGGTTGGCCCGCGCCCTCGGACCGTCCGAAACTCTGCGTTTCGTGCGTTTCGCGGCCCTTCCCGCCCGGGTGATGGCGCACGAGCTGTTTCACAGCGAGGCTGCGCGTTGCTTGCTGCTGGGAAATGCAATGCATGGCGACGTGCCCACCGATGCCCCGGTCAGCGGAATGATGGGCTACCTGCTCACGATG
Organism: Rhodococcus sp. PSi06; assembly: GCF_054960675.1. Classification (NCBI taxonomy): domain Bacteria; kingdom Bacillati; phylum Actinomycetota; class Actinomycetes; order Mycobacteriales; family Nocardiaceae; genus Rhodococcus; species Rhodococcus sp. PSi06. The sequence goes on from NZ_JBHNYO010000002.1 coordinate 191,638, forward strand.
CTCGCGCAGGACGTCGGCTACCCCGCCCCTGTCGGTGGCTCATCGGCGCTGACGGGGGCTCTGATTCGCCGAGGGGCCGCATCGGGTGCCGCGCTCGAATGCGGACAGCTGGTCGAGTCGATCGACGTTCGCGGCGGTCGCGCGCGTGCGGTGCACACGGCGGCCGGAGACACGTTCCGCGCCCGTAGGGCAATCGTCGCCGATGTGTCGGCACCGGCTCTGTACGGCTCACTGCTTCCGTTCGACGCAGTTCCGCGCCGAGTGCACGACGACCTTCGCACTTTCGAGTGGGACACCCCGGTCGTGAAGGTCAACTACGCCCTCGATCGTCGAATACCCTGGAACTCACCGTCTTTGGCGGATGCAGGCACAGTTCACCTCGGTGCCGACGACAACGGCCTGGTGCACTGGGCAGCCGACCTCACCACCGGAAATCTCCCACAGAGCCCGTTCATGCTGTTCGGCCAGATGACCACGGCCGATCGGACCAGATCGCCGGAAGGTACCGAGAGCGCGTGGGCCTACACCCATCTACCGAGAGGCGTCGTCGACGATGCGTCGGCCGACACCGTCGCCGACCGCGTGGACAGCGTTCTCGAAGCTCATGCGCCGGGATTTCTGGATTCGATCGTCGGCCGGGTCGTGCAGCGACCGAGCGATCTGCACGGAGCCGATCCCAATCTGTACGGGGGCGCGGTGAACGGAGGGACAGCACAGCTGCAGCAACAGTTGATTTTTCGGCCGACGCCGGGGCTGGGACGGTCGGAGACCCCGGTCGAGGGTTTGTTTCTCGGTTCTGCATCAGCACATCCCGGCGGCGGGGTGCACGGGGCAGCAGGCCTCAACGCGGCACGGGCTGCACTCGGTCAGCGAGGAGTACGCGGCTGGATGAAGAAGAAAGTCACAAGTTCGCTCATCGAATTACTGGCCAGGTAGTGGCGTTATCGAACCGAGATCTTTCGTTATCGGTTCGAGACATTCGGCGACGCCTTCCGAAATCGGGCACTGGCATAGTTGACAGCACAACAACTCAGCGCCTCGCGCCGTACGGGTACACCGATCGGTTCGAGCGCTTCGGGGAAGAGGTAACGACATGTTGACGAGCACTGCAACCATGGAACGGTCCCTTCGCGACGACGAAGGCGTATTCCGACTCGAGACGGTTCGCAACCACGGTGGTCACAGCACATTGCGCGTGTTCGGCGAACTGGACATGTCCACCCGGGCCGAATTCGTCCACAGCCTCGACCGCCTGGCGTCCACCAGCGAACAGGTCGTGGTGGACCTGTCCGAGGCGTCGTTCATGTACTCCGGTGTCGCGAACGCGATCATCGACGCGACATACGTACACCCCGGCAAGATCGCAGTCTTCGCACCTGCGCGATCGATGCGCATGGTTCTCGACGTACTCGGTGCCGGTGAGCTGTTGATCGACACTTTTCGGTCATGAATCGCTCTCGATAACGGGTAACGTCGGAACCATGTCAGAGGAGCCGACCGGAGGGCCGTTCGAGATCGTGTCGGCTGCGCACGACTCGACGACCGTACTCACTGTTCGAGGAGAACTCGATCTCGACACTATCCCCGCACTGTCCGCCACAGCGTTCCCAGCAGCGGATACCGCTGACGGGGGCCTGGTCGTGGACTTGACCGACGTGAGTTTTCTGTCGTCGAGCGCAATCACCGTGCTGGTGCGAGTCTGCGATCGACTGCCGGACGCCTCGCGCATGGCGTTGGTCGCAGTGAACGGGGTCGTCGTTCGGCCGGTGCAGCTCAGCGGAATCGATCGCGTGATGGCCACGTTCACCACCGTTCCGGACGCGGTAGCGCACGTGCAATCGTCGGCCCGCAACGGCGAGGTCGACCGATGACATCCAACCCCCGGCCGGAGCGAAGATCGTGACCGAACGCAATTCGGCGTCCGCTCCTCTGCGTTGGAGCCACACAGCACTGGCCGAGCCGACGACGGCAAGCACGCTTCGACGGCGGTTGCAGCGCTGGGTTCTCGAACTAGGAGTGAACCGGGCTCTGGTCGACGACATCGTGCTCGGGGTCTACGAAGCCCTCGCCAACGTCGTCGAACACGCTTACCGCACGTCACCCGAGACCGGAACGATGACGATCACCGCGGCATACGACCACGAGACGCTCACCGTGACCGTCTCCGACACCGGAACGTGGCACCCCCCGACACCGACGACCACTCGCAGCCATGGCCTGCAACTGGCCGCCGCCGTATCGGACGAGTTGTCGGTCGATCACCGCCCCGGACTCGGGACGGTGGTGACCGTCGTGTGGAGCAATCCGCTCGCCGCGGCAGGCCACATCGGATCGTCCCATCGCGCGACCTGACCAGGAGGAGTGAACATGACCGCTTCGGCTGCCGAACTACTCGCCTCTGCGCCCTGCGGAGTGTTCTCGGTCGACGTCGCCAGCGGAAGAATTCTGTACGCGAACGTGGCCGCCTCTCGAATCACGGCCCGCAGTCGCGAATCCTTGGAAGGAACCCCGGTCGCAGATCTCTTCGGCACCGAGTTCGCGCCGGTGCTGGCCGGCCTGCTCGACGCGGCGTCCACGTCCGAGTCGGACGTGCCGATCGGGACTGCTGCGCATCTGACCGGCGCGCCGGGGCGAGCATCGTCCACCGCGGTGTCCGTGTTGGCCAACAGGCTTCGCTCGGAGTCGGGCGCGATGACCGTCACGATGACACTGCACAACGAGACCGAACGCCGCGTTCGCGAACAGGATCTGGTCGACGCCCGTATGAATGCCGAGGCAGCTCAGGACGATGCCGAAGCAGCCCTCGATCGATCCCAGGATGCGTTGGGAGAGTCGGAGCAAGCCCGAAAACTGGCCGAGGCCGAACGAACTCAGGTACAGATCTTGGCGTCGACGTTGCAGCGGACTCTGCTGCCACCGATCCTCTCTGCCCCCACCGGCATGAACGTAGCAGCTCACTATCACCCCGCATCCCTCGACGAAGTCGGTGGTGATTTCTACGATGTGTTTCCCCTCGACAAAGACACGTGGGGCTTCTTTCTCGGTGACGTGAGCGGCAAGGGTGCCGGCGCCGCCGCCGTCACGTCCCTGACCCGGTACACCTTGCGGGCCGCGGCGGTGTTCGACCGCAACCCGATTGCGGTGCTGGAGAACCTCAACACCGTTCTGCATCACGAGTTTCACGGCGACGACCCGAGGTTCTGCACGGTGGTGTTCGGCACCATCACTCCGCAACCGAACGGCGCGGTGGTGCACCTCGCGAGCGGCGGGCACCCACCTGCGATACGCGTAAGCCACAACGCTGCAGTCGATTTCGTCGATACGACCGGCGGGCAGCTCGTCGGTGCCCTGTCCGAGCCGCACTTCGAGTCGGCATCGGTGACACTCCGACCGGGTGACGTCATGGCTTTCTACACCGACGGCCTCACCGAAGCCATTGTGGGGCCGGGCCGAACTCGCTTCGACGACAACGGGAACCTCGAGACCTTCGTCGCCGAGATGGGGCCCACCACAGCTCCGAAGATCGTCGACGACCTCACTGCCCTGCTGGCGTCGTTCGGCGACGGACTTCAGGACGACGTGGCGCTGCTCGCCTTCGACGTCCCCATTCCCGAGACCGGCGCGGTCGAGGCGTAGCTTTCCGAAAGTTCAACGAGACAGCATTCCGGACAGGAACACCCTGAGTACGTTGGCGGTGACTTCCTCCGGGGATTCTGACGATCGTGTCAGAGATCTGATCACGACGTTGTTGGCGAGCATCGTAGCCAATTCGAGGGCAGACGCATCGGTAGCGAAATCACCTCGGCGCTGCCCGCTTTCGATGATCGGAGTGAGCGCTGACGGCACAGGGAGATGCTCCCTGATGGTGGTGACGGTACCGGGCTCGTGAATTTGCTCGAAACTCAACGCAAGCAACATCCCCGAGCTCATGGCTCGGTTACGCGCCACGAACTCTGCCAAGCGACTGACCGAACGCCTCAGTGCAACAACGGGTTCCACTTCGAGCCGGGCGTCGGCGCGGCCCAGCCGAAGAACACGCTCGAACTCGGGGGTGAGTGCGGCGACGATGATGTCGACCTTGCTCGGAAAGAGGCGTTTGAGATCGGTGACGGTCAGGGAGGAGGCCGACGCGATGTCTGCGAGAGTGACCGAGAAATATGCATGTTCCGAGAACAACGTCTCGGCAGCCGCAATGACATCTGATTCGATGTCATCGTGTGCAGGATCGACAGTGTCGAGCGATCGGGGAGCATCGACCTGCTGCACGGCACCCTGCCATCGATCCGAATGCACCGGGTCGATCGCCCAGTCCAGCAGCGAGTCGACGACCTCGGACACCCGTGCCGGGGAGATAGTTCCCGGGCTGACAGTTTCCCGAAAGGCGAGGCCGTCGAGCAAGGCAACGAACACAGTGGACAGGTCGGCCACCGTCAGCGGCCTTTTCACCGAACCGCCGCGAGCTCGAAGCTTGTTCCGAACCGCGCGCTCCGCGGCGCGATCCATGGCATCGAAATCCGGTGCCAGCGACGATCGCGCCCCGGCATGATCGGAGGCGATCATGCCACCGATCATTCTTCTCCGCATCAACCCTGAAGTCAGGTGCTCGAAATAGTCCGCGAGCTCGGAGGAAGACTGCTCGCCGGGCTCGTCGAGCGGCGAGTACTGCAACGACACATGTGCGAGTAGATCCTCCACGAACGCTTCCTTGCCGCCGCGTTCCTCGGCACGAGAGGAGCCGGGATACACGTTGTGAAAGGTCTGATGCGACAGTCCTGCCTCGTCCACGATCGCGGCAATCGACAACGATTTTGCCAGCACCGACATATCGAGATCGGCCAGCAAGCGCAAACCCGCCCCGATCAGTTCTTCACGTGGTGTGGATTTCGAGCTCAACGACAGCCGCCTACGAATGTTCGATCTGATGGATTGACGACTATAGCAATATGCATGTCAGGCAGAACTTTATAACTTCATCAAACATGTTGGACATCAATATCCAATTAGCGGTCGATCCTCGAATACAATGGTGTTGTGTCATATTTTGCGGCGTGGTCGGATGAGCGAAACACCCAAGACGACAACGGGGGTCGGATGCCATGCGGAACACGAACACAGGTGCGACCACCACGACGCTCGACAATGCGTCCGGTGCGCCGATGCACCCGTCACAGCGATTTGCGCCTCGTCGAAGCGCGTCGACGGTTCGCTCCCGAACCACCGCAAACCCCGGCACCGAGAGGCCTCGGGTGCCGGCCGAGTTCGCTGATCCGGGTTTGACTACGCGCGAAATCGCGGTCCTGGGTGCCTGGTTGCGTTGCGACTCAAAACAAGAAGTGTGCGCGGTCCTGCATATCGCGCTGGGTACGGTCAACACTCATCTGTCCCGTATTCGCGCGAAGTATGCCGGGGTCGGTCGTACCGCGCCCACCAAAGCGTCGCTGGTGGCGAGAGCACTGCAGGACGGCCTGGTCACCCTCGACGACCTGTGACCGATAGCGCCCCCATCGCACGGTTCGATGCTAGGTTCCCAGACGCACGTCGATCTCGTTCCGATGGTGGGGGCCATGACAAATCTTGCGGAATATGTGCTGCGCTCGTTCGTAGGTCCAACCGTGTGTGCTGCACTGTTGGTATCGGTTGCTGTGGCGGTTCCGCCATCAGTCGCTGCCGAGTCGATGACGGGCCGCACCGAACGGAGAATCGAGTCTTCGTCACCCGTCACCGGTGTCGTGGCGACGGTCGTCGGTCTGGACGCACCGCTCCCAGCCGACTTCGGCCCACACCCGGCGGAATGCGATCGACTCTCTTATCTGCGATACCGCGCTGCGGACGGTCCCGCGGATTCCGCAGACGCCGACCGAGTGCTGGTGGCGCAACCCGGGATATTCGAGGGCGCGGGTGCGTTCGAGTCGGTTGCCCGCAACACCGTCGCCGCAGCCGACGCCGAGGGCAGACACATCGAGTTCTGGGCTCTCGACCGTCGCTCGAACTGCCTGGAGGATCACACCGGAACGCAGGCCGCACTCGCCGCGAACGACCTCGACGTCGCCACCGACTACTACTTCGGAGGGGGCACCGCCGACGGCCGCACCTTCGCCGGATACGCAGACGGCGCCGGCACCGCATGGTTGAAAGACCAAGGACTGGTGCAGACCATGCGCGACCAGTACGACGTGCTTCGTCTCGAGTTTCCCGATCAGGCCGTTCGCAAGCAGAAGGTGCTCTGCGGCGGACATTCACTGGGCGGGTTTCTGACCGGCTACTTCGCGAACTGGGATTTCGACGGCAACCCGGCGACCACCGACGACATCGGATACAACCAGTGCTCAGGGTATTTCGCCCTGGACACCGTGATCAAGGCCGGTCCACCTAATCCCATCAGGAACTTCGAGATTCCCGAAATTCCGCCCGCACTCGCCGCCCCACTCGAGGCTGCGTCGGGCGCGCTGACAGACGTGTATCCCGTGACGCGGCTCCCGGCCGTCATCAATCCGGAAACCACGAATCTCCTGGCGATAGCGGGGCTTGCCGCTCGATTGAACCCGACCGGAATCAACGACATCGTGGACCGACTTCCGCACAGCCTCAATTTCGACGCGACACTACGAACCTTGCTGTCGAAGGACCCGCTGATGGCCGCCACCGGTTTACCCGACGTCCGGACGTTGTACGCGACCAACGACGCAGTTGTCGGCGCTCTGCTCGACGACAATTCCCAGCCACTCGGGTTTCTGCAGACGAGCGTCGGCTTCATCGGCGGCGGCCCCGTTCAGGACAAGTACTTCCCGATACCCAACCAAGTGATCGCCACGATTCCGCTCCTCGGCCAGCTCTTCGGCAGCGACCGCAAGGCGGCACCGACGAGCTATGGAGATCCGTCCGTCGTCTACACCTGGCAGGACTACGACGAGATGACCCCGAACGACTACACCGATCCTTCGAAGGAAGTCACCTCCATCTCGCAGATCGCGCGGAGCCTGAGCGAACCACCCCTCGACTTCACCGAGTGGTACTTCCCGACGGCCATCACCACCGATCTGGGGCAACCGACCTCGCCGTCGATTGCCGCCCACTACCTCCACCGCGACGGCGTGGGCCGCAACCCCGTGCTGACTCTGCAAGGCGACGGTGGTCTGGATCTGGGTGCGTCGGACAGCCCGAAAGACGTTCCGATCACGCTGCACGGATACAACCATCTGGACGTTCTGACGGCGGCGCAGAAGCAGAACAACGGTTTACCGGAGCAAGTGTCTACTCGCCTGGCAGAGTTCAGCCGATGAGGACAAAGCCGGCCTTGATGTTGCTGCATGGCGTCACCATGTCGGGAGCTGCGTGGGACGACGTCGTACCGTTGCTCGCCGAACGGTTCGACGTCATTGCTCCCACCGCGGCCGGTCACCGTGGCGGCCCGACACTCGCCGGCGCAGCCACAATCGGCGCCGTTACCGATGCTGCAGAACGCGAACTGGACTCGCGCGGCCTCGATGCAGTACACATTGCCGGAAATTCGATGGGCGGATGGATGTCCGTCGAGCTGGCGAGACGGGGACGCGCGCGTTCGGTCTGTGCATTCTCACCTGCAGGACTGTGGGAGAAGGACGAAAAGCCGGGCGCCAGTCGAGCCACCTTGATCCGTACCAAGAGGTTGGCCGACGCGACTCGTCACCTCGCCCCAGCGCTGATGAAATTCGGGCTTGCTCGCCGAATTACAATGCGCGACATCGCAGTTCACGGAGACCGCATGACGCCGCAGCAGGCCGTTCGATCGTTCCAAGATCTCGTCGGGTGCGACGCAGCGTACGAACTACTGAACACCCGTGAAAGCATGGACCCACTGCTCGAGCTGCCCTGCCCGATCACTGTCTCGTGGGCGGCTCACGATCGCATCTTTCCGCCGGCCGAGTTCGTCCCCATTGCCCGACAGCGCCTGCCTCGGGCCCGGTTCGTCACCGCACCGGGCGTCGGCCATGTTCCGATGATCGACGACCCGGCTCTGTGTGCGCGGTTGATCGTCGATTCGATCGAGGATCAGACGGGCTGACGCGCCCCTCGGGCCCACGGGTCGCCGCGTCGCCACAGCGTCGGTAGCTCGAGGACAATTCCGTCTCGTCGCGCACAGTCGTTCAGCACGGCGATCGAGGTAGTCATATCGTCGAAGGCGTACGGGAGTGCATGCAGGGGCTTGTGCAGAGATCGAAAGAAGTTGTCCCAGTGCGTCAGAACCACCCGTCGGGCTCTGACCACCGAGACCGTCTCGCGCCAGTACTGCTCGATGAACGCGCGCGATTGCCGGCCGAGTTGGCCTATCGACAGATAGGCCACGTCGGCGTGGCTTCCGTCGAGCATGCCGACCCGAAAACCTGCGCTGCTGTGGACGAGTGCGGTCCGGCCACTGGGCATGTGTTCTATCAGCATCGACCACGCCTCGCCGCACCGATATTCGCGCACTCGTGCGGGCTGGCTCAGTGGTCGCTCGATCTCCCCGTGCGCCCGATCCGGATGAGAGTGCACGGATTCGACGAAGGTGACGGCGAAATTTCCATGCTCGGTCGTTCTACCGTTCTCCACCACGACGATACGGTCGTCGGGCAGGTCCGAACCCCGCCCGATGAAACCGGTCGAGGAACCACCGACCAGAACCGCCCCGGTCATCCGAGCCACCGCCGCTGAATCGAGTGCGTGATCGAAATGCGAATGGGCACACAGCACAGCGTCGAGCGAGGTGATTCCTGCTCTGCGCAAGGCAGCGTCGATGCGTTGCATGTCGGAGCGAAGAGGCAACACAAGGGTTTTCGCCAACGAGGGGCGCGAGAAGAACCCATCGGTGAGAATTGCGGATTCGCCGTCGTCGAACAAGACCGTGCTGACACCGAGAAAGGACACCGTCACCGGCGAGCGAGGAGTGGCCGACGCGGTGGTGGCGATCTCCGATGGGCCCGGCAGTGGGGGCCGACCGAGGCGTCGGAACACCGTCACGCCTGCGCCGCGAGCGCACGTCCGGCCTGGCGGCCCCCGAAAATGCATCCGCCCAGGAACGTTCCCTCCAGCGAGCGATACCCGTGCACTCCACCACCGCCGAATCCGGCGATCTCGCCTGCCGCCCACAGCCCCTCGATCGCGCGCCCGTTGCCGTCGAGGACGCGGCCTTGAAGGTCGGTTTGTATTCCACCCAACGTCTTTCGGGTGATGATGTTCAATCGCACTGCAATCAACGGCCCCGATTTGGGATCGAGAATCTTGTGCAGAGACGCAGTACGCGCGATGCGCTCCCCGCGCGAACGACGAGAATTGTGGATCGCGGACACCTGCAGGTCCTTGGTGAACGGGTTGTCGACCTCACGGTCGCGAGCCTCGATCTGCCGTTGCAGGTCGACCACGTCGATCAGATCCTCACCGGAGACCCTGTTCATTCCCTGCACGAGTTCGCCGAGGGTATCGGCGACGACAAAATCTTCCCCGTACTTCTTGAACGCCTCGACCGGTTCACTCGCTCCTGGCAAGACTCGGCCGAGTACGAGCTTGAGGTTCTTGCCGGTGATGTCGGGATTCTGCTCCGATCCCGACAACGCGAATTCCTTCTCGATGATTTTCTGGGTGAGGACGAACCACGAGTACTCGAACCCGCTGTCCTGGATGGCTTTCAACGTTCCGAGGGTGTCGAAGCCCGGGAAATTGGGGGCCTGGAAGCGCCGACCACGCGCATCGAACCACATCGACGACGGTCCTGGAATGATCCTGATTCCATGGTTCTTCCAGATCGGGTCCCAGTTCTTGATGCCCTCGGTGTAGTGCCACATCCGGTCCTTGTTGACCAGACGTCCGCCGACCTTCTCGGTGAGACCGAGCATGCGGCCGTCGACATGTTCCGGGACCCCCGAAATCAGCGATTGTGGAGGCGTTCCCAGCCGGGCCGGCCAATTCTCCCGCACCAGATCATGATTGGCTCCGATGCCACCCGCAGTGACGAGCACTGCGCCTGCCTGCAACTCGAACTCCCCCACCTCGACGCGACTACTGCCCGCGCCGCGCTCTGCTGCGCTGGGTTCGAGAATTGCGCCGCGCACTCCCTCGACCACCCCTGCTCGGATTACGAACTCGTCGACGCGATGACGGAAACCGAAGCGCACCAGTCCTTTGTCGGCGGCCTCGCGGACACGACGCTCGAACGGTGCGACGACGCCCGGCCCGGTGCCCCACGTCAGGTGGAAGCGCGGAACCGAATTGCCGTGGCCGTCGGCGAGGTATCCGCCGCGTTCGGCCCAGCCGACGATTGGAACCCACCGTACGCCCTGGGCGTGTAGCCAGGACCTCTTCTCCCCCGCCGCGAAATCGAGGTAGGCGCGTGCCCACTGGTGTCCCCAGTAGTCCTCGCCGGCGGGATCGTCGATGCCCCGATCGAAGGTCGCGGTGCCGAGCCAGTCCTGCCAGGCCAGTTCTGCCGAATCCTTGATACCCATGCGTCGTTGTTCCGGGGTGTCGACCATGAACAGTCCGCCCAGTGACCAGAACGCCTGACCACCCAGGTTCTGCTCGGGTTCCTGGTCGAGGAGGAGCACACGCTTTCCGACGTCTGCCAATTCGGCGGTTGCCACCAGTCCGGCCAAACCTGCACCCACCACGATCACGTCTGCGTCCATTGCCCCACTCTTCCGCTCGGCCCCGCTGTCTCTCTCGACTGTGCGGGTCGTCCGCGTCGGAACTCAAGGAAAACGTCTCGATTGACTATAGGATTTGTCAGTGGATGACAAAGGTAGGGAGTAGCCCCATGTACCCAGCGCGGGTCGCCGTGGTCGAGAGGATCGAATCGGAACTGGTGCCCGTCGTCGCGTCGGCCGTGGACGCGATTCGTGACGCGATCCCGGTCTACCGATCCCTGCAGGGTGCACAGTTGGCCGACGTCGAAGCCATCGCGTATTGGTCGCTGAGGCGCTTGATGGCGCTGTGGGCGCACGGCGATCGCTCGATCGACGACCGCGATCACAGCAGATTCCGCGCGATCGGTGCCGCGCGCGCCGCAGACGGGCGCCCGTTGGCCGACGTGTTGCGGGCGTATCGAGTTGCGTCGAGCGTGTTCGTTCGGCACGTGACAACCGAATACCTCGGTGTCCTCGAACCACCGGACATCGCAGAACTCGGACTCGGTGTGCTCGACGCCATCGACGCCATCTCCGAGGAGATCATCGGCGCGTACGTCGTTGCGCGAGAACAACTCACATCGAACCGTGCGCAGGCGCACGCTGCCTTGCTCGACGACCTGTTGGCCGCCAGACACAACTCGCCGGGGACGGTGTCGGACCGCACTCGGGAACTGGACGTGACGCTGGCCGCGCACCCGAATCTGCTGGTCGTGCACTCGACCGATCCGGCCCGACCGATGTCCGACGACACCGTCGAATCCCTCGTTCTCGCTTTGGGACTCGTGCCGCCGGACCGATCTGCGACGTCGTTGCAGCGCAATTATCTGTGTACTCGTCGCGAACATCGAGCGATCGCGTTGTTGCCGCCCTCTATCGGCCGCGCCGATGCCGACCTCGCGTGTCGAGATCTGCGGCTGCGTGGATGCCTCGTGGAGAAATCGACCGTTGCCGGCATCAGCAGTTCGTGGCGACTCGCTTCGGAGGCATTGGACACCGCCCCGGAGCACGCCTTCGACAACCGAACACTGCTCGATCAGGGTGACGGTCAGCTACTGGCGCTGTTGACCGCACGGCCTACCGCCGACACGAGCGAGGTGGTACGTACGGTGCTCGGTCCCCTGACCGAACCCGCGAACGAACACGTCCTGCAGGGTCTTTCGGCCTTCATCGCCACCGGCACGGCAACGGCTGCAGCCGCCCGGATTCGGGTGCATCCGCAGACTCTGCGCTACCGATTGCGTCGGGCCGAGGAACTGACCGGACGCGATCCGCGTTCGGCATGGCATCGACTGGCGCTCGACACCGCGATACAGCTACGGCAACTCGGTTGACCCGGCTCGGCGCAACTCGGTGACCTCGATGACCACGTCGGTGGTCGTACGCACCCCCGACCGTGCCTGATCGTCCGCGCTGCAGTCGTCGATCATAAGATGACCGGTATGTCGGAACAGGTCACGTTCACCAGCGCTACCGGACCCACCTTGGCAGGCGTGGTCGATGTTCCAGAGGGTGAGGCACGAGGGTGGGGCGTGTTCGCGCACGGTTTCACCCTCGGCAAGGACTGCCCCGCGGCCAATCGAATGTGCAAACAGCTCGCGGCCGACGGAATCGGGATGCTTCGCTTCGACAACCTCGGTCTGGGCCACTCCGAGGGCGATTGGGGCGACGGCTCGTTCTCGAACAAGGTGCACGACACCGTCAAGGCCGTCGAGTTCATGAACGCGACCGGTCGCACGGTGAAGCTGCTCGTCGGCCATTCCTTCGGCGGCTCGGCGGCCATTGCTGCGGCACACGACTGTCCGACGGTCGAAGCGGTCGCCATCGTCGCCGCCCCGTTTCAGCCCGCGCACGTGGAGCACAACTACGACGCACTCATTCACCGGATCCAGGAGGAGGGCGAAGCGCCGTTCCACGCCGGCGGCAAAGCGTTGACCCTGAAACGACAGTTCGTCGACGACGTCCGCAAGGCAGACCTGCGCGAGCGCATCACCACCCTGCGGAGACCGCTACTCGTCATGCACTCCCCCACGGACAACACGGTGGGGATCGACAACGCCAGCGAGATCTTCCAAGCCGCCCGCCACCCCAGGAGCTTCGTGTCGCTCGAGGGGGCCAATCACCTTCTCACCGGCAAGAATCAAGCCGCTCGTGCCGGTCGGATCATCAGTGCCTGGGCGGATCCGTACCTCTGACAGGCGGGGTCGAGCGATTCAGTTGATGTTCCACGACTCGACAGCCTCGAGTCGCCGGCCGTCGGAGTCGTACGTGTAGAAGCCTTCACCGTCACCGAGGCCGGTTTTTCCCGCGTCGATACCCTTCTGCAGCAAGTCGGCAAACCGGACCTGAGCCTCGCCACCATGTGCCCGCGCGATGTGTGCTGCGACGTTGAAGCCGACCGTGTCGTATATCTGGAACGGGCCGGCGGGCGACCCGGTGGCAATGCGCCACACGTTGTCGATATCCGCCGGATTGGCAACCCCGCCGACGTAGAGGTTGGCTCCCGCCTGCAGCAACGGGATGAGAAGACTGTTCAGCACGTATCCCGGAATTTCCTTGCGGACCGGAACGGGAACGAGACCGATCTCCGAAGCAAATCGCAAGACGATATCGAAGCACGCAGGATCCGTTGCAGCAGTTGCCATCACCTCACCGGTGTTGTACCGCCACACGAGATTGGCGAAGTGCAATGCCAGGAACTTTTCCGGTCGCCCGGTGGCCTCGGCGAAACTGCTGGGCAGTAGCGACGACGAGTTGGTCACGAAGATGGTTTTCGGCGGTGCGGACGCGCCGATATCCGACCAGACCTTCTTCTTCAGGTCGAGATCCTCCGGAACTGCCTCGATCACCAGGTCGGCGTCCGATACGGCCTCCGCGACGCTGGTGGTGACCGTGATGGATTCGATGGCCTCGTCGAAGCGCACCTCGTCGAAAGTTTCCAGGTCACGCCGGTAATACCCGCGCATCCATTCCCATCGATCCGGCAGTGCGGCGAGCAGTTCGTCGGAAATGTCGTATCCCACAACAGTTTTTCCGTGGTAGGCAGCCTGCATCATGATCTGCGAACCGAGCACTCCAGTTCCGAACACGGTCACGTTCTGAATATCGGTCATGGACGACACACTTCCCTTTTGTCGAGTCACTGGTTTTCCGCTCTCCACGTTCTACCGCTGAGCGCAGAGCCCCCGCCTCGCGGGGTCCGTCGGCGAAGCGGCTCGACCGACGACAGCGCTTCACGCTCCACTGGATCGACGGCTCACGCATACTCGAACCATGGCTATAGATCCACGCGGAAGAGACCTGAAGCGCTACCTGGAAGAAGATCCCGGCGGTCCGGTGGTGATGCTCAACCTGCTGCGTTTCGCCGAGGGTGGTCGCGAGTCCTACGCAGAATATGCGACGGCACTGGACGAGACTTTCCTCCCGCGCTACGGCGCAACGGTGCTGTACGCAGGCGACGGTTCGACCGCACTTGCCGCCGAGGACGGGCAGGCCTGGGATGCAGTGCTCCTGGTCCGGTACCCGTCACGTAAGGCCTTCAGCGAGATGGTGGCCGATCCCGAATATCAGACGGTGACGGCGCTGCGGACGGCCGCCTTGAAAGAGGCGGTTCTGCAGGCCACGATTCCGTGGTCGTGAATCAGGCCTCCGGCTGCGGATCGGTGATTCCCGGCACACGATCGCGACGACCTGTTCGCGCCGCGTTCCCTCACTGCGCTGCGAGCAACTTGGTGCGGAACAGATCGAGTACCTGATCCAGAGCCTGCCGCGTCGGCTGACCGGGCTCGTCGATGAGTCCTTCCGTCACGACGGAGTGCGGCGGCCCGAGTGCTTCCGGGTTGAACGCAGAATCGGGCAACTCGACCGATACGAATGCATCACCGAGTTGTTCGCGCAGGAACTCGAACCGTGCAGGGGGGCACATCTTGTCGCCTTGGAATCGCATCCCGAGAACGGTCAGACCGCCTGCAGCACAACGGCTCTTCACCTTGGACAAGTCGCCGGCACTGATGTCGATGGAACGACCGCGTGACTTCGATGCCGCGAACGGAAGAGACGGTTGCGACAGCACCGGTGCGATCAATCGGTCGTCGGCAGCCATCGCGAGAGCGAACCCACCGGTGAAGCACATTCCGATGGCACCGACACCCGGTCCTCCGCACCGCTCGTGTTCCTCGGCCGCGAGAGCCCGCAGCCACACCACGATTCGCGACGACTTGCCTGTGGCCAGGATCGTGAATTCTCGACTGATGCAGGCCGGCACCATGGCACGGGACATGGTGGCGGCGGTACCGAGCAGCCCCAGTGGTGCGGTCAGCGGGTCCTTCCCATCGACGCCGAACAGGTGCGGAACGATTGCGGTGCATCCGATTCCGGCGACGGTACGCGCGAAGTCCGCCACTTTCGGCGTGATGCCCGGCATTTCGGACATCACGACGACCGCCGGCCCGGTGCCGATGCGATAGACCGGTGCCGTACGGCCGTCCGCAGTGAATTCGGTTCGATCGAAATCGGCCAACGAGTCATCGGTCATGGGAGTACGTCCTTCTGCGAGGGGCACACGCGGCTGCGGTACCGGACACGAGCACAATCTGGTGGAGCGGTGGGACCGGGCGAAACAGGACTACCGCGAATACTCGCGCAGTAGAAGGTACAGCGGTGCCGCGAAGCAGATTCCCACAGAACCGGTACCGACGGGCACCAACCACCAGTGCCTGACTCCGTTGTCCTTCGAATCCCAGAAGGACCAGATCCCGAAAGCGATGCTCGTGATACCCAGATCGGCAGTCAATGCACGAGTGGGAGTCGACGCAACCCAGTCCGCGAAGAACGCGGTTGCGCTGTCGCGACCGACTCCGTGCTCCTTGAAGTAGGTCACGACGAACGAGTTGGGGACGACGAACCCGATCACGGTCAGCAGGAGAAGGAGGCGTCGACGAGTGGCATCTGCTGTCTTCATGGATCCAACGTAGGGCACCTCACGATCTCCCCGGGGTGTCATGGGAAGACCGGCGTCCTCGGTCGATCCTCCCCGGGCGCGAACAGCGGTACGCTTTCCAGGATTATCCGGCCATCAGGGGGTCTTTTCAGTGCGCACCAGGACAAAGCGGTTCGGGCTCGGAACGGTTGTGTCCGTCCTCGTTGCGCTGGCGATCCCCTTCCCTGCCACAGCGTCGACCGTCGAGTACGTGAACCTCGGCGACAGTTTCGGTGCCGGTAGCGGCGTTCTTCCGCTGGCTCCGGGCCTGCCGGTCCGGTGCTTGCAATCCGAACAGAACTTCGCGCACATCGTGGCCCGACAGCAGGGCTACGGCCTCACCGATGTCAGCTGCGGCGGTGCGGCCACCGATGACTTCTCCACTCCTCAATTCGATGGCGCACGGCCGCAATTCGACGCATTGCCGCCGTCGGCCGATGTGGTGACCGTGATGATCGGCGGTAACGACAACAGCGTGTTCTCGGGTGCGATCGCCGCGTGCGTCAGTGCGTTGGTGACGCACGCAGGCGCCGTCGATCCGTGCACGCAGCAGAACGGAAGCACCTTCGACGACAAAATTGTCGACAACACGCTGCCGGCCGTTCGGCAAGCATTGCGAGACATACATACTCGTGCGCCCGCGGCCAGGGTGATCATCATCGGTTATCCATGGCTCATCCCGGCCGCGAGTACCTGCGAACCGGCGGTTCCTGTCGCGGCCGGTGACGTTCGGTATCTACGCAACCTCCAGGCCACGCTGAACGATGCCATCCGCCAGGCAGCGGCCGACACCGACACGACCTTCGTCGACATGTCCGTGGTGTCGGAAGGGCACGATGCATGCCAAGCCGTCGGTGTGCGGTGGGTGGAACCGCTCCTGTTCGCGGACCAGTTCGTCCCCCTGCACCCCAATGCGCTCGGCGAAGCCGCCATCGCGGCCGAGGTGACCAAGGTTCTGGTGGCCTGAATCGGTCCTCGATCGGCGAGGCGGTGATGTCGCACTACCGGGAAGTCACCGCCTTCAGCACGCCACCGGTTCGACGATCGCCGTCTGAAACGACCACAGATGTCCCTCGGGATCGCGGACGCTGTATTCACGGACGCCGTAGGCCATGTCGGTGGGCGGGTAGTCGATTGCTGCCCCGGTTGCCGCCACGCGGGCGTGATGGGCATCGACGTCGTCGACGAGGATCGCCAGCGATGCGGTGACTGCGCCCATGGTCAATGGCGATACCATCCGATGTTCGGGGGCCTCGCGATGCAGCCAGACGACGCCGTCACCGGCGTGCACCTCACCGTGGACCGCTCTGTCTCCGTCGTACTCGATCGGCCCGGGTGCCAATCCCAGAACGTCCACGAGATAGGACTGAGCCGCAGCGATGTCGCGGTAGACGAGCAACGTGGTGCGCCTGGTCACTGCAGGCTCGTCGGTGGACAGGCCCGAGAGCAGATCCAACAACGCGTCGTCGCCGGGACGCGCACCCTGAAGAAGCCGGTCCTCGACCGACCGAACACGTTCGCGTACTCGAGCGAGCTCGACCATCCGTCGGTCCAACTCGGCCAGATGCTGCCGCGTCAGATGCTGCAGATCGACCACCTCCGGGTCGACATCGGCAACGGGAGTACCCAATTCGCGGAGCAGTCTGATGCGGTAGAGGCGATCGAGGTCGCCCCCGGTGTATCGGCGTCTGCCACCTCCGTCTCGGGCCGGGGCCAACAGACCCAGCTCTTCGTAGTAACGCAGGGTGCGCTCGGTGACTCCAGTACGTCGGGCGACGTCCCCGATTCCCCAGGTGGTCGAAGCGGTGCTGTTCATGGGGCCAACGGTAAGACCTCACGTCACGTCAGGAGCAAACTCTCGGCCCGCGGCATCTACGGTGAACGCATGACCGCGACGAACACCTGGCGAACGTACGAGGGCTCGAACCTCTCCCCAGCGTTGGCGTCGGCATTGACCATGTTCGTCGAACAGGGTTACCACGGCACGTCGGTGCGGCAGATCGCCGCGGGTGCCGGACTCTCGGTTCCCGGCCTCTACCACCACTTTCCATCGAAGCAGGCGCTGTTGGTCGGCATCATGAATGCGTCGATGGACGAACTGCTGGATCGGACTCGATCGGCCGAGGACGGAGCGGGCACATCGCCGAGCGATCGATTCGACGCGGTCGTGGAGTGTCTGCTGCTGTTTCACATTCACCGGCGCGACGTCGCCTTCGTGTGCTCGACGGAGATCCGAAGTCTCGACCCGGCGAACCGCGCCGCGTACATCGCCAAACGGGACGAGGAGCAACGTCTACTCGATTCGATCGTCGCCGACGGAGTCGAATCCGGAGTGTTCGATACCCCGCACCCGGCGGACGCCAGCCGCGCCGTCACGACCATGTGCATCGGCGTGGCCACGTGGTACCGCCCCGACGGGACCATGTCACCGGGCCAATTGGTCGCGGTCTATCTCGACATCGCCCGACGCACGGTCGGTGCCGTCACCGCGATACGCACGTAGGGGCCGGGTTCCTTGACCCGCACGGGCAGTTGTGCCAACCTTCGAGGTACCGAGCGAGTGTTCGGTCGGTAGTGGACAAGGAGCACATGGTGACCATCGATCTGACGTACGACCCGGACATCGAGAAGCTGATCGACCGGACTCGCGCTTTCACTCGAGACCACGTGCTTCCCATCGAGGACCGGTTTCTCGGCAACGTCACCGATGCCGGCGGAGATCGGCTTCGCATCGAGATGCAGGCGGCCGCGAAGGACGCCGGCGTGTTCGCGCCTCATGCCCCCGTCGAATACGGTGGCCACGGGCTGTCGATGAGCGACCGCGCTCCGGTGTTCGAGGAAGCCGGGTACTCATTGTTCGGGCCGATAGCCCTCAACCTCGGAGCACCGGACGAGGGCAACGTGCACATGCTGGCGCACATCGCGTCCGCGGCGCAGAAGGAGCAGTTCCTCGCTCCCCTCGCGCAGGGAGATGTGCGGTCGGCGTTCGCGATGACCGAACCCGCACCGGGTGCCGGCTCAGATCCCTCGGCGTTGACCACCGCGGCCGAGCGGGTCGAGGGTGGATGGAAGATCAACGGGCACAAGTGGTTCATCACCGGTGCCGACGGTGCCGGGTTCTTCATCATCATGGCCCGAACCTCCGGTCGGCCCGGTGACCGGGGCGGAGCCACGATGTTCTTGGCACCCGCCGATACTGCAGGCATCACGGTCGGCCGACATATCGGCACCTTGGACAAGGCCATGATCGGCGGACACTGCGAGGTGTTCTTCGAGAACGTACTCGTTCCCGACGAGAACGTACTCGGGGCCGTCGACGAGGGATTCGCCTACGCCCAGGTGCGTTTGGGGCCGGCCCGCATGACCCATGTGATGCGCTGGCTCGGTGCCTCCAGGCGAGCCCATGACATCGCCGTCGCCCAGGTGGCCCAGCGCGAAGGATTCGGCGGCAAGCTCGGCGATCTCGGCATGGTGCAGAAGATGGTCGCGGACAACGAGATCGACATCGCGGCCACCCGTGCGCTGCTCGTGAAGGCCTGCTTCGAATTGGATCGGGGTGGGCACGCGAGCAACGAAACATCCATCGCCAAGACGTTCGCCGCCGAGGCGATTTTCCGAATCGTGGACCGAAGCATCCAGATGTGCGGAGGGCTCGGCGTATCGGACGACCTTCCGCTGGCGAGGCTCTCTCGCGAAGTGCGGCCGTTCCGCGTCTACGATGGACCATCCGAGGTACACCGCTGGGCCATCGCCAAGCGAACGATAGGTGCCGCCAAGCGGGCACTGCGGGAGGCACAGTCGTGAGCGAACTGCCGGGCATGAATCGCGCTGCGTTGGAACAGTTCTTGCGGACCAACGACATCGAGGTCGAGGGCACGCTGTCGGTCGAGATGATCAGCGGTGGCCGCTCCAACCTGACGTACAAGGCCTACGACGACAGCTCGACCTGGGTTGTTCGGCGTCCTCCCACCAGTGGACTCACTCCCTCGGCCCACGACATGGCCCGCGAGTGGGCCGTCACCGAAGCTCTGGCAGCCACGGACGTTCCCGTCGCGCGCACCGTCGCGTTCGATCGGGACGGTGTGGTCCTCGGCGCACCGATGACCGTCGTCGAGTTCGTCCCCGGCCGAGTCGTCCGCACGCGTGAGGATCTGGCGGATCTTTCGGACTCGGATGTCACCGCGAACGCTGCCGAGCTCGTCCGGGTGCTCGCCCGCCTGCATGCCGTCGACCCCGGTGCGGTGGGCCTGGAATCGTTCGGCCGACCCGACGGCTTCGTCTCCCGTCAGGTGGCGACCTGGGCTCGGCAGTGGCAGAGCGTCAAGACCCGCGATCTGCCCGACGTCGATCGGCTGCACCGAGCACTCGAAGCCGCGATACCGTCGCATTCTGCGTCGTCGATCGTGCACGGGGACTATCGCGTCGACAACACCATTCTCGATGCCGATGACGTCGGTTCCGTTGCTGCCGTAGTCGATTGGGAGATGTCCACGCTCGGCGATCCTCTCACCGACGTCGCGCTGATGTGCATCTACCGGCAGCCCGTGTTCGATGCGGTCTTGGGCGCGGATGCAGCATGGACGAGCGACCGGTACCCCTCGGCTGCGGATCTCGCGCAACAGTACGCCGTCGAATCGGGTCGGGAGCTGGCGAATTGGGGCTTCTATCTGGCCCTGGCCAACTTCAAGCTCGGGGTGATCGGCGAGGGAATCACTCACCGTGCGCTGGCGGGTTCCGATACCGGGGCCGGTGCCCGAAACGCTGCGAACGCCACCGGGGAGTTCATCGCGGCCGGTCTCCGAGCTCTCTCGGGATCAGACGAGTGATCGTGTCTCAGGCCGACTCTCGCATCACGCCGATGTGGCGCACGGTTCCGGACAGGCCCGGGAGCTCCTTCGGTTCCGACCAGCCGACCAAGTCCGCGCTGTCGGAGTAGAAATACTTCTGGTTGGTGTAGTCGTCGTAGTACAACCGCCACGAGCCGTCGGGCAATTCGACTACGGCAGGCCCTTCCTTCAAGGGACCGAAGTCGCGGAAGGTGGGGTCCAGAACGTACGGACCACCGAGCGACGGTGCGATCCAGTGTTCGATGACTTTCTTGCTCTCGCCTTTGGTGAAGGCATGGTAGAACGCCCCGGCCTTCACCACCGTGGTGTCGATGTGATCGTTGATGATCCCGGTCAACGGAGTCGGCGAACTCCATGTCGTCAGACCGGGATCGGTTGCGGTCATCAGATACGGAACGAACCCGCCGCCGGCCGACAGCGACACGATGATGCTGACGCGGTCACCCTCTACGAACCACTCGGGAGCCCAGGCCTTGGTGGTGAACGGCGACAGCGACGGTATCTCCGAGGACCCTGCCGACCCGGTACCTGCACCGGTGCCGGGCAGGAGCAAGCAGCAGTACGGAATGGGCAGGTTCTGCATGAACTCCCAGTCGACGCGATCGGTGCTGCGTGCGAAACCGATCTCCGCCCCGCCGCCCGTCGTGTAGGTCACGTAGTACGTTCCGTCAGCGGCTCGAAAGATGCTGGAGTCGCGCACCACACCGGAAGGCGGGGTGTACGCAGCGGTTCGCAGGGTGGTGAAGTCCGTACCGTTGTCGGACTGGTACACGTCCATGTCGCGATCGCTGTCGTTGCTGAAGGCCACCATGGTGTACGTCACCGCGGGCGCAGCCGCACCGGTCCCGGCGGCACCCATCAACAGCCCGGCGGCGGCGACGAGCGTCACGGGAAGGGCGAACGCGTGCTTGCGCAGGGTCGTCATCACCGCTGAAGTATGTACGACGCACGAGCCCCACGAGCAACAACGGTGCACAGTCGAGCCGATTCGTTATCGGCTCTACGTCTGCGACAGGTACTGCGACATCGGCTTGGCCTGGTACATCTCGTGATCGGCGTCGTCGAGTATGTCCAGTGCCGTGCGGGAATCTCCACGCTCGACGGTCACGCAGCCGATGCTTGCGGTCACCGTGAGCTCTCGGCCCGCGGTCGTGATCGGGGTGGCGAGTTCTGAGCGCACGTCGTCGGCCTCGGCACCCGAGCAACCAGGAACCACGGCGACGAACTCGTCGCCGCCGATTCGTCCGACGAATGCGTCGGCGGGCAGAGCCCGCGTCAGACGCGCGGCCACGACTCCCAACACGGCATCGCCGACCGTGTGCCCGTGCAGATCGTTGATGGTCTTGAAGTTGTCGAGGTCGATGAACAACACAGCCATGGCGGCCTGTCGGGAAGGGCGGGACAATTCCTGATCGAGGCGGGCCAGAATGAGTGGGCGGTTGGGCAACCCGGTGAGGTCGTCGTGCGTTGCCGCATGTTCGAGCTTCATGCTCATCCGATAGGCATCGGTGATGTCGACGAACGTTGCCACTATCGACGGCGACGGCTCGCCTGGATCGAGCATCGTCGCAGTCAACGACAACCAGAAGTGGCGTCCGTCGCGGCGGCGTTCGACTCCGATCACCGCCTGTGTGGGATTGCCCGTCCGGCCTGTGATGGCGACCGGATGTTCCAGTGGCAGAAGTGGTTCCTGGTCGGTGCCGTACACCCGGAACGGCAGAGACTCGGATTGTCCGGTCGTCGTCAGCCCTACCTGGACATCGAGAATGGTCTTGGCCGCCAGATTCGCCGAGCTGATGCGGCCGGCATGATCGAGTACGACGACGCCCGCCTCCAGGGACTCCACCACGGCGGTGAAATGTTCTTCTGCCCGTCGGACAGCGCTCTGGTCCGCGCAGACGAGCACGTAACCGTCCGGCATCTGAGCGGCGGACACCACGACCGCCAAGGGAGTCCCGTCCGCGCGCCGATGCGTATCCCACAGCCGGCCGCCGGCGGCGAGTATCGCCACAGGGTCGCACGGCACCCCGACTGCATCGGAGACACTGCCGCCCAACACGTCGATCGCGCGGCGTCCGTACACCGATTCCGCAGCAGGATTCCAACTCGACACGACACCGCCGGCGGACACACCCACGATCGCATCGCTGACGTGCTCGACCAGAGCAGCTTGATACTGGAGGGCTTTCTGAGCGGCTTTGTGTTCGGTGAGGTCGCGCAGGATGACCTGGAAGGCCGGCTCACCGTTCCACGCCGTACGAACCGATACCGCTTCCATGGTCAGCGTCGACCCGTCGAGGGCCTGCACCGTGGCTTCCGATGCGGCACTTGCTGCCCCGTGCACGTCCAAGGTCGAGATGCGCTCGAGCATCGGACCGATCGAATCGGCCGCGATGAAGTCGGTGATCGGGCGGCCCGCCACATCGTCGAGGGTCTCGGCGCGCAGATACCGCAACCCAGCAGGGTTGAGATAGACGAGTGTGCCCTGTCGGTGTACGCCGATCGCGTCCGGCGAATGTTCGATCAGCACCCGGTAGCGATCGGCAAGGCTCGGCGACCCGGGATCTACTCCGGGGTCGCCGACAACGTCGCGCTCCCCTGGGGCCATCTGCGGTCCTCGCGTTCGTAGGCGGTCGGTCAACACTCGATTGAACCACTTTCGTCGACTCGGCCGGGAACTTCTGCACGGTTCGACCCCTTTGCACCTTTTCGGAGTGGACCGAAGCCCCGTTTGCGGGGCTAAATCGAGTAACCGGCCGAAAACGGCTCGTACAACTCGAGAAGGAACGGAAATCGATCATGAACACGCACGGAATCGACATCAGCGGAATGGGCGCAGTCTCCGGCTACGGCTGGGGCACGGCGTCGCTGTGGAACGGTCTGGCCACCGGCAAGGCCGCCGCGACGTTGCATCACAATCCGTCCCGAGCCGGGAAGAACCCGGTCTGGCTCGCCAAGGTGCCCGACGGCGGTCGGCTCGACGACGGCACCAGCCGCTTCGGTCGGGCGTTGCGCGGGGCTGCGCGCGAGGCCATCGACGACGCGCTCCGTCGCGGGTGGCGACCGGGCCGACGAGTGGGCCTGGTGCACGCGGTCGTCCTCGGCGAGGTGGACGAGTGGCGACAGTTCTATCTCGAGGACGGCGGTGCGCGTCGGGTGCGCGACTACCTCACGCTGATGCCGTCCACGCCGGTGTCGCTCCTGATGCAGGAGCACGGATTTCACGGTCCGGCCATGAACGTCTCGGCCATGTGCGCGTCGGGAAACGCCGGCCTGCTCACTGCGAAGATGTGGCTCGACACCGGCTTCGTCGACGACGTCGTGTTCGTCGCCACGGATCTGTCGCTGACGCCGGAGAACATCGATCATTTCGTCGAGCTCGGCGTCGGCATCGTCGACGTGGAGCCCCAACAGGGCTGCCGGCCGTTCCAGGAAGGCAGCCGCGGATTCGGAATGGGCGAAGCAGCAACGGCTTTCGTGCTGACCAAGGGTAGCGACGCTGCGTATGCGCGGGTCCTGGGCGGGTCGATGACACACGACGCCTTCCACGCGACGTCGATAGACCCCGCACACACTCGGATACGTGAGTGCTTCGAGGCAGCCCTGGCCGATGCCGACGTCACGGCACGGCAGGTCCGTTACCTGAACGCACACGGACCCGGTACGGCGCAGTGTGATGCGGCGGAAACCGACATGATGGAGACCGTTCTCGAATCACGCGCACAGGTGTATTCGGTGAAGCCTCTCACCGGCCACTGCCAAGGTGCGGCATCGGCCATCGAAACCGTCTCTGCCGTCATGGGATTCGAACGCGGCCTGGTTCCCGCTGCACCGCAGGTCTCGACCGCTCATCCACTGCTGCTCGACGGTTTCACCAAGGCCGAGCCCGGCCTGACGATGAAGTCGTCGTTGGGCATGGGTGGACACAATTCGGTGGTGGTGCTGGCACCGGCGTGAGCGGCTCGTCGTTCGTGAGGTTCGCGCGCCTGGCTCGTCAGGGGCGCGCGAGCCCGCGATCGGGCACCGAGACTGCGCGCGCAGACGCCGGTCACGGGGACGTCGCAGCTCCGCAGATTCCGCATTCCTCGAACTCGACGCGGTTCCAGCGTGCGATCGGCACGAAGAACAGCGAGAACTGACGGTATTGCTTCATGCGCGCCCACTGGGTCGAGTTGTGGCAACGCGGACATGTGCGCACCGAACCCTGACCCAGGACTGTGCGCTTACTGCCGAAACCGAAGAGGAGGAACATCGAACCAGCCTATGCGGTGCACCGCTGAGCAGCACCGAACCGCTCCTCACCGCGTCGATGTCGATAAGGAAAACCCCTATGTACGCCACGTCACAGCGGCGGTAGCTTCGTCAGATCAATCAACGAACGTAGATTTTCGCTCTCCGTCGCAAACTACCACCGACAAGGACGTCCGCGATGTCATCGAACTCCCAACAACTCAGAGGCTCCATCGGGGTGGCCGGCATCGTCTTCCTCGTGCTGGCGGCCGCCTCCCCGCTCACCACTGTGGCCGGTTCGCTGCCGGTCATGATCGCCCTGGGCAACGGAGCAGGCGCACCGTCGACCTACGTGGTTGCCGCAATCGTTCTGCTGGTCTTCAGCGTCGGATACGCCGCGATGAGCGGACATATCACCGACACCGGCGCGTTCTACGCCTACGTGACACGGGGGTTGAATGCTCGGCTCGGGGTCGGTGCGGCGGCGCTGGCAATCTTCGCCTACACCGCCATTCAGGCCGGAATCTACGGATTGGCCGCGAACGCGATCGATTCGTTGGTGGTCCAGTACGGTGGGCCGGATCTGCCGTGGTGGGTGTGGGCCTTCGCGCTCATTGCCTGCGTCGCGTTGGTGGGATATCGCAACATCGAAGTCGGAACCAAAGTTCTCGGGTGTCTCTTGGTGCTCGAAATCGTTGCCATCGTCGCCCTTTCGGCAGCGGTGTTCATCAAGGGCGGGGCTCAGGGCGTCGACTTCGAATCGTTCACCCCGCACGCGTTCTTCTCTGCATCCCCCGGAATCGCGATGATGTTCGCTGTCGGCAGCTTCGTCGGATTCGAGGCAACCGCCATCTACGGCGAAGAAGCACGCGACGCCAAACGAACCGTTCCGATCGCCACCTACGTCGCCATCGTGTTGATCGGTGCCCTGTACGCCGTGTGCAGTTGGGCCTTGGTGCTTGCGTACGGTAGCGACCGAATCGCCGCTGCCGCAAGCGAAGACACCGCCAATCTCACGTTCGCCGCAGTTGCGGTCTACCTGTCACCGATGGCTGCGGACGTCATAGCGATCATGCTGGTGACGAGCTTGTTCGCTGCGGTGCTCGCATTTCACTCGGCAATCTCGCGTTATGTCTTCGCGCTCGCGCGATCGGGTTACGCCCCATCACGTTTCGCCGCGGTGCATCCCCAACATGGTTCACCGCACCGCGGCTCCATCCTGCAGACCGTCTCCGCGGTGCTGGTCGTCGGCGTCTTCGCACTGGCCGGGGCCGACCCGGTGCTCCAGCTGTTCACCTGGATGTCCGGCATCTCCATCGTCGCCATCCTCGCTGTCATGGTTCTGACGAGCTTCGCCATCGTGGTGTTCTTCCATCGCACCGACGTGGATTCGCGTCTGTGGAACACCCGCGTCGCACCGGTACTCGGCAGCATCGGCCTCATTGCCATCACCGCATTGGTGCTGGACAACTTCACCACCCTCATAGGCGGCTCCGCAGCGGTTGCCGTCACATTCCTTGCCGCGCTGTGTCTGGTGTTCGTCGCGGGCGTCGTCGGTGGCCACATCATCGACACACGGCTCGACCGGACTCCGTCACTGCATCGCGACGACGCCACGCCCTGACGCTGTCGATCGACGAGCACGTCCGTCGAACCCCCTGCCGCAATCCAGTTCCCATGGATGCCGGCAGGGGGTTCTTTTCTGGAAGTCGACGCCGTACGGACGGGTGACGCACGAAACGAGCCCCCGGACCAACAAGGTCCGGGGGCTCGTTTCTGTGGTCTGTGCGTCGCGCTCAGAGCCCCACTGCGGCATCGGTGAACGCGGCATCGGCGAACGCGGCGTCGCTACCCGTTCCACCCGGTGCCGTTTCGAGCACTGCCACAACGGCTCTGGCGCTCGCGATCCACTCCGTCAGCACACGTCCGGTCACGTTCTGTGGCACCTGAGCGAGGCGAAGGGTCAAGGTGTGTCGACCCGATGGATCGCGAACGGGCAGCACCACCGATCCGACGTTGTACGTGCCGGCGTCGTCGAGCACCTGCGGGCGGTAATCGACGGAGGTGCGGCCGATCTGTGCTCTGATCTCGCGTTCCTGCCTCGGAGTCAGCCGGCCGGACTCGTACTGCTTGGTGGCCTGGCGCATCTCGGTGTACGCATCCGATCCTGCCGCCGGGAGGAACGAGATCCCGTAACCGTGTTCACGAATGAAGTTCAGACGGTTTCGATGCACCTGAGTGTCCTTGTCGTCGCCCTTGAGCTTGTCGATCCACCGGTCCTGTTCGGCCTCGGGCAACGAGAAGACGTACGAGTCGCCGATCGGCGGCACGATCGGGATGCGTTGAGCCAGAGCGGCATCGCGATCGACGCCGGGTGCGGTGGCGGACAACACCGTCGCCATCTCGTCGGCACTGACGGCGGTCAGGACCGAGACTTCACAGCCGATGTGCGCCGCGAGAGCTTCGACCTCGGAGCGGGCAGCATGGGCAGCATGGATGGCCGGGAGAATTTCGTGGTCCATTCGAGCGAGCAGTGAGGTGCACACGAAGCTGCCGTAACCGCCTTGGAAGAAGATCAAGGGCGACACCGGGTTCGTGATGGCCATGTCCTGAACCTCACACAACACGATCCAGTGATCTCCGGCATCGACCGTCTTCCAGATCGTCGTGTCCATCCACCCGATCGCATCGGTGAGCACCGGGCTGCCGTGCGGCGATGGATACCAGTCGATTCCGTCGAACTTGTTCTCCCAGCGCCGCGCAATCGACATCACCTCACGTTCTTGATCGCCGCCGACGATGTTGATGCACAGGGACGAGCAATCCTGCATACGCGCGAAGGTTCGCGAGGTCTTCATGGGCATGAACGAGACCAGTGGAGGATCGAGCGAGACCGAACTGAAGGTACCCACGACGAGTGCCAGTAGTTCGCCCGTCGGGTCTGTGCCGGTCACCACCGCGACTCCCGTCGGATAGTGTCCTGTCACTTCTCGAAACGTTCTCTGTGCTTCCTCTGTTGCCACTGTTCGAGGCATGGCGATCTCCTGAGCATTCTCGACGGTTGACCGAATTGGTATGACCCAAATTAATTTCCGGCCCGCTCTTACAGGTAGGGGGGAAACCTTTAGACATACCGTCCGAATCGAATGTCGTGAAGTGTCAGACGGTCACTCGCCACGCCAGCACGTCACGAACCAGGGTTCCGAGGCTCTCCGCCTCGGTCTTGGCCTTGATACGAGCTCGGTGCACATCGACGGTCTTGACGCTGGTGCCGAGGCGACGAGCAATCTGTTGGCTCGCCATACCCTCGACCACCAGCCGCAACACCTCTCGCTCGCGTGGCGTCAGGGTGTCGAGTCGTCGATGAACTCGGGCACGCTCCGCACGCTCGGAGAACACGCCGGCCGCCAACCTCGATTGCTCTTGCACGACTTCGAGCATGCGCTGCGGCTCGTAGGGCTTTTCGAGAAAATCGACGGCGCCGGCACGCAGAGCACGCACGGACATGGGAATGTCGCCGTGCGCCGAACAGAAAATGATCGGAGCCGGATAATCACGCCTGACCAATTCGTCCTGAAGCTCGAAGCCGCTCATTCCCGGCATTCTCACGTCGACGATGACCACCCCCGGCTCCGCCGCGTCCATCTCCTCGAGAAACGCGATGGCAGTCGGATAGGTCAACGCCTCTATTCCGACACTCTGAAGAAGAAACGCAAGTGATTGCCTGAGATCCTCGTCGTCGTCGACCACGTGAACGACGGTGGGCTTCACGGTTTCCATGAGTTCCGACACTAGCCCCGAATCGCTCCTCGCACAGCGGAAGCCGCCGACCGTAAGGTCGGCGGCGTGGACGCCGTCGGTCACAGAACGATCGTGACGGTCTTCGCCTCGGTGTTGGCCAGGATTCCTTCGTATCCGAGCTCACGGCCGAGCCCGCTGGCTTTGACTCCACCCCAGGGCAACTGGGGGGCGAGAGGTGACCATCCGTTGACCGCTACGGCTCCTGCCTGCAGTGCTGCCGACACGGTGTGTGCGCGCGCCAGATCGGTCGTCCACAGGGTGGCCGCCAAGCCGTACTGATTGTCGTTGGCCATCGCGATCGCCTCGGCGTCGTCGTCGAAGGGAACGACGATGCCGACGGGTCCGAATATCTCCTCGCGGGCGATCGTCAGGTCGTTGGTGCCGGCGAACACCGTCGGTCGCACGAAATGCCCCCGCTCGTGACCTTCTCCGTCGACGGCGGCACCTCCGGCCACCATGCGTGCACCTTCGGACTTGCCTTGCTCGATGTAGCCGAGCACACGCTCCTTCTGCTTGGCGTTGATCAACGGGCCCATGGTGGTCGATTCGTCGAACGGATTGCCCAGCACCTGAGCACCTGCAGCGGCGCCGAGACCGTCCACCACAGCGTCGTAGACGGACCGGTGCGCGAAGATGCGAGTTCCTGCGGCGCACACCTCTCCCGAGTTGGTGAACAGACCCATCGCAGCTCCACCCACCGCGGACTCGAGGTCGGCGTCGCCGAAAATGACCTGCGGAGACTTGCCACCGAGCTCGAGAGTGGTCCGCTTGAAGTCCATCGCGGAGTTGACCAGGATTCGGCGACCCACGGCGGTGGATCCGGTGAACGAGACCTTCGCGATGCCGCGATGTGTCGTCAGCGCCTCACCGGTGATCGCACCGATACCCGGAAGGACCTGCACGACGCCTGCCGGGAAACCTGCCTCGTCGATGAGCCGCGCAAGATGCAGGATCGACAACGATGCGTCTTCCGCCGGCTTGACTATCACGGTGTTGCCCGTTGCCAGGGCCGGAGCCAGCTTCCACCCGAGAATCATCAGCGGTGCATTCCACGGGATGATCGTGGCGATCACTCCGACCGGCTCGCGGCGTGTGTAGGCGAAGGTAGGGCGACCCATGTAGCCATCGTTGGGCAGGGTCTCGCCGTTGATCTTGTCCGCCCAACCCGCGTAATAGCGCAGCGATGCAACGAGATTCGGGACGAACATCATCTTACCCAGGACGAACAGACCGCCCATGTCGAGCGATTCGAGTCGAGCGAGAGTCTCTGCGTCACGTTCGACGAGATCGGCCAGCCTGTTCAGCAGCTGCCCCTTGTGCGACGGCGGCACCGCGGCCCAACTTCCGGTCAACGCGGCCTGCGCCGCACCGACCGCACGGTCGACGTCGGCGGCGTCGGCCGAGGCGATATCGGCGAGCTTCTCACCGGTCGCAGGGTCGTACGTCTCGAATGTTCCGGCACCACCGCCGCTCCAGACCCCGTCCACGAAAAGATCGGTGGTGAAATTCGATACTGCGGTCATGGCCGCCTCCTGTGCTCGGTGGGAAGAATGATGCTCGATAACGAAAAATGGACGATCGGTGGTGCCGAGGTCACGCCGCGGAATGGGCGATCACGGCGGAGATCCAGGACGCGCCGGCCAGTAACTCGGACTCTGCATTCGGCGGTCCGATCACCTGTACTCCCAGCGGCAATCCGGAACCGTCCGTCAGGCCGGGCACGGTGACCACGGGCAGTCCCCATGCCTGCCAGGCCCGGCTCAGCACCGGATCTCCGGTTGCGTCCAGACCCGGTGGAGCCGCACCGGGAGCGGCGGGCCCGACGATGATGTCGACATCGTCGAAGAGTGCCAGGATGCGCTGACGCGAATCGGCGATGGTCGTGCAGGCCGCACGGTAGTCCGCGGTGGTCGTTGCCGCACCGCGCCGCAGCAGGGCGGCCAACGGATCGCTGAGCCGGTCGATGTCGGCGAACAGTGCACTTCGTTCGCGCGCTGCCTCGTAGGCCATGACGACGGCATGAGCCGTGGTGGCCTCGGAGACGGCGTCGGCCGCAGCGAATCCCGCCAACTCGGCACCGTCTGCACGGATCGCTCGACCGAGAGCGGCGAGCGCGTGCGCCATGACGGGCTCCACCACTCCCAGTTCGTTGGCGTCCCAGAGCATTACCCGTGGACGCGCGGACAAGCATCCAAGCACCACCTCCTGCCCCACGAATGCAGACCACGCACACGCCAGGTCGCGAACCTGAGCCGCGTAGAGCCCGTGACTGTCCAGACTCTCGGCCAGGCCGGTCACCCCATCGGTCGAATGCCGGCCCCTGGTCATGACCAGCGACGCGACACCGCAGTACGACGCCGGGCGGGTCACCGATCCGGCAGTCTGAGAACCGAGAGCCAGAGGCACCTGCCCCGACGCCACCGAGGCTGCCGATCCACTCGACGATCCCCCGGGAGTGTGCGTCGGATCCGCGGGATTACGAGTGGGACCGGGTGCGAAGAAGGCGAATTCGGTGGAGACCGTCTTGCCCGCAGGCACGGCACCGGCAGTGCGCCACGCGTCCACCACTGCAGCGTCCAGATCGGCCGGCGGTCGGTCTGCGTAGAGGTCGGTACCGCACTTGGTCGGAAAACCCGATACATCGATGATGTCTTTGACTCCCAGCGGAATTCCGCCCAGTGGGCCCATCGGTTCGGACGGATCGGGCGAGGGGGCCGGGGGTCGATGGACCACCCATGCCGCCAGCTCCGGCTCGGTGTCGTCGATCCGCTTCTGGGACCGCTGCCACGCATCCGCTGCGGTGGTTCTTCCGGCCCGAAGATCGGCGACGAGGTCGGCCAAGGACCACGGCCGGTGCAGCGGCGAGTCGACGGTCATCGGTCTCCCCACACGGCATCAGCGGTCCAGTAGTCCATCCCGCTGGCGCTGACGAAATGCCGCCACTCCGAGACGCGGCGAAGCAACGGCTCGTGCCGAGCGGTGGCTTGGTCCGCTGCATCGGGCCCGTCCGCTTTGACTTGCCAGTGCACCCAATTGAGCTCGTTGCCGTCGCTGTCGTGCATGAACAGGTCGACGTGCCGCCACCCGTATCCGTGAGTATCGTTGTAGCACATCAGGGTCATGCACTCTCGTGTGTCATCCATACGTCGCTCTCCCGGATAGGTCCGGTTGCGCAGTGCTCAGCAACCGAAGATCATGGGTCGACGCTACGAGTTCTGCGGTCGTACCGGAATCGAGAGTTTCCTTCCCGCCTCTGAAGATTTTCCCTACACCGGCGGACATCACCGGTCCGCTGGAATCACGTCGCCGTCGACCGTCGGAAGCGCGAAGCCGAACACCGAACCTCCGTCCTTCCCAGGGGTGTACCAGATGGAGCCGTGCTGCCTGGTGATGATGCGGTAGCTCAAGGCCAGACCGATCCCGCTACCGGCTTGTTTGGTGGTGAACGACTCCTCGAACGGGTTGCGCTGCAGCCCTCGTCCGCGATCGCTCACCGAGAAGGTGCCACCGTCCTCGCGGTTCCCGGTCGCCAACGTGATCGTGCGTTGCGCCGGCGGGCAGTGAGCCATTTCGTCGATGGCGTTGAAGCAGAGGTTGATGATCACCTGGCCGGTGAGCACGCGTTCGCACCGCACCGGGACCTGTTCGTCGGCGAGCTCGAACAGGATTCGGACCGAATTCTGTTCCGCGCGTAGTCGTATGAAGTACAGGCATTCGGTGACCACGGTGTTGAGGTCGACGGTCTGCTCGATCTGTTCGAGGTGACCCACGAAGGCTCGAAGTGTCGAGACAATCGTTGCGGCTCTTTCGATCTGCCTGTGCGCCGATGCCAGCCCGTACTCCACACGCGTGTCGAGTGGTCCGTCGTCGGTCAGGATCGTCCCGATGCCCGCCAGAAAGTTGCCTGCTGCAGCGAGTGGCTGCCCCAACTCGTGGGCGATCGCCATGGCCATGTCGCCCATGGCGTTGTACCGCGCCAGGTAATTCTCCCGTTGCAGTTCCAATCCGCGAATCTCCTCGGTGCGCACGCGATCGGACACATCATGCAGCAACATCAGATAGGCGTTGACCTCGTTCTCCTGCAACCGCTCGACGCTGCCGTCGAGCCACAGTGTCTTGCCGTCGCCCGCGGGTACCTCGAGCCGAACCGATGCCACCGGACTCGCATCCCGCACCAGCTCACTCCACGTGGATCGACGACCGGCAATGTGGAAGGACGAGTACGACGCGAGCAACCTGCCCGCTGGAGGTTCGACACTCGGATCGATACCCAGATGTTCCATGGCGGTATCGGTGGCGAATCCGATCGCACCGGTTTCGTCGAGGACGAAAGCGATCGCCGAGGTATTTCTGGACAGTGCATCGACGTACGTGGTGGTCAATCTCAGGGCACGCTCGGTGCGTTGTTCGTTCTCGATGTCACGGAACTGCACCATCACTGCCGGACCCTGCCGCAACTCGATCCTGGTGGCGATCGCGTCGGTCGGAATGATGCGTCCCGATTTCGACCGGTAATGCCACTCCATACGGCTGCCGCCGTGCTCGACGGCTTCGTGCAGCCACGCGCGGCCGACGACTCGGTCGTATTGCTGCGCAGAACTACTCATGTCGTTCGCCTTCAAAGGGCGTATCTCGTCGAGATCGAATTCCAACATCGCGCAGGCGGCCGGATTGGCCCACAGGATGCTCTTGGACACCCCGTCGTGGATGAGCACGCATACCTGCGCACGGTTCATCATTTCGACGAAATCGGCCGACACCAGCTCCGGCGCACGTGGGTCCATGGACATCTCGAGAGCGTAAGCGCGGTGCCCCGGGCGGTGTGCGAAAGCTCCGAATTACGCGGGCGGACTGAAGAAATTACCTACACGACTGATGGACGCACCCCCTGCCGACCGCACTCTTTACCGATTTTCGCCGAACGTGACTCGCATTACGGTCGAACCAACGAACACGGCACGAGGCTTCCAGGCTTCAGGCACAAGGAGACGGTCATGACACTCACTCAGCACGCCCCACCGGAAGCGCGGAACGCCGCGACTCTCGACGATGTGTTGGTCGAGCTCGCACAGCGGCGGCAGGAGTTTCGCGATCAACGTTTCGTATCCCCCGATTTCATCGACCGTCTCAAGGAGATCGGTATCTATCGGGCCGCCACCCCTCGCCGCTTCGGCGGCGATCCCCAGGCACCGGCCGATTTTCTACGGACCGTGGAGAAGATCTCCATCGTCGACGGGTCCGCCGGCTGGGTGGCGAGCTTCGGTTCCGCACTGATCTACCTTGCGGCACTGCCGGTCGATACCCAGGCCGAGTTGTACTCGGACGGACCCGATGTCGTCTTTGCAGGTGGGCTCTTTCCGGTACAACCGGCGGCGGCAACCGACCGCGGATTCCTGGTCGACGGCCGCTGGAAGTTCGCGAGCGGTTCGATGGGTGCCGACATCCTCGGCGTGGGAATACCCGGCGACGATTCGACCGGAGGTAAGCCTCGGACAGCGTTGCTGCGGCCGAGCGACGTGGAAATCGTCCAGGACTGGGATGTCGTAGGCATGCGCGGCACCGGGTCGTTCGATCTGGTGGTGAACAAGGTGGAGGTAGCACGCGAGTGGACCTTCATCCGTGGCGGCGCGGCCACCATCGACGAGCCGCTCTACCACTACCCCACGATCGCCTACGCAGCACAGGTTCTCGCGGTTGTCGGGGCGGGCGTTGCCCGTAGCGCACTCGACTATGCAGTGCAGATCGGTGCCGGCAGGTCCGGCATCACCGGCGCGCCCAAGCTGGCGGACCGACCGTATTACCGCATCGCCGTCGCCGAAGCCGAAGCCGCTCTACGCTCGGCGCGTGCATACTTCTACGAGGTGACCGAAGAAGTGTGGAACTCGGTGCTGCGCGGTGACGAGCCCACCGATGCCCAGAACGCACACCTTCGGTTGGCCTCGAGCCACCTTGCGAAGACATCTGCCTCCGTGGTCACCAAGATCATCGAAATCTCCGGTACCGGAACAATTTTCGCATCACACCCTCTCCAGCAGTGGGCCGGTGACGCACTCGTCCCCCAACAGCATGCCTTTCTGGGGCCGGCGATCCTGGATGCCGCAGGCGCGGTACTGATGGGCCAACCGTCCACCATCCCCGGTTTCAAGTGACTCACGAAAGACAACACATGACCACCACTCCGCTCCGCGTCCTGTTCTGCATCGGCATCAACCAGAACTTCTTCGATCTCCCCGAGGCCGGGGTGACAGCAGGCGACGTCTGGACCGCGTTCGTCGCCCTCTCCGACGGCATCAAGGGGCTCGAGGGAGTCGACTTCATCGGCGATATCGATGACGACGCCACCATGGTCGGCCCCTCGGACTCGTGGCCGTGGACCTGCTACTTGCTCGCCGACGTCGACTCTCACGACACCGTCAAGCAAGCGTGCAACTTCCTGCGGACGATCGAAGTGGGAACGAGCGACTGGAAGCTGTGGAAGTTCGTGAAGATCGAGGCCCGCATCGGCCGCGCGCTCACTCCCCGCACGTACTGAAACACCGCGCACTCACGCTCCACCGAATGGCGCTGCCCAGCCGCGTCATTCGGTGGCCACCACTGACAACCTCGACGACGTCGAACCTTTGGAGATATCGATGACCGTGCACGACACCGAACAGACCGCACCGACATTCGCGGCATCCGACCTGGTGATGGGCGATCGTGTCGCGGGTCGGATCTACACCGACCCCGACGTGTTCGACGAGGAGATCACCAAGATATTCGAGAGCACCTGGATCTGGGTTGCCCACGAATCGGAACTGCCCAAGCCGGGCAGTTTCAAATCCACTCACGTCGGCCTACAGCCGGTCATCGTGACCAAGAACCGCAAGGGGCAGGTCAACACACTGCTCAACCGTTGTCGGCATCGAGGTGCCAGCATCTGTGAGCAGAAGACCGGCGTAGCAAACGGATTCACGTGCCCGTACCATGCCTGGTCCTACAGCCTCGACGGCCAGCTGCGCGGAATTCCGTACCCCGAGGGTTACGAGGGGGTCATCGAAAAGGGTGAACTCTCGCTCAAGAAGCTGCGTACCGAGTCCTACGGCGGCATGATCTTTGCGACGTTCAACCAGGACATCGAATCCCTCGAGGACTTCCTCGGCGACGCCAAGCTCTGGATCGATCGGTTCATGAAGCAGGGCGGTGGCTACCCCCTCAAGGTTCTGGGTACGCACAAATTCCGCTTCGCCGGCAACTGGAAGATCCAGCTCGAGAACACCACGGACGGTTACCACTTCCCCATCGTGCATCGATCGTGGATGGCGTCGGTCGATGCCGAGACGGCAGACATGATGTCGTTCATGACCAACCCGGAAGCGGTCACTCACGATCTCGGCAACGGACACAGCGTCATGCAGATGGTGCCCGAACATTCCGATCTCGATGCCGACGACGGATCCGAGCCGCTGCAGGCACGCTTCGACGACCTCGTCGCGGAGCTGTCCGCCGCCGGTCTGGACGAGCCGGCAATCCGCAAGATCGTTCGCGCCATGCACGGCACCGGCTTCAATCTCAATCTCTTCCCCAACGTGTCCATGTCGGCCGCGTTCTTCCGCGTACTCGAGCCCACCGCTGTCGACGGGACGACGATCGAGCATCTGGCGATCGGCCCTGACGGACCGGCCGAGGTGGTCGACCCGGTCAACCGGGCTCGACTGCGAGTACACGAGCATTTCCAGGGGCCTTTCGGCTTCGGAACACCCGATGACGCCGAAGGGTGGGATCGCGTGCAACGCGGCGCTCAGGGCGCTCCCGACATGCCCATCCTCGTCAATCGTGGTGCCGCTCGGGAGAAGCCGAGCGTCGAAGGGTGGCCCACCTCGCACGTCACCGACGAAACCGGTATGCGCGCGGCCTACGCACAGTGGAAAGAGATGATGAGCAATGACTGACACCGCCCTTGCAACACTGTCGCTCGCAGATACCCGAGTCGTACGAGCCATCGAATTGGTCTGGCGTGAGGCGGATCTGCTCGATCGCAAGCAGTATCCGACGTGGAAGGACCTGTATTCCGAGGACGGTAAGTACGTCGTGCCGATCGATGCGACCGGAGACGACTTCGACAACCGACTCAACATGATCTACGACGACGCGCGTATGCGCGACATGCGGGTGGTCCGGATGACCGAGGGCTATGCACTGGCCGCTGTGGATGCCGCGGTCACCACCCGAACCGTCTCCCGTTTCGTGGTCGAATCGTGTGAGGACAACACTGTTCACCTCAGAGCCTCGCAGATCGTCGTTGCGTACAAGCGTGGCAAACATGACCTGTGGGCAGGCGATGTGGAATATCGGATTCGGCTGGGCAACGACGGCACGGCAGACCGCATCGTGCTCAAGGTAATTCGCCTCGTCGACTGCGAAGACGCTGTTCCCGCAGCCGGATTCCTGCTGTGAAGGCACCGATCGCCGTTGTCACCGGTGGTGCGAGCGGTCTGGGCGAGCTCATCGTGCGCAAACTTCACTCCACCGGGCACCGGGTCGCCATCGCAGATATCGATCGGGCCTCCGCCGATGCGCTGGCAACCGAACTGGGTCCTGAAGACTCGGTCCGCGGCTATCAGGTGGACGTCAGCAACCGGAGTGCGCTGGAAACTCTTCTGTCGGACGTGGTGCGCGACTTCGGATCGGTCGACGTGCTGGTCAACAATGCCGCGAAGACGCAGGCACGGCCGTTGATGGACATCACGGCCGACGAACTGGACGCGGTCATGGCAGTCGGATTCAAAGGCACCTTCACTGCGTGCCAGGTCTTCGGTAGCCACATGGCCGGCAACCGATACGGCCGAATCGTCAACATGGCTTCCCTGGCCGGGCAGAACGGCGGTACTGCGACCGGCGGTCACTACGCATCGGCGAAAGGTGCCGTGATGTCGCTGACGAAGGTCTTCGCCCGAGAGCTCGCCACCTCCGGGGTCACCGTGAACGCGGTGTCACCGGGACCTCAGGACTCGCCGATCGTTCGGCAGATCGTCGGCGAGGCGAATATCGAGTCGTATGCCCACACCATCCCCGTCGGTCGTCTGGGCGACCCGGCATTCATCGCCGAGATGGTCTCCCTGCTCGCATCCCCTGCGGCCGCGTCGGTCACGGGTGCGTGTTGGGACGCCAACGGCGGCCTCTACATGCGTTAGGAAAACGCCGTGTCCAGTGTCAAAGTAGTTGTTTCACAGGTCGTGGACGAGACTCCGAGCATCCGCTCGCTGCGTCTGGTCCGCGACGGCGGTGGTGCCCTCGGCCCGTACCAGGCCGGTGCCCACATCGACGTGACCGGTCCGACGGGTGTGCTGCGACAGTACTCGCTGTGCGGTCCCCCGACCGAACCGGATTCGCTGCTCATCGCGGTCAAACGCGAACTAGACTCTCGCGGTGGGTCCGAAGCGTTGCACCGTATCCGAGAAGGCGACATTCTCGAGATCAGCGAACCACGGAACATTCTCTCGGTGGTGCCGGACGCCGATGAACATCTGTTGATCGCTGCCGGTATCGGCGTCACTCCCCTGCTGAGCATGGCCTATCACCTGTTCGACAGTGGCTCGAATTTCCAGCTTCACTACTTCTCGCACAGCCGAGAGCACACTGCGTTCCTCGCGTTGCTCGAGGACAGGGCAGAATTTCGCGACCGTGTCCACCTCCATATCGGAGTGACCCGCGAGCAACAGCGAACGGTGCTGGACGAGCTCGCCGGCTCGGCGAGCTCGGCAACGGCTGTGTACACCTGCGGCCCCGAGGGTTTCATGGATTCGGTCGCGTCGATCTTCACGCCGACCGTCGGTGCGAACAACGTTCACATCGAACATTTCGTGGCCACCGACATAGACACATCGGCTGACACCGCGTTCACCGTGGAAATGGATACTGGGGAGAGTTTCGAGATACCTGCCGACCGATCCATTCTCTCGGTGCTGGAGGAGAACGGCATCGAGGTCTTCAAGTCGTGCGAAGAAGGCATCTGCGGCTCGTGTGTGTCCGGTGTGTTGGAAGGCGAACCCGAACATCGAGACAACTGCCTTTCGGCTGCCGACAAGGCCGCGGGCAATCAGATGGCCCTCTGTGTCTCGCGAGCGAAGTCGAGCAAGTTGGTCATCGAACTGTTCTGATCTGCACCGGACCGCGCACTCCCTCGCCACCCGGCGAGGGAGTTTTTTTATCTACAAACGTTGACAATCAAGGTGACTGGGAGCACAGTGGATACTGTCGATCACACCGTGTCGCGCCGCTGGTCCGGTTTGTTTCGGTGCCGAACTCCATTGATACCCATCGATTGTCGTTCGACAGACGTGTTTCCGTCGAGAACGGATGCCTACGTCGACGTGGCTGTTTTTACCGACCAACACACCCAATCAGAAAGCTCAATCGACATGACTGCACCTACCTCCACCCCCGGCAACCCTCGCTCGGTCGACCGCAAGTCGGTCATCGTGGTCGGAGCCGGATTCGCCGGCCTGACCGCAACCCGAGAACTCGAGAATGCGGGATACGACGTCACCGTATTCGAGGCCCGTGACCGCATCGGCGGACGAGCGTGGACCAACTCGATACTGGGCGGCCACCAATTGGAGATGGGTGCCACGTGGGTGCACTGGATGCAGCCGTTCGTGTGGACCGAGATCACGCGCTACAACCAGAAGATCTACCCCAGCCCGGAAATCGAGAACGCCTACTGGGTCAGTGAGGGCACCGTCCATTCCGGCACCGAGCACGATCTCGACGTCGCACTCGCTGAAATTCAGGACAAGATCTTCGAGGGGTCTCGCGAGTTCTTCCCATATCCACACGAGCCGTTGAAGGTTCTCGACGATCCGAACACGTCGGACGAATTGCGCGAACGCTTTCTCGCAGCGGATCAGGGCAGCGTGCTCGACTGTCTTCGGAACGGCGACTTCACCAGAGAACAGATCGACCTCGCCGATTCGTACTGGTCCGCCGGTTACCAAGGATCGACGGCGACGGCATCGCCGCTGATGGCCAAGCACTGGGCGTCCCTGAGCGACCATCGAAGCTCACTCATGGACGAGCAGACACTTCGATTCAAACTCGTCGACGGAATGCGTGGGCTGTACGAAGCACTCGCGGCGGACATCCGCAGCGACATCACGCTGAACACCGCTGTGACACACATCGAGCACGGTGCCACGTCGTCCTCGGTGACCCTGGCCGACGGGACCGTCGTCTCGGCCGACGCCGTCGTCGTCACCGTCCCGATCGGCGCGCTGAAGAACATCACCTTCTCGCCGCCGCTCGGATCGGAACAGCAGACCCTCATCCGGGACGGCTCGAACTCCACCGGGTTCAAGATCTGGGTCAAGGTCGCCGGTCACCACTCCGTGATCGCAGGAGCTCCCGGTGAGCATCCGATCTCGTTGCTGCGCGCGGAGTACTTCCTCGAAGACGAGGACGCGACGATCCTCGTCGGCTTCGGATCGGACCATACTTCGATCGATATGGACGACACGGCGTCCGCGCAGAAGGCGCTCGACGTATGGGACACCGGCATGCAGGTTCTCGACTGTGGTGGTCACGATTGGGCCGCTGACGAATGGTCGGGACAAACCTGGGCGACGCTACGCTCCGGACAGTTCACGACAGGCTGGAAGTCTTTCCACGGCAGAGACACTCGGTTGCGGTTTGCAGGGGCGGACTTCGCCAGGGGATGGAACGGAGTCGTCGTCGACGGAGCGATCGAAACCGGAATCACCACTGCGCGTGCATTGATCGCCGATCTGAACCGCGTGTCAGCCACCACTGCCGGCTGACATCGTCGTGGGGGCGTCCAGGGAAGCGGCGCATCTCCACGTACCGGGCACCCGGAGGGTCACACCTTCTGGGTGACCCGGTGCCCGTCGAGAATGGCGTCGAGCAACGCCAAT
The DNA here is from genome assembly GCF_054960675.1 of Rhodococcus sp. PSi06. NCBI lineage: Bacteria > Bacillati > Actinomycetota > Actinomycetes > Mycobacteriales > Nocardiaceae > Rhodococcus > Rhodococcus sp. PSi06. Next base: position 232,037 of record NZ_JBHNYO010000002.1, read on the forward strand.
TGCGCCTTTCGAGACGTACCAGGGTGCCCGAGCACTGCTGTTACCTGTAGTCCGACGACCGTGGTCATGATCAGGCTTGCATAGACCTCGACGTCGATATCGATCAACGTGCCGTCCTCGACCGCCTCGGTGAGATGCGCGGCAATCCGTGCACTCCACCGACCGACGATGTCGTTGTTCGCCTTCTCCATGTTCCGGTCGGTCAGCGCACGCTGCCACAGAGAAATGGCGATCCGCGCTTCGAGTCGAGTCTCCTCGGTCAACGGCATGATCTCGACGCATACCTTGCGCAGCGCTTTCAATCCACGATGTGTTCGCACCGAGCGTTCGATTCGAGTATTCGTCTCCTCGAGCACCAACTCGAATGCCGCACGGAGTATTTCGTCCTTACCGGAAAAATACCGGCTCAGCGCTCCATTGGTGTACCCGGCCTCTGCGGCAAGATCTCGCATGTTGACGCCGTCGATTCCGCGCGCCGCGATGAGCCGCCATGCGGCGGCGACGATCGTGTGTCGACGTTCGTCGCGATCGACCACCTTCGGCATTGCGTCCTCGTCTCGGCTGCGGTTGGAAGCCAACCGTACCAAGACGAGGACCGTAGCCGGGACGAGCTACCGTTGGTCGCGCTCGTACACTGTGGTGCCGCCGACTACTGTGCGCAGCACCGCCATTGCAGGTATGTCGTGCGGATCGATCGTCTCGAGATTCCCCTCGATCACAGTGAGATCGGCAACCTTGCCCACCTCGATCGATCCCTTCCACTCCTCGGCGAAGTCCTGCCACGCCGCCTCGATCGTGTAGGTACGCAATGCCTGTTCCAACGAGATGGTCTGATCCGGGCCACTGACGGTCTGCGACGCCTTGCTTTCGCGAAGAATCATCGTCGACAGGCCCTGTCGCCAATTCGGCATCGTGACCGGAGCATCCGAACTGCTCATCAATCGAACACCGGAATCCACGGCGCTTCGGTACGGAAATTCGTACGCGGCGCGCTCGGTGCCGACGAAATCCGGTTCGAGGTCGGCGATCGTCCACTTGATGGTCGGGTTCATGTTGACCCCGATCCCCGCATCGGCCAACTTGTCCAGTGTCGTGCGAGAGATGAAGTCGCCGTGGATCAGGTAGTGCCTGGGATCGGGCCGCGGGTGGTCGCGCTGTGCTGCGATCAATGCCGACGCCACCGTGTCGATCGCTCGGTCACCGGTGACGTGAACTCCCACCTGGTAGCCCTCGATGTGCCCTCGTCGAATCATCTCGGTGACCTCCTCGACGCGACGCTCGTCGGTTTCGCCACCGACACAGAGTGATCCGCAGCCGCCACCCACGTACTCCTCGTGCATCCACGCCGTCTTGCTCAGCGGTATACCGTCGGCGAACACCTTCACACCGAGCACTCGGAACTTCCGTGGGTCCGGGCCTGTGGGAGCCTCGATGCTCGCCAAGTTTTCGGCGAACTCGGCTGCCGTGCCGCTCATTCCGCAGGGCAGGAGCAGTACCGACACCCTGATCCCGAGTTCGTCTGCGGCTGCGAGTTTCGCGTAGGTCGCAAGGCCACCGCTGCCCATGGCGCCGCCTGCAAGCGCTTCTCCGCCCGGGCCGAGCGCGGGGTCGGTGAAACTGGTGATTCCCTCGCGCTGCAGCGTGGCGATCGCGGATCGGGCCGCCTTGTCACGGCGGGCCTCGTCGAGAATCGGTAGCGCGGCCTGAACCAGAGACTGCGCGCCTTCCATGAAGATGCCCGTCAGCTTTCCCTGCGCATCACTGACCGCGCGGCCACCCTCGGGAACGACGGTGTTCTCGTCCACGCCGACCACGTGCAGCGCGGCCGAATTGACCCAGGAAGTGTGCCGTGAGAAATCCTGCAGAAACACTGGGTTGTGCGGGGACACTGCGTCGAGATCCCATCGGTTCGGGGATCGACTCGCATCATCGCGGCATTCGTTCAGATAGCCCTCGTCCCAACCTGTTCCGATGATCCACTCACCTTCCGACGCCGCGTCGGCTGCTTTTTTCACTGCTGCGACGACGTCCGCGATCGACTGCACCGTCGGATACGAGACGTCCAAAGACAGGGGTGGGGTATCGAGCCCGAAGGCAATTGCGTGCAGATGAGAATCGTTGATACCTGGCAGAACGGTGTTACCCGCGAGATCGATCACCGCGGTATCGGGCCCTACGTACGCGGCGACGTCGTCGTCGGTACCGACAGCGGTGATGACATCACCGGTGACCGCGATGGACGACGCGATGGTGAAATCGTCGTTCACGGTGAAGACACGGCCGTTGACGTAGACCGTATGAGCGTAATTCATGAAATTCCTTCGTGTCGTCGGCCGTCGATGATGACGACCGTTACGGAAATCAAGAAGTGCGAATCGATTCGGAGGAATTGCTCCGTCGGCGCGCCAGTCGAGCCGGTGCCGTCTCCGGCAGGATCCACAGGCAGACGAGCGAAATGGTGCACGCCGCAGCCAGGTAGTAGCCGATGTTGGTTGCATCTCCGGTCAGCGCGACGATGCGGTTCGCCACCAGCGGTGCTATTCCGCCACCGAGTACGGCACCGACATGGAAAGCGATGCCCATTCCGGTCTGTCGTTGCTCCTTGGGAAAGAGTTCGGTGAAGTACGTGTACATCGGGCCGAAGAGAAATCCGGTGGTGGTGAATCCGATCATCAATCCGATGACCACCGACGTGACGGTTCCCCACTGCGCCATGTGAAAGATGGTCAGTGCAGCGGCGATCGTGGCCAGAGCGCCGGCGATCATGACCGGCCGGCGTCCCACTCGATCGGAGACGAGCGCTGCAACGACGTTGGCGACACCGTGGAGCACCAACGCCGCGATGCTGCCCAACACGATGTCGGTTCGTGGAAGACCGAGTCCCTCGGGCGCGTCGGCGGTGGCGTAGGACAGCATGAAGATCGCGAGAACGAATGTCGTGGAGTTCAATCCGACGTTCACTCCGGCGGCGAGCAGAAGGCGACGCCAATTGCTCTTGACGACCGTCTTGAACGGCATCTGCGCTCGCACGGCTTCCTCGCCGCGTTCGGCGATCATCTTCTGGAACACCGGGCTCTCGTGCACGCCTTTGCGGACCCACAGCCCCATGACCAGCACCACCCCGCCCAGCAGGAACGGTAGGCGCCAGGCCCAGTCCTGAACGGTCTGTGCCGGCAGCAGCAGCACCAAGGCGAACGTGACGTTGGCCAGGATCGTGCCGACGGGTGAGCCGAGAGCGGTGAAGACTCCGTACCGTGCTCGCTGCTCGTCCGGTGCATGCTCGATCGCCAGCACGGCGGCACCGCCTGTTTCACCGCCTCGACTCAAACCGTGCACCAGCCTCAGAAGCACCAGACACACTGGAGCAGCGACACCGACCTGCGCATAGGTCGGCAGCAGCCCGATGATCAATGTCGCAGCGCCCATTCCGAGAAACGTCAACTGCAGCGCACGACGTCGGCCGTAGGTGTCGCCCACCCACCCGAACAACACTGCTCCAAGCGGAGCCATGAGAAAGCCGATACCGAATGTGGCCAGGCCCATGAATGTTCCGAACCATGCGTTTCCGGTCCGGAAGAAAGTATCGGTGAACACCAGAGCAGTCGCCGTACCGTAAATGGCGAAGTCGTAGAACTCGAGTGATGTACCGACACCACTTGCGAACGCGATGCGCATCAAACTCGAGCGCTCCGGAGGAGAATTCGTGTCGGTCGTAGAGGTGACGTCGTTCATGGGTCCCTATCCTGTATCGGTCGAGGATCGCCACGAATTGGGTTGTGCTCGCGGCGTTGTAGTGAACACTGTCGAACATGCGAGACAAATTTTCAGCGTGAGTTCGCTGATTCGAAGGTTCCTTTACACGTGCGATTCCAGATCCCTATTGACATTTCCACGTCGATACGTCAGGGCTTCAACAGCACCGATTCGCTCGGGTAGGCCTCGGCGAAATTCTTCGGCAGCGGCGCGACGAAGACGTTCTCGGTTCGAGTCCGCGAAATGAGCCAACGGCCGTCGACCTTGCGGAAGGCGTTGTTCAGTCGGCTCGAACGCAGCAGAGCGCGGCCGTCGGAAAAGAGCCAGGGCTGCATGTGTATCCACAGACCGTCGGCTTCGTCTCCACGCACGTGAATCTGTTCGGACGTGAGGTAGTGGGCGTTGAGCAGCAGTGCCGGGTCGGTCTTTTCGCCCCAGAAGCGATTGAAGTGCGCGCGAATGGCATCCTTGCCTTCGGCGCGACCGAACTGGCCGTCGTAGTACTCACCCACGCCTTCCCACACCGCATCCTCGGTGTACAGATCCAGCACGAGTTCGATCCGATGTGCGTCGTCGCGTACCCCGAATTCCGGGCAGGGGGTGTCGCACAGAAACATGTAGCGGGCTTGGATGCGTCGGATGTCCGCCTCGGACTCGAGCGCCTCGAGCCGGGCGGTGAGTTGGGCAATGGTTGCGTCGGTCATTCGATCTCCTCGGTAACACCACGTCACGGACTGGTTCGACTCGACGCTAGGTGCGGCCGGGACTGGGCGACATAGGCAAATCCTTCAGAGCTGTGGTGCTTTTCCGTCCCCACGTGAATTACTCGACCGTGCACGAGAACAACCGCGCACGAGAACGGCCGCCCTCGCAGATTTGCTGGCGAGGGCGGCCGTGGTAACGCGCTAGGGTCTCAGCTCGCGATCATGCCGTGCGGGTCGATGACGAATTTCTGCGCGACGCCGCTGTCGAACTCACGGTAGCCGCGAGGAGCGTCGTCGAGAGTGATGACAGTTGCGTTCACTGCCTTCGCAATCGACACTCGTTCTTTGAGAATGGCATTCATCAGTTCGCGGTGGTAGCTCATCACCGGACACTGCCCGGTGGCGAAGGAGAGCGACTTCGCCCACCCGGTGCCGAGGCTGAGCGAGAGAGCACCGCGCTGTGCGGCCTCGTCCACACCGCCCGGGTCGCCGGTGACGTAGAGCCCGGGGATCCCGATGCCACCGCCCGCGGTGGTGATGTCCATCAGCGAATTGAGCACCGTGGCCGGAGCCTCGTGAGACGAGTCTCCGCCGTGACCGCGAGCCTCGAATCCCACCGCGTCCACCGCAGCGTCGACCTCCGGGACTCCGAGAATCTGTTCGATCTGATCCTGCGGCGCACCCTTGCCCACGTCGACGGTCTCGCAGCCGAATGTTCGCGCCTGCGCCAGCCTGTCTGCGTTCATGTCACCGACGATCACCACCGATGCGCCCAGCAGTTGCGCACCGACGGCGGCGGCGAGACCGACCGGGCCCGCACCTGCGATGTACACCGTCGCACCGGGTTTCACTCCCGCGGTGACCGCTCCGTGAAATCCGGTCGGGAAGATGTCGGAGAGCATGGTCAAGTCCAGGATCTTCTCCATGGCTTGGTCACGATCGGGGAACTTGAGCAAATTGAAGTCCGCGTACGGTGCCATGACGTACTCGGCCTGGCCGCCCACCCAACCGCCCATGTCCACGTAACCGAACGCAGAACCGGGTCGATCGGGATTGACGTTGAGGCAGATGCCGGTCTTACGCTCCTTGCAGTTTCGGCATCGCCCGCACGCGATGTTGAACGGTACGGAGCAGATGTCTCCGACCTTCAGAAATTCGACGTCTCGGCCGACCTCGACGATTTCGCCGGTGATCTCGTGGCCCAGTACCAGCCCTTCCGGCGCCGTGGTGCGCCCACGCACCATGTGCTGGTCGCTTCCGCAGATGTTCGTCGAGACGACTTTGAGGATCACTCCGTGTTCGCATTTGCGGCCGACATTGGCCGGGTTCACTCCGGGGCCGTCGGTGAGTTCCAGGCCGGGAAAGGCGATGTCCTGAACCTCGACCTTGCCTGGTCCGGCGTACGTCACTGCTCTGTTGTCTGCCACGACTTCTCCTGTTCGACGGTATCCCGCTTCGATCGACAGGCCGAGTTTCGCTGCAACTCAACCGTTTCCGTGCCCGCTCGACGGTCGATGCACAGCGATGTGGCCTGCATCACACCATAGTATGCGCACGTGCGAATGCTGGGTGCGCCGCCCGCCGCACGTGGCAATCGGCCGACCGATTCCCCTGCCCGGCGCTATCGTCGACCGGTGCCTACCGACGACGATCACGACAGGACCATCACCATCGGACGCGCGCCCGGGGTGGAGGTGGAGGTACTCCCCTACGGCGCGACACTGCAACGAATGTCGGTGACAGGGGGCGACGGAAAGCGACGTGACGTACTGGTCGGAGTGGCCGGCGAGAGCGAACTGCGCGCATCCACGGCCTATTTCGGCTCCACGGTCGGCCGGTACGCGAACCGAATCGAGGATGGCCGGTTCGAGCTCGACGGGAAACCTGTGCAGCTGACCGTCAACGACGGCAACAACCACCTGCACGGCGGAACCGACGGCTTCGACTCACGGCGCTGGACCGTCGTCGACCACTCGCCGAACTCGGTCGAATTCGAGGTGATCAGCCCCGACGGCGATCAGGGCTACCCAGGCGAAGTCCGCACGCAGGCCCGGTTCTCCGTGACGAACGACAGTGTGCGGTTGGAGTTGACCGCGACGACCACCGCGGCGACGGTGGTCAATCTGACGTCGCACGCATACTTCGATCTCGACGGCCACGGCATCGACGAGCACACCCTGCAGGTGTTCGCATCCGCGTACACCCCGGTCGATGCCCAGGGAATCCCGACCGGTGACATCGACTCCGTCGCCGACACCTCCCTCGATCTGCGCACACCCGGACGCGTCGGAGACCTGGCCCGAGCCACCCATCCACAGTTGTTGACCGCCCGCGGTGTCGACCACAACTTCGTCGTCGACGGTTCGGGGTTCCGGCGTGCGGCGATTCTGAGTTCCGCGAGCAGCCGAACGGCCCTGGAACTGTGGACCGATCAGCCAGGGGTCCAGGTGTACACCGGCAACTTCCTGGACGGCAGCGATGTATCTCGGCGTGGCGCGATGCTGCGTCAGGGTGACGGCATTGCGCTGGAACCTCAGCTGTTCCCCGATTCGCCCAATCACCCGAACTTTCCCTCCGCAGTACTACGACCGGGCCAGACGTACCGGTCCGTGATCGAGTGGAGGTTCTCTGCACTCCAGAATTGAGTGAGCGTTCACAATTCGTCGAGGAATTCTTGGTTCACGTCTTGACTCCACTGGATGTTAACGCTCACACTGTGTTGCACACGTCACACCGGAGTGGCGACATTGAGGAGATCACCATGGCGTCGAAGACAATTTTTGCGGCGAGCGCGCTCATCCTGAGTGGTGCGATCGTCCTGAGCGCGTGCAGTAGCGGAGGCGGCGGCGACGCATCCGGCGGCGGTGACGGTGCAACGGTTCTGGGCTTTTCCCAGGTCGGTGCCGAGAGCGGCTGGCGCACGGCCAACACCACCTCCATCCAGGACGCAGCCAGTGCAGCCGGCGTGGACTTGAAGTTCTCCGACGCGCAGCAGAAGCAAGAGAACCAGATCAAGGCGATCCGCACCTACATCCAGCAGAAGGTCGACGTCATCGCGTTCAGCCCCGTCGTCGAGACAGGATGGGAGCCGGTTCTGCAGGAAGCCAAGCGCGCGAACATCCCGGTGATCCTCACCGACCGCTCCGTCGACACCACCGACGATTCGCTGTACGCCACGTTCCTCGGCTCCGACTTCGTGGAGGAAGGCAAGAAGGCGGGCGATTGGCTGGTGCAGAACAGCGCCACCGCGGACACCACCGGCGACGGCAAGATCAACGTGGTCGAACTGCAGGGAACCACCGGTGCCGCACCAGCCATCGACCGGGCCGAAGGATTCCGCGACGCCATCGGCGGCCAATCCAACATCGCGATCACCGCGTCACAGACCGGCGATTTCACCCGTGACGGCGGCAAGCAGGTGATGGAGTCGTTCCTCAACTCCAATCGGGGCCAGATCGACGTGGTCTTCGCACAGAACGACGACATGGGCCTGGGCGCAATCCAAGCCATCGAGGCCGCCGGACTGGTCCCCGGAAAAGACATCAAGATCATCACCGTCGACGCCGTCAAGGACGGAATGCAAGCTCTCGCGGACAAGAAGATCGACTTCATCGTCGAGTGCAACCCCCTTCTCGGACCGCAGCTGATGGAGCTGACGGACAAGGTCGTCAAGGGCGAGGACGTTCCCAAGAGGGTCGTCACCGAGGAGACCACCTTCACGCCCGATCAGGCGGCAGCAGTACTCGCCGACCGTCAGTACTGAGAGTCGACCGATGAATGCCGACGCCGTTGTCACCACGGATCCGAATTCCACTGCGCAGCAGGACTCTTCTGCGGTGCCGGTTCCGCTGGTGGAGATGAAGGACATCTCCATCACCTTCGGAGCCGTCCGAGCCCTCGACGGGGTGTCGTTGCGACTCTTCCCCGGCGAGGTGCATTCTCTGATGGGTGAGAACGGCGCCGGCAAGTCGACGTTGATCAAGGCACTGACCGGGGTCTACTCGATAGACAGCGGCACCGTCACGATCGACGGCACAGTGCACGAGTTCGCCACCCCGGGCGCGGCCCAGGCTGCAGGGATCAGCACCGTCTACCAGGAAGTCAACCTCCTTCCGAATCTGACGGTCGCAGAGAACATGCTCCTGGGCCGCGAGCCCCGACGCCTTCCCGGAAAACTGTTGGGTGCCATCGGCGGCATCGACACCCGAGCGATGAACCGCCGTGCCCGGACGACTCTCGACCGGTTGGGGCTCGACATCGAGCCGTCGTCGGTGCTCGGCGATCATCCGATCGCCGTCCAGCAGCTCGTCGCCATTGCTCGCGCAGTCGATGTCGACGCCCGCGTTCTCATACTGGACGAGCCGACCTCGAGTCTGGACAAGGACGAGGTCGAGACCCTGTATTCCGTCATCGAACGGCTGCGGGAAGACGGAACCTCGATAGTGTTCGTGTCGCACTTCCTCGACCAGATCTACCGTATCTCCGACCGAATGACGATCCTGCGCAACGGAAAGCTCGTCTCCGAGCGTCTGGTCGCCGACACTCCGCAGTTCGAGTTGGTCGAGTTGATGATCGGGCGCGAGCTGGACACCTTGCGCGAACTCGACAGCCGCGAGCCGGTGATCGTCCCCGCAGAACGAACGCCCGTCGTGGAAGTACTCGGGATCGGCCGCAAGGGCGCACTCGAAGCAACCGATCTGCGTCTGCATGCGGGACAGGTCGTCGGCATCGCAGGTCTGCTCGGGTCCGGCCGTACCGAGCTCGCGCGACTGCTCGGTGGAGCCGATCGATCGGACTCCGGATCGATCGAGGTGCATTCGACCAAGCGCAGCATTCGCAGTCCGCGCCAGGCCGCCGATCAGCGCATCGCCCTGACCAGCGAAGATCGCAAGGCCGACGGTGTCGTGGCCGATCTGACGGTGGCCGACAACATGCTGCTCGCGCTGCAGGCCAAGCGCGGATGGCTTCGTCCCATCCCGCGTTCCACCCGCACCAAGCTGGTGGAGAAGTACATTACCGCTCTCGACATCAGGCCCGCCGATCCGAACGCGTTGATGCGCAACCTGTCCGGCGGCAATCAACAGAAGGTGCTCCTGGCCCGCTGGCTCATCACCGAACCCGAACTGCTGATTCTGGACGAACCCACACGCGGCATCGACATCGGCGCGAAAGCCCAGATCCAAACTCTGGTGGCCGATCTGGCCGAACGCGGGATGTCCGTCGTGTTCATCTCCGCCGAACTCGAAGAGATCCTGCGCCTCAGTGACCGCATCGTGGTCATGCGAGATCACCGCAAGATCGACGAACGTATCAACGACGGTGTGTCGGTCGGTGACGTGCTCGCCACCATCGCAGCCGGGGTTCGCACCGACGAGCCCGTCGCAGCCACCACATCGACCACCGACAGGAATGTCGCATCATGACCCGCACCCTGGAACCGTCGGCCACCGCGCCGGCACGCGTACGCGCCGCGTTCTCCCAGCCCGTCCTTTGGCCGCTGCTGGCGTTGATCGCCCTGATCGTGGTCAATGTCGTTGTCACACCGGACTTCCTCGACATCAGGATCGAGAACGGTGGCCTGTTCGGAAACGTCGTCGATATCGCACGCAACGCCGCCCCGCTCATTCTGGTGGCCGTGGGCATGACACTGGTGGTGGCAACCCGCGGCATCGACCTCTCGGTCGGCGCGGTCGCGGTGATCGCTGCTGCCGTTGCGTGCACTCGGATAGTCGCGGCACCGGACGAGGGTGCCACGACGACCATGATCATGGCCGTCGTGTGGGCGCTGGCAGCGTGCCTGCTGCTCGGTCTGTGGAACGGACTTCTGGTCTCGGTCTTCGGCATTCAACCCATCATCGCGACGCTGATTCTGATGGTCGCGGGCCGCGGCCTCGCCATGTTGATCACCGACGGGAACATCACGACCGTCAACAACCCGGCTTTCAGCAAGCTCGCGTCGGGCACGCTCCTCGGATTGCCACTGGCACTGATCATCGCACTCGTGGTGGTCGCGGCGACCGCACTGCTGACTCGGCGGACTGCACTGGGAATGCTCGTCGAGTCCGTCGGAATCAACCCGGAGGCAAGCAGATTGGCTGGGGTCCAGTCGCGCACGATCGTCTGGACGGTCTACGTGTTCGCCGCAGTGTGCTCGGGAATGGCCGGTCTGATCATCGCGGCGAACACCAACTCGGTCAATGCCAACAGTCTGGGCCAGTGGATCGAACTCGACGCCATCCTCGCGGTCGTCATCGGCGGCACCGCCCTGACGGGTGGTCGATTCTCGATCGCCGGCACGGTCGTGGGTGCCTTGCTCATCGGCACTCTCACCCGCACCATCACCAACGTCGGTATCCCGTCCGAAGCCAACTACCTGTTCAAAGCGGTCGTCATCATCGTGGTCTGCCTGTTGCAGTCACCGCGAGCCCGCGCATCCCTGCGGACGTGGTTCCGCACCGACTCCTCCAAGGCGGTACGACCGTGAGCGACCTTTTGACAGCTCCCCCCACGACGACCGCTGCCGGCCCCGCGCCCTCGACCTGGGACCGCGTGAAGCGATACTCACCACCGACTCGTTTTCTCCCTGTCATCGCAACGTTCGCTCTGTTCGTCGGCCTGTTCGGACTCGGAGAGTTTCGCTACAGCGGCTTCGCCGATCCTCAGGTGTTCCTCTCGCTGTTGATCGACAACTCGTTCCTCATCGTCCTGGCGGTGGGAATGACCTTCGTCATCCTCACCGGCGGAATCGATCTCTCCGTCGGATCCGTGGTCGCACTGTCGACCATGATCGCTGCGCGCACACTGCAATTGGGCTGGCCACCACTGCTGGTCATGGCCGTCGTGTTGCTGTGTGGTGCGGTGCTCGGCACCGTCATGGGTGCGCTGATCCACTATCTACAGATCCAACCGTTCGTCGCCACGCTCGCTGGGATGTTTCTCGCCCGAGGTCTGTGCTACATGATCGGTGTCGAATCGATTCCGATCACCGACGACACGTTCTCCTCCATCGCCTTCGCGGTCATCGAACTACCCGGCGGCTACACCATCACCTGGAGCGTGGTGATAGCACTGGTCACCGTGGCGATCGCTGCATACGTGTTGGCCTGCACGCGTTTCGGACGTTCGGTCTACGGCATCGGCGGCAACGAAGCCTCCGCGCTTCTCATGGGACTCAAAGTGGCGGCTGTCAAGGTAGGCGTCTACACGATCAGCGGATTCTGCGCGGCGCTCGCCGGCCTGTTGTTCTCCTTCTACGCACTGTCGGGGTACAGCCTCAACGCCGTCGGCATGGAGCTCGACGCCATCGCGGCGGTGGTGATCGGCGGAACGCTGCTCACCGGTGGCCGCGGGTACGTCCTCGGCTCATTGGTGGGAGTCCTGATCCTCGGTGCCATACAGACGTTCATCGCATTCGACGGAACCCTGAGCTCGTGGTGGACGCGTATCACGATCGGAGTGCTGCTGCTGGTGTTCGTTCTGGCCCAGCGATTGCTGACGGCGAGAAAAAGGTGACCGACACAGGGTTGGACGGCAAGGCACCCGTCATGACCGATGTTGCCCGACTGGCCGGGGTATCGCATCAGACTGTCTCCCGGGTCATCAACGGTCAGAACAACTTACGTCCCGAAACCCGCGACCGAGTCCAGAACGCCATCGACGAACTCGGGTATCGTCCGAATCGTGCAGCCAGGGCACTGGTCACCAAGCGCTCCGCCTCGATCGGTATCATCGGCTCCAAAGGCGGTTTCTGGGGGCCGAGCACCACACATCGCACCGTACAGAGCGCGGCACGGGACGCCGGATTCTCCGTCAGCGCAGTCAGTCTCGCGACCCTGACCCACGACGAACTCGTGGGCGCATTGCATCACCTGCACGACCAAGGCGTCGAGGGCATCGTCTTGATCGCCGCCACCGACGACGCTGTGGCCGCGGCCCGATCCGAGGAGTCCGTCGTTCCCGTCGTGGTCGTCGAAGGCGACCCCGCCACCTCGACCTGGACCGTGGGCATCGATCAGATCGGCGGCGCTCGGTTGGCCACCCGACACCTGGTCGAGGCAGGCCACGAACGCATCGTGCATCTGTCCGGTCCGCAGGGATGGACAGAATCGCGCGCGCGTGAACAAGGGTGGCAGGACGCGCTCGACGAGGCCGGATTGCCGTGGACACCGGTCCTGCGTGGCGATTGGTCCGCACGCAGCGGCTACGAGAACGGGCTCCGCCTCGCCGAAGACCACACCGTCACCGCCGCATTCTGCGCCAACGACCAGATGGCCCTCGGCCTCCTGCGCGCGTTCCACGAGAGCGGCCGCCGCGTGCCGGAGGACTTCGCCGTCGTAGGATTCGACGACATACCCGAAGCCGCATTCCTGATCCCACCACTGACGACGATCCGCCAGGACTTCACCGAAGTGGGCAGACGCGCAATCGACGTCCTGCGCGCGGCACTGGGCAACGGTGCCGCGCCCGAGGCGTCCATCGAACCCGAACTCGTCGTCCGATCGTCGAGCACCACTGCACCGAAACCGACCGCAACCGTTGCACTGCAACAAGGAGAATCGCATGTCCAATGACCGATACACGGTAGGAGTGGACTACGGCACCCTCTCCGGCCGTGCCGTCGTAGTCCGCGTGTCCGACGGTGCCGAAATAGCATCTGCCGTACACGAATACCGCCACGCTGTGCTCGAGGAAACCTTGCCCGGGGGTACCGTTCCGCTGCCCGACGCCTGGGCACTGCAGGTACCCGACGACTATCGCGACGTCCTACGACGTGCGGTACCTGCAGCCATGGCCGCCGCCGGTATCGCGCCGGAGCAAGTGGTGGGCATCGGTACCGACTTCACCGCGTGCACGATGGTGCCGACCTACGCGGACGGCACTCCGCTCAGCGAAGACCCTCGCTTCGTCGACCGACCCCACGCCTACGTCAAACTGTGGAAGCACCATGCGGCGCAGGCACAGGCCGACCGGATCAACGAACTGGCCGCCCGTCGCGGCGAGAGCTGGCTCCCCCGCTACGGCGGCTTGATCTCCTCGGAATGGGAATTCGCCAAAGCGCTGCAGATTCACGAGGAAGACGCCGAGATCTACGACGCCATGGACCGGTGGGTCGAGGCAGCCGACTGGATCGTCTGGCAGCTGTGCGGCAACTACGTGCGTAATGCGTGCACCGCCGGCTACAAGGGCATCTACCAGGACGGAAAGTATCCCTCCGTCGACTTCCTCACCGAACTCGCCCCCGGCTTCGCTGGATTCGTCGCCGACAAACTCGATCAGCCGCTGGGCGACTTGGGTTCGCGAGCAGGCACATTGACCGCCGAGGCAGCGCAGTGGACGGGTCTGCCCGAGGGCATCGCCGTCGCGGTCGGCAATGTGGACGCACACGTCACGGCACCGGCAGCGGGTGCAGTCGAGTCGGGTCGCATGGTTGCCATCATGGGAACCTCCACCTGCCACGTCATGAGTTCGACCGTGTTGAACGACGTTCCCGGCATGTGCGGCGTCGTCGACGGCGGCATCGTCGCGGGATCGTACGGGTACGAAGCCGGCCAGAGTGGCGTCGGCGACATCTTCGGATGGTTCACTCGCACCGGCGTTCCCGCGTCCTACTCCGAGGCGGCCACCGCAGCGGGCGAGTCGGTGCACGAATACCTGACGAGGCTCGCGTCTGCACAGGATGTGGGCGAACACGGCCTGGTTGCGCTCGACTGGCACAGCGGAAATCGGTCCATTCTGGTCGATCACGAACTGTCCGGCCTGGTCATCGGATCGACGCTCGCCACGCGGCCCGAGGACACTTACCGCGCCTTGTTGGAAGCAACTGCGTTCGGCACGCGCGTCATCGTCGAGACATTCCGCGACAGCGGTGTTCCCGTCGAAGAATTCGTGGTGGCGGGAGGGTTGGCCCGCAACCCTCTGCTGATGCAGATCTACGCGGACGTACTGCGAATGCCGTTGTCCGTCATCGCTTCCGAGCAGGGTCCCGCATTGGGTTCTGCCATCCACGCCGCCGTAGCCGCCGGCTGTTATTCCGACGTGCCGGTGGCGTCGAAGTCGATGGGCAAGGTTCGCCGCGGTGCATTCGTGCCGGACGAATCCCGCTCGAAGGCATACGACTCGCTGTACGAAATATATCTGGAACTGCACGACCGCTTCGGTCGGGACGTACCCACCATGCGCCGGCTGCGATCGTTGCGACGCGCCGCACTGACGAGAAAGCTGGCAGCGAAATGACGGTTGTCGACGACGTTCGTGAGGTCGTCGAGGAGATCCGCAGGGACGTCTGCGCACTCCATGCGGAATTGGTGCGCTACGGACTGGTCGTCTGGACGGCCGGCAACGTGTCCGCCCGCGTTCCCGGACGGGACCTGATGGTCATCAAGCCGAGCGGCGTCTCCTACGACGACCTGACACCGGGCAACATGGTGGTGTGCGATCTGCACGGCCGAGTGGTCGAAGGTGACCATGCCCCGTCCTCGGACACCGAGGCGCAGGCATACGTCTACCGGCACCTCGACCACATCAACGGTGTGGTGCACACACATTCGCCCTACGCGGTCGCGTGGGCCGCCCGCGGTGAACCCATTCCGGTCGTGACGACGATGTGCGCAGACGAATTCGGCGGCGACATTCCGGTGGGTCCGTTCGCCGTGATCGGCGACGACTCGATCGGACGCGGCATCGTCGACACCCTGGCCGGGAGCCGGTCTCCCGCCGTCCTGATGCAGAACCACGGAGTGTTCGCCGTGGGACCCAACGCACGATCTGCCGTGAAGGCGGCGGTGATGTGCGAGGACGTCGCGCGATCGGTCCACCTGTCTTATCAACTGGGACAACCACTTCGCATTCCGAGCTCGTCGGTCGACGCACTGTACGACCGATACCAGAACGTTTACGGCCAGCGCTGATCGGCGCACCACATTCTTTTCTCCACGGAAGGTACATTTTCCATGTCCGAAGTATGGTTTCTCACCGGCAGCCAAGGCCTCTACGGCCCCGAAACGCTCGAGCAGGTCGCAGTCCAATCACGCGAGATTGCTGACAAACTCGACAGTGCACTTCCGGTAACGGTCGTCTGGAAGCCGGTGCTGCTCGATGCGTCCTCCATCCTGCAGTGCATGCGCGAGGCCAACGCCGCCGACGACTGCATCGGCGTCGTCACCTGGATGCATACCTTCTCACCGGCCAAGATGTGGATTGCGGGCCTGAACGCGCTGGATGTTCCACTGCTGCACCTGCACACGCAGGCAGGAATGTCGCTGCCGTGGTCCACGATCGACATGGAGTTCATGAACCTGAACCAGGCTGCGCACGGTGATCGCGAATTCGGGCACATCGAGTCCAGGGTCGGCGTACTGCGAACCACGATCGCAGGCCACGTCGACAATCCGTCGGTCCGTAGGCGCGCGGAAGAGTGGGCACGTGCGGCGTTGGGGCGCGCCGAGTTGCGATCACTACGCTTGGCCCGCTTCGGCGACAACATGCGTGACGTCGCGGTCACCGAGGGCGACAAGGTCGAGGCGCAGCTGCGCTTCGGCGTTTCCGTGAATACGTACGGCGTCAACGATCTGGTGGACGTCGTCGACAGCGTCAGCGAGTCGGCAGTCTCGGAACTGGTCGACGAGTATCGGTCGCTCTACGACATTGCACCCAGCCTGGACAAGGACGGAGACCGCCACGACTCACTCCGATACGGCGCACGCGTCGAAGCGGGAATGCGCACGTTCCTCACCGACGGCGGATTCAAGGCCTTCACCACCAACTTCGAGGACCTCGGCGGGCTGCGTCAATTGCCGGGGCTGGCGGTTCAGCGACTGATGGCCGACGGCTACGGCTTCGGCGGCGAGGGCGACTGGAAGACGTCGATGTTGTTGCGCGGCATGAAGGTCATGGCCGAGGGGCTGGACGGCGGCACGTCGTTCATGGAGGACTACACCTACCACCTCGTCCCCGGTGAAGAGAAGATCCTCGGCGCACACATGCTCGAGGTGTGCCCGTCCATCACGACTTCGCGTCCCACACTGGAGATCCATCCACTGTCGATCGGCGGCCGTGAGGACCCGGTGCGGCTGCGATTCACCGCCGATCCGGGACACGGCGTCGTCGTGGGATTGTCCGACGTCGGCGAGCGATTCCGTCTGACGGCCAACGTGATCGATGTGGTCGAACCCGACGAGGCACTGCCGCAACTGCCCGTGGCGTGCGCTGTCTGGGAACCACAGCCCTCGCTGTCGGTGTCGGCCGAATCGTGGTTGACGGCCGGAGCGCCGCACCACACGGTGCTGAGCACGGCCATCGGCCTGCCTGTGCTGGAGGCATTCTCGGACATGATCGGCGTCGAGCTGCTGGCTATCGATTCCGGTACCACCACGCGTGGCTTCCAGCAGACTCTTCGATGGAATGCGGCGTACCACCGCCTCGCAGCGAGGTTGTGAGCCCGGGCCGCCGCGGCTACGGCCGCGGCGGTCAGCCCAGGGCGAAAGCCACGAGAAAACCTGCGGCGGTGGCCATTCCGACCCACCAGCCGCCGTCTCGGTACGCCTCGGGCATCAAGGAATCTGCCAGTACCGCCAGGGTCGCACCGCCGGCGAACGCCTGCACTGCCGAAATCCCGGTGGCAGGTATGACGTCCGAGAGCAGGAATCCTGCGACGGTCACCAGGACCAGGACAACCGCAGTCACACTCCACAACCCGAGGGCGCGGGCGCGGCCGAAGTTGTGTTGATCTCGCATCAGTGCCGCGCCGCCGACCGCCTCGGGAACGTTGCCGACGGCCACAGCGACCAGAAGTACGAGGCCGCCGCCGCTGGTCAGCGACACACCCAATGCGGTGTTCTCCGGTATCCCGTCGAGTACGGTGCCGAGCATCAACGCCCACCCGATCGCCGCCGGTCCGAGCCGATTCTCGATGAGATGGTTCGCGACCACGTACACCCCGGCACCCGCGAACAGCGCCGCACCGGCGATGACGATGCCGGACTGGGTGAAGGCGGGCTCGAACAATTCCGAGGACACGGCCGCGATCATCGTGCCCGCGCCGAACGCCATCATGGCCGCGAGCACTCGTTTCGGCAGTGACCAGCGCAGGCCGACAGCAGCCCCGATCACCAACGGCAGGGCTGTTCCGACGCCGTACAGTGCTGCTCCGAAGGCGTTCATACCTGCCTCACTCGGTCGAACGAGACGTGCTCCGTCATCCACTGTGGATGACCGGAGCCGGCGAGGTACAAACCGGCCTCGGCCGGTCAACCGTGGCGAGCGCGATATTCCTCTTCCGCCCCTGGATGAAGTGGAATGCCGCCTGTCATGACCAGCGAACGTGCGTCGAGAAATTGGCTGCCGATCGCCTGCCCTGGGACCAGAGCCGACGACCGGTCGAGCAGCACTCCCACCAACGCGGCCACCACCTGGT
The DNA here is from genome assembly GCF_054960675.1 of Rhodococcus sp. PSi06. Lineage (NCBI taxonomy): Bacteria > Bacillati > Actinomycetota > Actinomycetes > Mycobacteriales > Nocardiaceae > Rhodococcus > Rhodococcus sp. PSi06. The sequence goes on from NZ_JBHNYO010000002.1 coordinate 249,905, forward strand.
TCGGCACCGAGGGATGGGCCAACAGCAGGTTCGGGATTCCGACGGTCGTCACCTCCGGGTGCCGGCCGTACACGTCGGCCGGAACCGGCACCGCCTCGTACGCGGTACCGAAACTACGACGCAGGTGCGGGACGAGAGCCCCCAGATCGAGCAACCGGATCTCGGTGCGAGGGTCGGCGAAAGCCGGCGTCGGCAATCCACCGGCCCACATCACCGCATCGATCTCGTTGTCGGACAACGCAGTCGCCGCCGAACTCATCGACAGTTGCACTTCGCGTAGTGCGTCCGGACCGGAGATACCGGCCGCGTCGAGGATGCGCTCCGACACCACCGTTGCACCCGACCCGGGCGCACCGGTGCTCACTCGCCGCCCTCTCAGGTCACTGGCCGACAGGATGGGTGAATCTGCGCGCACAGCCACCTGGAAGTAGTTCTCGTAGACGCATCCGACCGCGGCCAGGTCCGTCTCGCGGTGGCTGTACGCGGCGTCGATCAACGTCATCGCCAACTCGGCACGGCCCGAGACCAACGCGTCGAGGTTGTCGAGGGATCCGGACGTCGTGAGCGGCACGACCTCGACCTCCGACAGTCCGGCCGCCGCGTCGGAGAGCAGGCCGGAGAACTCCCAGAAGAAGCCGCCCACCTCACCCGCCGCCAGGCGTAGTCGCATCGGCGGATCCGAAGCACAGGCTCCCATGGCGGCCGCGGCCACCGACACGGCACCGGCCCGCAGCGCCGTTCTTCGAGAGAACACCGCTGCAGGCCGGAGCATGCCACTCACTGTAAGTCGTCTCCGGTCACACGAAAGCCTTGCCCTGCTCTCGGTCGAGGACGGTCTCGGTCTTGTTCCGCAGAACGAAGATGTACACCAGGAGCGAGACTCCGATGACGACGGTGACGTACAGAATGAACCAACCGACGTGCCCGCCGTTCTTCGCGGCCTGGTAGATCAACGGCGCTGTGCCACCGAAGGCGGAGTTCGCCAGGGCGTACCCGAGCCCGACGCCCAGTGCGCGGATGTGCGAGGGGAACAACTCGGCTTTGACGATCGCGTTGATCGAGGTGTATCCGGTGAGGATGACGTAACCCACGCACACCAACGCCAGCGACTGCACCACCGACGTCGCCGACGGCAGGTACGTGATGAGCACGTAGGTGTAGAGAACGCCGCCGACACCGAAGAAGACCAGCAGGGGCTTGCGTCCCACTTTGTCGCTGATCAACCCGCCGATGGGCTGAAGCAGCATCAGGAAGATCAGACCGAACAGGTTGATCCACGTTCCCGTCATTCCGCGGTCCTCGTACGCCGTCTTGATCATCGCGGGTGCGTTGACGCTGTACGTGTAGAACGCGATGGTGCCGCCTGCGGTCACCAGGAAGCAGATCACCAGTGCGCGCCAGTGTTTTCCGACCAGTTCCTTCAGTGAGCCCGACGATCGATCTGCACCGCTGCGCACGGCCTCGAGCTGGTCCTTCGTCAACGACTCGTCCATGCTGCGGCGCAGCCAGAAGACGACCACCGCTGCGACGCCACCGATGAAGAACGCTATCCGCCAACCGAAGTCCTCGATCTGCGCCCGCTCGAAGAAGACCTGCATGAGCAGCAGCGTGACCTGTGCAAGGACGTGGCCGCCGATCAGAGTGACGTATTGGAACGAGGAGAAGAATCCGCGACGCTCGCGAGTGGCGGCCTCGGACATGTACGTCGCCGACGCTCCGTACTCACCGCCGGTGGCGAAGCCCTGGACCAGACGGCAGAGGATCAGGATGACCGCGGCCCACACGCCGATGCTCTCTCGGCCGGGGGTGAACGCAATGACCATCGAGCAGGCTGCCATCAGCGAGACGCTGAATGTCAACGCCGCACGACGACCGTTGCGGTCTGCGTAGCGTCCGAAGAACCATGATCCGACCGGACGCATCAGGAAGGTGACCGCGAAGATTCCGTAGACGTAGATGGTCGAATTCTTGTCCGCCGAATCGAAGAACTGATTCTCGAAGTAGGTCGCGAAGACGGTGTAGACGTACACGTCGTACCACTCGACGAGGTTGCCCGACGATCCACGCAGGGTGTTGTAGACGGCGCGGCGGGTCGCGGCGGGAGACGAGACCGGCGGTGTCGGGCGAGACGAACCAGCGGTCGAGGTGGCCTCGTTGGCCATGGGCAGGTCCTTCCACGGATAGCTCTCGGATGGGTCACCGAACGCAGATCGGCAACCGAAGTCCCTCTACTGTGACCCCCGGCACAGCCAGAACCAAGCCGTTTCTCAATTCCTAACATTCCCTTAGGACAGCGACCCGTTTCCATCTGCACGCGGGAGCAGCAATCGAACGATGAGACCGGACGGTCGGCGGGCCTCCACCTCGAGTCGTCCACCCACTCGGTCCAGCAGGGCCGCAACGATCGCGAGACCGAGCCCCGATCCGACTCCGTGCGCGCTCGAGGCTCGATAGAACCGATCCACGAGCAGCGGTAGTTCATCGGTGGGCACACCCGGCCCGGTGTCGGCGATCGACACGGCTACGTGATCGTCCACCGCTCGACAATCGATGTCGACGTCCGCGTCGGCACCGGCGTACTTGGTCGCGTTGCTCAACACGGCGTCCAGCATGCGCACCAGATCGTCCTCCGGTACCGCGGCGCGGTCGTCGACTCCTGGGTCGAATCCTGGATCGGCTTTCGCGAGGTGGACGCTCAGGCCGGCGACAGTCATTGCGCTCGACCAGAATTGGATCCTGTCGGTGAGCACGAACAGCACGTCGCATTCGGTGTCCTGCCGTTCGGTCGGGGTCTCCGCCGCAGCGAGCACGAGCAGGTCCTCGACAACGGCATCGAGCCGATCGACCTCGAGTGCCGTGCGCCGGTGCACCTCGGTGACCGCATCGGGTACTCGCATCCCCAACACATCCAGTCGAATTCTCAGTGCTGCCAACGGGTTACGCAACGCATGAGCGGTGTCGGCCACCAGTCGACGCTGAGCAGCCGTCGCGTTCTCCACGTCCTCGGCCATTGCGTCGAACGCACGCGAGAGCGCCCTGACCTCGGGTGGGCCGACACCGTTGTCCTTCTCCACACGTGGCGCATCGTCCGGAGATGCACGATCGTGGAAAGCGCTGCCGAACGATCGGACGCGCGTCGACAACGCCGTCAACGGACGAACGACCCACCGCGACAACGCACCGGCGATCACCGCCACGGTGACCAAGATGAGGATCGCACCGACGGCGATGACGGCCCAACCGATGGCGACGTCCCGACGCGCCGCGTCGGTGGAGGCCGCGAGCACCACGGCACCGTCGACCTGAGTTCCCCCACCGACAGGAACAGCCACCAGGACCGACGACGGCGACCACGGCGTCAGGCTCGACGGAAGACGGCCGCGTTGGTTACGCAAGGCACCAGCGACCGCTTGCTGCACGTCGGGCCGTGCCGCATCGAGACCCGACTCCGCACGTATGTCTCCGGAGCGGTCGACGATGACGATTCCCTCGCCGTACAGACTGTTGTAGCGCTGCACCGATTCTCGAATTCGCGGATCGCCGGACTCGTCCTCTCTCGAGCTCAGTTGGGCGAAATAGGTTGCCGCAGCGACTCGATTCTCGCCGAACCGCTGAGCACGCTCGCGCGCCAGCAACAATCCCAGGGGCACCGACAGCGCGAGAACGACGACGATGGAATAGATCATCAACACCACGAGAACTCGACGTCGCACGTCAGCCGTCCCAGCGGTAGCCAAAGCCGCGGATCGTGGCGATGGCCCCCGGCCGACCGAGCTTGGCGCGCAACGCTGTCATGTGCACATCGAGAGATCGAGAAATTGCCACATAAGCATCGCCCCAGATGGCATCCATCAACTGTTCGCGGCTGACAGCTTCACCTCGTCGCCTCGCCAGATGCGCGAGCAGATCGAACTCCTTGGTGGTCAGACCGACATCTCGTCCCTCGACTTCGACACTGCGACCGACCAGATCGACGACGACATCGCCAAGCTCGAGGCGATTCGCAGAGACATCACCCGCCACGCGACGTCGCCGCACCGCCACCTCCAGCCGCGCCTGCAACTCCCCCAGCCGCGCGGGCTTGACGACGTAGTCGTCCGCACCGCCGCGCAGAGCCCGCACCACCGATCGCTCGTCGTCCCGAGCGGTGAGCACCACCACGGGAACCGAACTCAGGGTTCGCAGCTTACGAAGGGCCTCGAGGCCGTCCATGTCGGGCAAGCCGAGATCGAGCAGCACTGCGTTCATATCGTGATAGCCGAGCAACAGGTCTGCGCCGCGGCGCATCCGGACAGGGTCATGGCCCACCTCGGTGAGCGCGTCCACCAACGCGTCACCGACTCCGTCGTCGTCCTCCACCACCGCTATTCGCATCGACCCCGAGATTAGGCCACGAGTGGGCGGCGGGCGCTGCGGGCCGCGGCGAAAATCAATCGATCGGAAGTACGACCCAGATCGGTGTTCACCTCGGATTCCGCGGCCAGCGTCGACAGGTCGGCAATGGCCGGCTGCGGATCGATCCCCTCGGCCTCGCCGCCCGATGCACGCAGGACACCGTCCATCTGGCGCCTCCTCGAGCGTTCGGACCGTTCCACCTGGCGGTGGGGGTCCTACTCGAGGACCGATCCGTTGTCGACCGTCCTCACCGGCGCATCTCGCCCGGCGACCCATCCGCACAGAGCAAGCGCAATCGTGACCGCGAGCAGAGCGAGAACAGGTGCCGTCCACGAGCCGGTCGAACTGTGGATCGCACCCGCCGCCACGGGTCCCGCTGCGGCAACGACGTAGCCGATCGATTGCGCCATGGCGGACAGGCTCGTCGCCGTCGATGTGTCGGGGGCGCGCAGATTCATCACCGTCAGAGCGAGCGAAAGTTGGCCACCCTGACCGAATCCGAGGAGGATCGCCCATACGATCGCCCATTCGACATTGCCGCCGAGTACACCGATGAGTCCGGCAACGGACAGGGCGACAACAGCCATCGCCAGAACGCTCTGGCGACGGAGCCGGGCGGCGAGGATGGGGACGGTGAGCGCCGTGGCGATGCTCGACACCGACAGCGCAGTCAGCAGTAGTCCCGCACTCTCGGGGGCCAGTCCGCGGTCGCGGTACATCGTGGGAAGCCACGCAATCATCGAATACGCCAGCAACGACTGCAGTCCCATGAATCCGGTGACGGCCCAGGCAACTGGTGATCGCAGAACAGCGGCCTGCCACTGCGGCGCGGATGGGGCCGACATGGTCGTCGTGCGGTCCACGCGGCGATAACGACGTGCGAGTACCGCCATGGCCACCACGGCAAGGGCGGACGGAATTGCCCAGGCTGCGAGGGTCGTGTGCCAATCGTGGAAGACGGCAGCATCGAGCGGGACGGTGGCGCCGGAGGCAATGCCCGCACTGGCACTGACCAATGCGGTGAACAAGCCCGTCATCAGCCCGATTCGATGCGGAAAGAGTAGGCGAATCAGTACCGGACCGAGAACGTTGGCAACCGCGATACCCATTCCGGCCAGCAGAGTTCCGAAGACGAGTACCGACCACCAGGGCACGCCCCGCAGTGCTGTCCCGACGACCACCAGCAACAGGCACCCCACCAGCACGGCGGGTACCGACCATCGCCGTACTGCGCGAGTGGCGGCGACGGCGAACACACCCAGGCACAGAACCGGGCCGGTGGTCAGCAACGCAGCCGAACCGGAACCGAGGTCGTAGGCCTGGCGGATCTCGGTGAGGACTGCCGACGCGCTCCCGAACACCAGACGCAGATCGAAGGCCAGCAAGACGATCGCGAACACAGCAATACCCGGCCCGACGGCGGACAGCGTCGTTCGGCCGGGCGCAGCGGGCGAGGTGTCCGGCTGTCGTGGCGAGTCCATAGGGGTCACCGATGCTCCCGTCCCAGAGATTGTGATCGACCGAGGTCGACCATCGCAGTCGCGGCCCGACAATTCAACCTCTTGGGCAAGATTATGACCTCATGGGCAATATTCATGGCACCGTCATGGGTACGATCATCGCCATGCCCGGCCATCCGAGTGACGACAACTGGATCGGACGCAGGATTGCACGCCTGCGCCGGGAACACGGAATGACCCTCGCCGTCCTCGGGCACAGAGTCGGCTTGTCCGCCACGCAGCTCTCCCGTATCGAATCCGGCGCTCGCCGGACGTCGGTGGGTACGTTGATCGAACTCGCCCGAGTATTCGAGGTGACCCTGAGCGAACTCGTCGCGGAGGAACCGACCCATGCGTTCCATCTCGTGCGCGCCGACGAACACGCCCCTCGCCAGTCGGTCGACGGTGCCATGACTCCGCTGTCGGGGAACTATCCCGGTATCGACGCCGTCCTGCTGACCATCCCACCGGCGTCGCAAGCGCCTACCGCCAAGCACTCCGGTGAAGAATGGCTCTACATTCTGGGTGGTCCGGTGGAGGTCATTATCGGGACAGACCAGCTCACGCTCGACACCGGGGATGCGCTGCATTTCCCCTCGCTCACCGCCCACTCCGTCCGAGCACTCGGTGACGAACCCGCGCGCGTGCTCCTGGTCTCCACCACCTCGCGTGCCCCACTGGCCTGATACGGCGATCCCGGTCGAGGTCCCGGCCAGTAAGGTCGGAGGATGACTGTGCGAGCGGGTGTGGTGGTCACGGGAACCGAGGTTCTGGCCGGCCGGGTCACCGACCGAAACGGCCCATGGGTTGCCCGACAACTTCTGGAACTCGGCGTCGACGTCGCACACATCACCGTCTGCGGCGACCGACCCGAGGATCTGACGGCACAACTACGATTCCTCGCCGATCAACGCGTCGACCTGATCGTCACCACCGGCGGCCTTGGTCCGACCGCGGACGATCTCACCGTAGCGACCGTCGCCGCGCTGTACGGCCGCGAGCTGAGCCTCGACGTCCAACTCGAGGAACGAATCACCGAGATCGTCGAGCGCTGGCGAAGCCGGATGAGCTCGGCCGTGGACTCCGAACCGCTACGGGCGGGAATTCGCAAGCAGGCGATGGTTCCACAAGGCGCACAGTCCATTTCGCCGACCGGCACTGCCCCCGGCGTGGCGATACCTGCCACCGACTCCGGGATGCTTCCTGCGATTCTCGTCCTGCCCGGCCCGCCTCGCGAATTGCAGGCGATGTGGCCGGAGGCACTGGCCAGCGCTCCCGTGGCCCAGGTCCTCACACGACGCGCGCAGATCCGTCAGAGCACCATCCGCGGCTACCGGCTGTCCGAGGCAGACCTCGCTGCCACGTTGCGGACGGCAGCGGTGGAGATCTCCGGGTTCGAGGACCTCGAGATCACCACGTGCTTGAGTCTCGGCGAGCTGGAGATGGTGACTCGCTACGCGGAAGCGGCGGCACCTGCGTACTCCGCCCTTCTCGATCTCGTTGACGAACATCACGGCGCACACGTTTTTTCGACCGACGGCACCACCATCGACGACATAGTGGCCGAACGGTTGTCCGGCAGAAGGATTGCCACCGCAGAATCGTGCACCGGGGGCATGATAGCTGCCCGCCTCACCGATCGAGCCGGGTCGTCGGCTTACGTCATCGGCGGCGTCGTGTCCTACGCCAACGAGGCGAAGACGGGCCTACTCGACGTTCCCGCCGACACCATCGAGCAGCACGGTGCCGTCAGCGAGACGGTTGCGGCCCTGATGGCAGAAGGAGCCTTGAACCGACTGGGCGTCGACATCGCGGTATCCACCAGCGGGATCGCCGGCCCAGGAGGTGGCACCGAACTCAAACCGGTAGGTACGGTCTGCTTCGCGATTGCCGTCGCCGATCGACCCACGGTCGCCCGCACTCTCCTCCTCCCGGGTGATCGGGCCAGTGTGCGCGCGCTGTCCACCACCGCGGCGATGCACATGCTCGCCGACGCGTTGACCCCGGACCGATGACCGATGGCACTGATCCGGTAGCGGCTCGCCGACGATCTCCCAAAGGAGTCGCCCGCAGATCGGCCATCCTGGAAGCCGCGCTGAAGGCCTACGCGACGAGCGACAGGCTCGGTCCGCGCCTACGAGACATCGCCGACGCGGCCGGGGTGACCGAAGCGGGCGTACTGCACCACTTCGGGTCGAAGGACGAACTGTTCGTCGCGATTCTTCGTCGCCGCGACGAGGCCGCTGCGTCGTTGCACGATCTCGGTACTGCCGACGGCCAGAATGCCTACCTGGCCGAGACGACCAGGACTCCCGGATTGACGAAGTTGTTCGTCGACATGTCCGCTGCGGCAGCAGATCCCGCCCACCCCGCGCACGCGTTCATGGCGGAGCACCGCGCCGCTGTCGTCGCCGTGATCGCTCGCCTCGCACCCGATGCCGATATCGACGCCGTCGAATCCCTCGCCGCACTCGCCGAGGGATTGCAATTGCAGTGGATCGCAGATCCGAGCATCGACGTGGCGGGGCGCATGCGTAGGTTCACCACCCTGCTGCTCGGTCTGGACCGGTAGCGCCCCGTCTTCACACCGGGCCGATATCCCCTGCCCAATCACTAAACCTTGCAAGATTCAGTTTTGATGCTATCGTTAGGCGAAGTAAGGGTCTGTGGTTTCACCACCCATCTCCCGTTGTTCGACGGGGACACAACTCGCCAAGGAGTTCATATGGTGCACAACGTTGTTCGACGAGTCTCGACCATTCTGGCACTGACTGCAGCGGCGGCAACCTCGGTTGCCGTCGGTACCGCATCGGCCGCTCCGCTTCCGGCACAGCTGACTCTCGAGACGTACAGCCTGCCTCAGGCGGGGTTCTGTGCCGCCAAGATCGACGTGTCGGTCCAACCCGGTGCAGAAGCGAACAGCTACGTGATCGTCGGACCGGACGTGCAGTACCTCGGCATCGGCCCGTGCAACCTCTCGGCCACGCTCAGCTGGAAGGAACTGGCCACCGGTAGAACAGGTTCGGACGACATCCCGGTCACCAGCGGACTGGTGAACTACGGCCTGAAGACCTTTTCGGGACACGGAGCCGTCGAGTACACGCTCACCACCAACGGGCCACACACTACCGACAGGACGACGGGTACGGTCCAGATTCCCTGAGAGGCGATCGGATATGCCGAGCAGCAGGAGGCACCAGTGAACAGAATCGGAACGGTTTCAGTCCTCGGAACGATCGGCCTGATCGCGCTGACCGGATGTACCACCGCGGAGACGGGACCGTCCGAGGCCGCGTCGACTGCGCCGACATCGGCTGCGCAACAGTCCGTCTCGGGCGCGCCCGCCGATGGAGGTACGACAGGCAGTGGAGAGTCGACGGGCGAAGACAACCCGAGCAGTGCGGTCGACAGCGTGAACGCGCCCTGCACCGCGGCGGACATCACGCCCGCTCTCGGGGACATCTTGCCGAGCGATGTTCAGATCAAGGTTCCTTTGCGCTACACCAACTCCGGGTCCGTGCCGTGCACCGTCACCGGTTTCCCCGGAGCAACGCTGCAAGGCCCCGACGTCGACGGCCTGGGGCCGCAGTACGACCTGGCGCGCAGCGACATCACCCCGTCGACCACCATCACCCTCGCACCCGGCGCGGCCGCAGTGGCCGACCTGACCCTCGGCACAATCGACAAGAACGACGGGCGGGCATGGACTCCCACCACTTTCCTGACCACCGCTCCCGGGGATACCACGGTGATGACACTTCCCTTCCCCGCCACCGTCGGCGTGCAGCGCCAAGACGGTGCCACGCGTCCCGCAAGTTACATCGGTGCGTTCACCGGACCCGTCGACTGATACCGAAACGCCGACCGGGTGTAGTTCTGCGGTCGGCGGGGCACTCCCACAAGGTCCATCCACAGGCGACCCTCCGCCTCGACCCACAGGAGATTCCATGACGATGCCGAGCGATGCCAGCGAAGCCGTTCCGTCCCACGGCAGTAACGACGGCCCCCGGGAACACACCTCCGAGGCCGACGCAGTCGAGGGTGCTCACGTGGACGAGGAGAATGTGCCGCACCCGCCGACAGAAGAGGATTCGAAGAGCTGATCCGTCGAACCGGTGAGATCGACGTCCACTGAAAGACGTGGACGTCGTCCTCGGACGGTGAACACACCGAAATTCACTGGACGCTGCTGAGAAGATCATCGCTGTGATCGCATCCCCGTCCGCCCTGCAGTTTCGCCGCTTGGCACAGTCGTCGCCGTGGCGTTGGACAACCGTCGAGTTCGAGTTCGTGCCCGCTCGTCATACGTCGCCGATACACGCATGGATTCGCCGTCCCGGGTCCCTGCGAGTGGAAACGAGTGCCGGCAAGATCGTCGAATCGATCTGCGCAGAAGCCCCTTTCGCGGGAACGATGACCGTGTACTCGAACGGGGACGGCCCCCAGCCGAGTGCGAGGTGGCCGTCGGATACGACTCCGGTACTGGACGAAGAAGGGCTGGTGTCCGAGCTGCCGGCGGCAACCGATTCGTGGCTGGTGGACTGGGACGATCCGTTCTACGAAAACTATCAGTGGACCGCGATGCTCAATCCCATCGAGCTCACGCGTTCGGCGCACGATCGTTCGTCCACGGTGATGAGCACCGAAATATCCGGGGTGACGGTCGTCGAGCATGGTGGTCGCCGCGCCTGGGAGGCAACAGTGCGCACCACCGAAGACTACGACGCTCGGTGCGAATGTTGTCCACTGCTCAGTGGGCACTTCGACTTCGAGATCGATCGCTGGGTCCCGGGGCCGCCGGTCACCGTCAGACTCGATGTCCAGACCGGGATCTGTGTCTACGTCGGACCGACCACCGACGACCCGGCCGAGGACTCCGATATCGACGTCACGATCCTCGCCGTCGACGAAGCAATGGGTGACAGCCTGTTCGTACGAAGTGGCCGACAGTAAGTGACGACAGTAAGTGACGACCGACGTTCGGGGACGTCGTGACGCCCGACATCATCGATCGGCACCCGTACCCGAGGCCGGCGATATGGAGTCGACCAGCCGATCGATCACGGCCCGTGCGACCTCCGGCGATGGAGTGTGCGTGAGCAGTCCCTCCACGACGAACGTCCCGATGCGCAGCATGGCATCGGCCTCGGATCCGTACAGGCCTGCCTTCTCGATGTCGGCGACGAACAACGATTCGGCGAAGTGGTGGAAACCGTTGTGCCATTCTGCAATTGCTGCTGACGAGGCAACACGGTCGTGCACCGTCGACACCAGAGGGCCAACCCTGTGCAGCCGCTCCACCAGCCAGATCAGACGCTCGGCCAGCGGTCGATCCGCGACAGTCCGGTAATCCGCCGCATCCTCGGCTGCAATGGCGGTCAGTACCGCGACCAGGATGTCGTCCTTGTCGTCGAAGTACCAGTACACCGTGTTCGGGGTGATTCCGACGGCTTTCGCCAATCGGCTGATCGATGCACGATCGAAACCGTCGGACACGAACATCTCACGGGCGGCCGCGACGATGTCGTCGCGCTTGCTCTCCCTGTCGTGCAGTCCGCGATTCCTGGGCATGGGCTCAGTTTATCTTGAATGCCATTCAAGACACTGCTACCGTTCTTGATGACCGTTCAAGAGAAGGAGAACTGGCAGATGTCGAATACCGGACGTACAGCCCTGATCACCGGCGCATCGGCGGGAATCGGCGCTGCCTTCGCCCGCCACCTCGCCGCCGAAGGACACGACCTCGTTCTCGTTGCCCGGCGCGAGGATCGCTTGACTGCCCTGGCAGACGAGCTCGCCACCCGGCACCGAGTGCGGTGCGACGTGGTGGCGGCAGACCTGGCCGACAGACAGGCACCACGCGCGATCATGGAACGCACGAGTTCCCTGGGTCTGGACATCGACATTCTGATCAACAACGCAGGGATGTCGGGAAATTCGACGTTCGCGGACGCACCCTTCGAATCGCTGGCCGCGGAGATACAGGTGATGGTCACCGCAGTGACCGAACTTGCTCACCTCACGGTGCCCGGCATGAAAGAGCGAGGATACGGCCGCATCGTCAATCTCTCGTCGTTGGCGGCTCTGCTTCCACCCGCGGCCAGCCTGCTGTACACCGGCATCAAGTCCTACGTACTGGACATGTCGCAATCACTCGACATGGAGCTACGTCCGCACGGTATCCATGTGACAGCTCTCTGCCCGGGTTTCACCCACAGCGAGTTCCACGACGTCATGGGGACCAGGGAAGCTGCGGTTTCGAAACTTCCGGCGATGCTGTGGCAGAACCCCGAGGACGTCGTTCGCGAAGGATGGCGCGCGGTCGAGAACGGCACACCGGTGTGCGTGCCCGGACTGGTCAACAAAGTGACTGCTGTTGCGGCCAAGCCGATTCCAACTCGTATCGGGTACTACCTCGGCAGAACGTTCAATCCCTTCAAGTAACGAATTTCAATTCATACGGTCTTTGCCGAACAGAGGAACAATCGCATGATCGCCGACGACCACACCGGTTTCACCCGTACCGAGACGTCATTCGACTCGATCGGAGTTCGCTGCGCTGCTACGGTCTTTCGGCCACGCAGCCCGGCCTCCGACGCGCTGCCGGTCATTGTCATGGCCCACGGGTTCGGCAGTCCCCGAGCCATGCGCCTGTACGCCTACGCGGAGCGTTTCGTCGCGGCCGGTTACGTGGTGTGCGTCTTCGACTACCGATTCTTCGGCGACAGCGAGGGCGAACCGCGCCAGCTGCTGGACGTGAACGCGCAGCTCGCCGACTGGAGAAACGCTGTTGACTTCGCACGCTCACTGGACGGCGTCGACGAAAACCGGATTGTCGCGTGGGGGACATCTTTTGCCGGTGGCCACGTATTGACCCTGGCGGGCAGCGGCATTGGATTTGCCGCGGTCATCGCCCAGGTGCCCCACATCGACGGCATTGCTGCCGTCCGCGCGACCGGATGGAGACAAGCCGTGCGGTTGGCACCGGCCGCCGTCTCCGACAGCATCCGTGCTGTCCTGGGACGATCGCCTCGCTATGTCGACAGCATCGGACTGCCCGGCTCACGCGCTGTGATGGTCACGCCCGATGCAATGAAGGGGCGTGACCGTCTCGTTCTCGAGTCCGGACTGTCCGACGGCGATTACCCCGAAACCGTTGCTGCACGGATACTTCTGAAGATCTGGCGCTACTCCCCCGGTAGAACGATGGCTAGGATCAGCTGCCCTACTCTGGTGCAGATCGCGTCCGAGGATTCGGTGACCCCGGCGTCCGTCGCCCAACGCGCCGCGGCGAAAGTTCGCGGAGCCACGGTCCGAACCTACGTGGGCGGTCATTTCGACCCGTACGTGGAACCACTGTTCTCCTCGGTGATCCGAGACCAACTGGCCTTTCTCGCCGATAATGTGCCCCTGCTGGCTCGGGCGGTCCACACCGCCTGACCGCGCCGCCGCCGAGGCTCTGTGTCGCGCGAACGGCACGGCACCCTTCTGCTCCATCCGGGTTTCGCGACGAAGAAGGCGGGAACTCGTTCGTATGCCGCCCAACTCGCTTTGGCTCGACCGACCCGCCCACCGGCCCTACCGCGCGATCGATTTCGCACGGACATACGACACCGTCGTCATCGGTGCCGGACTCACCGGCTTGATCACCGCGTTGCTGTTCGCGCGAGCCGGCGACCGCGTCGCGGTGCTCGAAGCACGCAGCATCGGTGCTGTGACAACCGGCAATACGACGGCCAAGATCAGTGTTCTGCAGGATACGAAACTGTCGTCGATAGCGTCGAAACACTCGCAGCAGCAGGTGCGTCGGTACGTGCACGGCAATACTGCCGGGCAGCAATGGCTGCTCGAATACTGCGCACAGCGAGATATCGCCGTCCAACGCGAAACGGCGTACACCTACGCCACGACCAAGTCCGGTCTCACCGCCGTTCGCGACGAACTGCGCGTCGCACTCGGTGCCGGGCTGAACGCGTCGTACGGCACCGACACCGAACTCCCCTTCGAGGTCGCCGGTGCGGTGTCCGTACCGGACCAAGCCCAGTTCGATCCGATGGACGCCGTCATCGCCCTCGCCGAGGATGCCTCGAGTGCAGGAGCCGACATCACCGAAGGGATTCGGGCTCTGGGGGTGAGACGGAGAATCCGCCACGTCGAGGTCGAGACGGAGCAGGGTTCACTCCGCGGATCGCGGATCGTGTTGGCTACCGGAACACCCATTCTCGACCGAGGTGCCTTCTTCGCGCGAATGGAACCGATGCGTTCCTATGCCGCCGCGTACGAGATCGATGGCGACGTCCCCCGCGGGATGTACCTTTCGGCCGACTCCCCCAGCCGATCGATTCGGTACGCGCCGACGCCGAACGGCGATCTACTGCTCGTCGGCGGCAACGACCACGTCGTCGGCCGCGAGTCCTCTCCGCAGGCTCAGGTGAACGACCTCGACGAATGGACCGCGACATACTTCCCCGGAGCTCGACGGCAACACAGGTGGTCCGCGCAGGACTACGGATCGATCGACGCGTTGCCCTACGCCGGACCACTTCTGCCCGGTGACGACCGCATCTGGGTCGCTACCGGCTACGACAAATGGGGAATGACCAACGCCGCCGCATCGGCGCTTGTCCTCGCACAACGAGCATTCGGCGGTCGAGCCGACTGGGCCGGCGCGTACGACAGTTGGAATGTTCGCCAGCTCACCGGAATCGTCGACGCGATCCGTATCAATGTGAACGTCGGACTGAACATGGCCAAAGGATGGGCGAAACCGGTCACCCGGGGCACGAAGACCCCACTCGCCGAGTGGCAAGGTCACGTGGAGCCCGGCATCACACCCAAGGCTGTCTGCACCGTCGACGGCGTCACCCACCGCGTGTCAGCGGTGTGCCCGCACCTCGGCGGCATCGTGGCCTGGAACGACGCCGAAAAGTCGTGGGACTGCCCGTTGCACGGTTCTCGCTTCGCAGCCGACGGCTCCGTACTGGAAGGTCCCGTCACATCGGGTCTGACACCACATCCTTGACCGCCGGCCTGCAGGAGCCGGGAGACACCGCAGGATTCGATCAGCGTGGAGCCAGTCCGGTTTCCACATCCTTCTGAGTATCCGCGAGGAATGCATCGAACTCGTCGCCGATCATGAAGGTCGTCGTGAACTTGCTGCGCTCCGCGATCTGCTTCCAGGTGGGTGTCTCCACCATCGTGCCCAGCGCCTTCTGCCAAAACTCCACGGCCTCGACAGGCATGTCCGGTGGCCCGTAGAGTCCCCGCCAATTGGCCAGTGTCACATCCAATCCCAGCTCCTTCGTCGTCGGAACCTCGAGACCGGGGATCCTGTCATCGGCGAGAACACCGATCCCCGTGAGGTTTTCGGCCGACAGTTCGTCGACGAATTCGCTGACGCCGCCGATGGCCACGTCGATCTCGCCGCCCAGAAGTGCCGCGCTCTGAGCGCGGCCACCTTCCTGGGTGACGTAGCGGATCGCGGACGGGTCACCGCCGGCCGCCGAGACCAGGAGGCCGAAGGGCAACTCGTCGTCGTAGGCCGCGCCCACCACCACATTCGATGGATCCGACGCTATCGCCGCGAGAACTGCGCGGAGGTCGGCGAAAGGACCACCCGGACGCGTCACGACGACGTAGTACTCGCTCATCAGGCAGGCAATCATCGTGACGTCGTCGTAGCCGTATTCGGACACTCCGCTGACCTGATTCACCATCATCGACAGCGACGTCACCGCAAGCTGATCGCTCGCGCCGCGGTGCTCGTCGACCATCGTGGCAAGATAGTCGACTCCGCTACCACCGGGTCGATTCTGCACGGGGAGAGCTGTTTCGACGATTTTTTCCTTCTGGAGGGCGTCGACCACCGACCGGATGGTGAGGTCGAAGCCACTGCCAGGATCTGCTCCGGCCGTCATCGTCACCGGGCCGTCGGGATAGGGCACCGATTCAGACGTGGACGGGGCATCGGCCTCGGATCCCGAATCGGTACATCCGGTCAGCAACAGTGCGGCAGCGATCATCACGCCGAATACGGATTTGTTCATCGAGTGATACGACTCCTGGGTCGACGTGATCGGATTCGGCTGCTGTCCACTGTTTCCGGCGCTCACTCGGCCGGTCTCGCGGGCTCCGGCCCAACTCTAGGACGCGGCGTCCCATTACGAAGCACATCGACCTCCGAAGAGCTGCGTTTTTCCACGCGAATACCAGTACGCGAATTACCCGTCGCAGTGTCGCGCACTGACTTACAGTTGCCCGGTGTCGAGCTGGATACTGGGTCTGATCGTCGTCCTCGTCGTGGTTGTGGCCGTGACGGCGAAACTTGCTGCGCGTACCCGGGCACCGGACCCCGGTTGGTTCATCGACAGCACTCGAGCGGCCGGCGCGCTGACGGTCATCGGCACGATGTTCTCCGTCCTGTTGGCCTTCACCATTTTCTTTGCGCTGCAGAGTTATCAGCGTGCGAGCAACGGAGCCAGCGTGGAAGCCGTAGCGGTGACCGAGCTGCACAATGTGGCCGATGTCCTCGAGGGACACGACGGAGAACTGTTGCACGGTGGCCTCATCTGCTACAGCCGGGCGGTCGTCGCGGACGAGTGGCCCGCTATGACGAGAAGCGAAACGTCCCCCGCTGTCAACCACTGGGTCGACACCATGGCCGAAGGCTTTGCGGCCACCACACCGGAAGGTGCCTCGCAAGAAGCGGCATACTCACAATGGTTCGACCAGCAAGCCGAGCGCCGCGACGGCCGCCGCGACCGGCTGGCCGAAGCGACACCGTCGGTTCCTTTTCCACTGTGGATCGTTCTGGGAATCGGAGCGTCGGCCATTCTCTCGTACATGTGCGTACAGGCGGATCGCCGCGAATCCGCCGTCGTACAAGCCGTTCCGATCGCCTTCGTGTCCGCGCTCGTGGCCTCCGCCCTGGTTGTGGTCGCGTTTCTCGATCACCCCTACTCGGATTGGTCGGGCAGCATCCAACCCACCGAAATGAACGTCACGCTGCAGTTCATCGACGACGGTCATCCGGTTCCGTGCGACGACTCCGGCAACCCGACCTGAACCGAACAGGTCTCTACCGCGCGATCGGCATGACCTGACGCACCTTCGGATCCCGCAGATACAGCGCACCCCACGCAAGGATTCCAACGTAGACCGCAAACAAGACCGTACTGAACAGCGGCTTGTCGACCCGCCAATTGGTGAGGACGGCACCACCCAAATATCCGGTCAGCAGAACGGCACCCAGAAATGCGGTGCGCGGCACCACGTACAGAATCAGGCACACGAGTAGCACGACGCCGATGACGGGTGTCATCTCGTCTCGCAGCCCCAGTTCCACGGTCGCGTCCTTCACCTGCTGCACATTCAGCAATTTGCCGACGATGTCGAAGATCAGAAACAGCGCAAGCAATACCGTCAGGCCCCAGCCCACGCGAGCGGCAGTGCGCGAGTTGGTTGCAGGGGTGGTCGTCGTGGTCATGATGTTCTCCGATGCTCGATAAACAAGGTGTCGCCGGTATCGACTGCCGTCGGTAGGAAAACTCACCGCCGTGGCGGCTCCACCGAAACTGACATCGTCCTCTCGACGTTGTCGAGACGTTTTCTAGGACAACGGTTGCGAGAGGTCCCCGTCAGGACTGCCATCGGGTGAAGGCTCACGTGGTGGTGCTGCCTTCCGCCGTGAGCGATTGCGCCAGCATCAGGATTATTCCGCTCGGACCGCGCAGGTAGATGAGCTTGGTCCGTGAAAAATGCGATCGTGGCGTCGATATCGCGGGCGGCGATACCGACATTCACCAGTTTCATGGTCACGGCTCCTCCTCGATGCATTGCCGTCGAAAGAATACGAGAGTCGACATCGTCGCGGCTCCGACTTGTCAGACCTGCGGCAACGAGCGCACAATTTGCCACCATGGCATTGATCTCGAAGGGTTTCGTGGGCCGCCGGCGCGGCGACGACGGGCGCACTCCCCCCGGCCAGTATCTGACCAAGGACTTTCCTGTCCTGGCAATCGGGCCCGCACCCGTCGTCTCGACCGACACGTGGTCGTTTTCGATCACCACCGAACGGGGCGAGACTCGCAGCTGGACCTGGGACGAACTCGCGGCGCTACCGCACGAGACTCCGACCGTCGACATCCATTGCGTCACCAAATGGTCGAAGCTCGACACCACGTGGCGCGGGGTGAGCCTGGACGTTCTGCTGGACGGGCTCGACACCGATGCCGGGTACGTCGTGGTGCACGGCTTCGACGGCTACACCACCAACCTTCCTCTCGAAGACCTCAGGGACGGCAAGGCCTGGGTGGTCACCGAGTTCGACGGCGCTCCCCTGACTCGCGAACACGGTGGTCCCGCACGGCTTCTCGTACCGCACCTGTACTTCTGGAAGTCGGCGAAATGGGTCTCGCGCATCGAGCTGACGGTCGAGAACGAACAAGGCTTCTGGGAACGCGGCGGGTATCACGACTACGGAGATCCGTGGCGCGAGCAGCGCTACCAGGGCGACTGACGTGAGTGTGACAGCCGGGGCAAAACCCTGGCTCGTTGCCACGGCGGCGGCCGTTCGGCGTGAGACACCCACCGCGTCCACTCTCGTTCTGGACGTGGACGGCTGGCCCGGTCATCTCGCCGGCCAACACGTGGACGTCAAGCTCACCGCCGAGGACGGCTACAGCGCGCAGCGAAGCTACTCCCTGGCGTCGGCGCCCGACGGCACGTCGCGCATCGAGATCGCGGTGCAGAACGTCGCGGACGGAGAGGTATCGCCTTACCTCGTCGATGCCGTCGAGGTCGGCGATCGCATCGAGCTGCGGGGACCGGTGGGTCGATGGTTCGTGTGGCGGCCGTCCACGCCCGCCGAGACTCCGTCTCCGCCGATCCTGTTGGTGGGTGGCGGTTCCGGCATCGTCCCGCTCCGCGCGATGGTTCGCGCTCAGGCGTCGGCACCGGGCGGCCGGGTCCCGTTCCGAGTGCTGTACTCGGTGCGCGAACCCGCCGAGGTCTACTTCGCGGACGAGTGGGCTCACCCTCCCGCTGGTGTGGACGTCACCATGATCCACACGCGTCGCGCTCCTGCCGGCAGCGCGCGACCCCTCGGCCGCATCACCCTCGACGACATAGACGCACACGGGTGGCCGGCGGAATTCGAGCCGCGATGCTACATCTGCGGCCCCACGAGCTTCGTCGACGCGGTAGCGGACATGTTGGTGGCGAGAGGACACTCGGCAGCAAACATTCGTACGGAGCGTTTCGGACCGAGCTGACGCTGTGCGCGCAATTCCGAATGGATCAGACGACGCCGCGAAGAAACTCGAATTTCGACCGGTTGTACTCTTCTGTCGATCGTGAGCCCGTCACCATGAATGCGTGGTCGAGCGTCGCCTCGTTCTTGCTGTACAGGTTCAGGCGATTCTCGACGCGTACTCGGTCCAGCGTGGCACTCAACTCGGCAGCTTGATCAGGGAAGGTGCCGGTATTGCCGTCGGCGATGAAGCTGGGCGGGAAGTCGGATGTGGCGTGGTCGATGACGTTCGCCAACGCCACCGTCTTCGCATCGGTGGTGTCCAGGTAACTGCGGGCACCGAGCTCGTATCCGAAGCCGTTCGACGGACTCGGGGTTTGCGGCGTTCCTGCTCTGCCGACATCGAGAACGGCACTGTCGAACACGGTGGCCTTCAGGGCATTTCGATCCATTGTGGGTTCGATGCCCATCTCGCGGGCATAGTCGGGATTGGTCTGTACGTTGGCGTAGCTGCCCACGATCTGGCCACCGGCACTGTTTCCGGCGAGCACCACCCGGCTCATGTCCAGACCGTATCGGTCCGAGTTCGCAGTCAAGAACCGTATCGCCTCGCCCAGTTGGATTGTCTGCGTGGGGAAACGGTATTGCGGTGCGAACGCGTAGTTCACGGATACCAGGTTGTAACCGGCATCGAGGGCAGGACCCGATCCCGCAGCGAAGTACGGACTACCCGTCGCAGATGCAGGATCACCGGCCGCCTTGTCCCCGCCGATCCATCCCCCGCCGTGAACCATGACGTACGTGGGCCGACTCACCGATGGATCGTTGTCGGCGATGTAGATGTCGAGAAACGAGTTGGGCAGAGTCGACCCGTATTCGACGTTGCTGGTCAGTCCTGCCCCGCCGACGACCGTCGTCGCCGTCGGCTCGCCGGGCTCGAACGAATTGCCCTCGCCCAGTTGCTGCAGCGCCTCTACGATCGGCGCCGGACTCGCCGCCACGGTGACCATCAGCGCCGACACCAGCACCGCAGCCACCCCGGCGCAGCCGACCGACATCGCAGTTGCGACTCTCACCGAGCGCCGAGCCCGACGCCAGCTGTCGGTCGATCGACGCGACCACGCCGCAACAAGCGACACCAGTCCCGACGCGATCGCCACGATCGAACAGAGAACCCCCAGAGGGTGGTTGCCCGTTGTCAACCACACGATCTGCGTGACGACGACGGATACACCGAGCATTGTCCCCACCACTGCAAGCTTTCCGCCGACGCGCGAGCGGACGAGAACGATCGCGACCACCGCCACTGCGATGATCCACAACCCCACCGCGAAATGCTGACGGATGAGCAGAACCTGTAGCCACGCGAGCACGAGCCCGGCGGTGCCCGTCATCGAAAGAGCAGCCACCGTCGCAACCGTGCGATGACCACTGCCGATCTCCTGTGGCACGTTTCCCCCTGCATTCGCACGTACTGCATCGACACATCGACGACCGATGATCACGTTCTAGCGTAGGGGGTCCGTTTCGGTACCTCGGTCACGCCTTACTCCCCGGACGCGTGACGGTACCTGTGCAGATCACGGACCGTGTCGGCGAATTCGGCGACCGGACCGTCCACCACTATCCCGGGCACAATCTGCTCGATCGGCGACGGCGTGATGGCCAGCGGCGCGGCCCCCAATTCATCGAGCCACTCGAGCAATTGAGTCGTCGAGGTGGCGTAGACGATGCGGCCGAGTCCGACGATCCCGTGGCTCGCTGCGCACATCACGCAGTGCTCGCCGGAGGTGTAGACCGTCGACGATCGGCGTTCTTCGGGGTCCAGATGGGTAGCTGCCCAGCGCGACAACGCGATCTCGGGATGCTGGGTGGGATCGCGTCGATCACCGACTCGATTCCTGTCCTCGGCCAGTATTTCCCCGCTGCTCGACACCAGTAGCGAACCGAAAGGATCGTTACCCGTGTGCGCCGCTTCCGCCGCCAACTCCACCGCACGAGCCAGGAACTTACGATCGCTCGGGGAGATGCTCACGTCCCGACCGTACCGCCTCGTGATCCACCACCTCGGACCGGATCATGGTCGACGTCGGTGGCGACAACTGCTGCTGCACGACAGAAGAACCATCCATATTTGCAGCGCCGCAACAGCGATTGGATCCATCCCTTTCCGACCCGCGTTCCCATACTGTCGGCACCATGACCATAGATCGCGTAGCGGTAGCCGGCGGAAACCTCGCAGTCGAAACACACCCCGGCACCAGCGAGCCCATCCTCGTGGTGCACGGGGTGTCCAGCCAGCGGATGCTGTGGGGCTGGTTGCGGGCCGCATCGCCGCATCTGACCTTGGTCGCACCGGACCTACGCGGCCGAGGTGACAGCGTCGACGTCGCCGGACCGTCGTCGCTCGCTCGGCACGCCGACGACCTGGACGCCGTCATGGATGCCCTCGGACTCGACGCCGCGCACGTGTGTGGAATGTCGATGGGTGGCTTCGTGTCGGTGGAGTTCGCAGCTCGGCACCCGTCCCGAGTGAAGAGTCTCGTGCTCGTCGACGGTGGCGTTCCTGTGGCACCGCCGGCCGGTCTCACTCGAGAGTCCGTAGCGGCCGTGTTCGCAGACAGGCTTGCTCGAACTCGGCAGCACTTCGATGCCGTCGACGAGTACGTAGACTTCTTGGTGTCGACGTCGCTACCGCTACTCGACCCGGCCGATCCGCTCCTGCGGACGTACGCCGGACACGATCTGGTCGACGGGTCGGTGCGATTGTCGTCCGATGCGGTCGTCGCCGACGCCGAGGATGTGTTCTTCGGCGATTCCCGGTTCGGAGAATTGACCGTGCCGATTCGATTCCTCCACGCGCAGTGGAGCGTTGGAGCGGATTCGGCACCGATGTACTCACCTGAAGACATCGAAGCTTTCGATCTGACATCGGTCACCCCGATGATGGGTCTCGACCACGCCGGCACGATCATGACTGCGGTCGGTGCGGCTGCGGTCGGAGCACGAATCGACGAGGCACTGCAGAACGGGTGACGGAGCGACCGGTGGCTGCAACAGCGCCGTCTCGCAGTTCGTACCTACCGCCCTGCAGCGGGCACCTCGGTTGTGTGCACCGAGGTGCCGACTCCGAGCACCCCGGTGATGCCGTAGAGAACGAGGAAGAGCCCGAGCCCCCCGTCGAATCGGCTGAGCGCGAAGATCGTCGCGGCGAACAGGGGAATGGATACTACTGCTACACGTTTGACACCGAACCGGTCCAGCAACGGACCTGCGAACGCCAGCGCGATCGCCGTACCGAGTGAGCTCCACAGACTCGCCAGCGTGGTCTGCCTTCTGCCCCAACCGAACTCGTTCTGCAGGGGCACGATCAACGGTCCGAGCGTGTAGCCGAGCGCACTGATACCCAGTCCGGCACCCACTGTCGCGAACGCGAGCACCTTCCAGTTCATCGCTAGCTCACTGCGGTCGGGCGCATCGGTATCGACGGGGCTGCGTGGGTGCACGGAACAGCCTTTCTGTGGTGGTAACTCTGAGGAAGTCCGTGCCGTGGGCACATCCACCGCATTGATGCCCCAGATCCTCTCGAGCGGCCGCACTCGGCTCACTTCTACACTCCACGAAGTCCGAAATGGAGCGCTCGGTGATGGTCGGATATCCATTTCGTCAGGTGTGTCGGGCGTCTCACACAGTCACACTTGGCCTCTACGGCGAAACGGTGCTGCTCTCGTCGAACATGGTCAGGAGAAAAATATGAGTGAAGCCCGTGCCGTTCAGGAGACACCCACCTCCACCGATTCCCGCAAGGGGATCGACTCGACCTCGAGGCAGGGCAGCTGCGTGCGACTGCGTTTCAGGGACTGCGCGGACCGAAGAATGCCCGACACGACCGAACAGTTTCTGCGCGACGCGGTGCACGCCATTTCCGGTGTCGACGCCGTCCCCGCGTGGCAGTCTGTCAACACCACGTCCGCTCGACTCGTGGCCCGGATGGTCGGTGAACTCCACAGCGTCGACATACCCGGCAATAAGCAAGTCTGCGTGGTGAGCTCGGAGCTCTCACTCGCCCTTTCTCGACGCCAACAATCTGCAGGAGCGGAGCCTGCGGAGTGACCATTTGACGCAGGAGCGGAGCCTGCGGAGTGACCATTTCATGCAGGAGTGGAGCCTGCGAGTGACCGAATCATTCAGTACCTCCACCTGTTCCACTGAAACGAAGGAGCTGTGCCCATGCGTCTGGTCGTCGGATATCTCGCCACCCCCAGCGGTAAGGACGGTCTGACTCTCGGGATACAGCTCGCCCGGAGCCTCGGTGCACAACTCGACATCTGCATGGTTCTGCCACCGGACCGCACCGTTGCGTCCAGAGTCCCCGCCGATACCGGCTACGAGGACGTCCTGGCCGCGCGTGCGCAGGGCTGGCTCGAGGAGGCGAAATCGTCGGTGCCGTCCGACATCGACGTCGCCGTGCATGCAAGTTTCCACGATTCCTTTGCGCAGGGATTGATCGACGAGGTGGCCCGGCTGGGGGCGGCAGCCATCGTGGTCGGTGCGTCGGGGGACGGCTTGCTCGGACGTCATGCCGTCGGGTCGGTGTCGACCGAGCTGCTGCATTCGGCACACGTGCCGCTCGCACTCGCGCCGCGCGGCACCCGGCACTCGTCTGCTCTCGAGATTCGTGAGGTGACCTGCGCGCTCGGGACCAGGACGGGTGCGGACATACTGCTGCGGACGGCGGTACGGACCTGCGAAAGAATGCACACTCCACTACGGCTCGTGTCTTTGGTTGCGCTCGATCCCCGCAACGACCTGCGCGATGCCCGGGACAGCTTCGACACTGCGCGTGAGCGTGCCGTCGCACACGCACGCGCCCTGGTGGACGAAGCCAAATCCTCTTTGCCGGAGGACTTTCCACTATCGGTGACCATCGCGGACGGATCGTCCGTCGAATCTGCGGTTCGGACGCTCGACTGGCAGGACGGCGATCTGGTGATGGTCGGCTCCAGTCGCCTCGCTCAGCCCCGCAGACTCTTCCTCGGCTCGACGGCCACGAAGATGCTTCGCGTCCTGCCGGTCCCCATGGTGATAGTCCCCAAGCAGGAGTTCGAATCATGAATCCGTCGACGGAAGGCTCCAATATGGAGAAGAACGTGAGCGGGCCTCCTTCCGCTTCCGATGGAGTCAGCGCCAAGGGCTTGGCCACAGGAACCATCGGCACCTTCTCGGGTGCGGTACTCGGAATTTCATCTGTGGCACCGGGTTACACCCTGACGGCAAGTATCGGCCTGATCGTCGCTGCCGTCGGCCTGAAGATGCCTGCGATTCTGATCGCGGGATTCGTTCCGATGTTTCTCACCGCGTACGCCTACCGCGAGCTCAATTCCGAGTCCCCGGATTGCGGCGCGTCGTTCACGTGGTCAACAAAAGCTTTCGGGCCCTATGTCGGATGGATGTGCGGCTGGGGCATGGTGATTGCAACCATCATCGTACTGTCCAATCTCGCGGCCATCGCCGTGCAGTTCTTCTATCTGTTCTTGGCGAAGTTGTTCGATACACCGTCGCTCGCCGACCTGCCCGGCAACAAGTTCGTCAACGTCGGAACGACGCTCGTGTTCATCGCCGCGGCCACCTGGATTGCGAGTAGGGGAATCACCACGAGTGAGAAACTGCAGATCGTCACGGTCGGCTTTCAGATGGTTCTGCTCGTGATCTTCGCAGTCGTCGCTCTGATTCATGTCGGTGCAGGCGACGCTCCGGGCGGAGTCACCTTCGACCTGGACTGGTTCAACCCGTTCACGGGCGTGGCCGTCGGTGCGTTCGTGATCGGACTCACGGGGTCGATCTTCGCCTTCTGGGGTTGGGATACGTGCTTGACGCTCGGCGAGGAGTCGAAGAACCCGAAGACGACGCCCGGTCGCGCCGGGTTGCTGTGCGTAGCAACCATTCTGCTCACGTACCTACTGGTGGCAGTTGCCGCGATGATGTACGCAGGAGTAGGCGAGGACGGCCTGGGCCTGGGTAACCCGGACAACGCCGAGAACGTCTTCGGCTCTCTGGCCGACCCGGTACTCGGTAAGTGGGGCGGGATGTTGCTGTTCCTCGCAGTGCTGGTGTCCTCGTTGGCGAGCCTGCAGACCACGTTCCTGCCCGCTGCGCGAACGATGCTGGCAATGGGTTCCTATGGCGCCTTCCCCAAGAAGTTCGCCGAAGTGTCGCCTCGCTTCCTGGTGCCGTCCTTCGCAACCGTGGTCGCAGGGGCCGTCACCGCAGGGTTCTACACAGTGGTCACCTTCCTGTCCGAGCGCACGCTGATCGATACCATTGCGGCTCTGGGCATCATGATCTGCTGGTACTACGGCATCACCGCCTTTGCCTGCATCTGGTACTTCCGCGGACGGCTGTTCGACAGCGTGCGTAACACGGTCTTCCGCTTCGTGTTTCCGCTTCTCGGTGGACTCATGTTGCTCGCCGTGTTTCTGATATCGCTCGGTGAAAGCATGAATCCGGAAAACGCCAGCGGAGCATCGATCGGCGGCATCGGACTCGTGTTCTTCCTCGGCTTCGGCATCCTCGTCTTCGGAGCTGCGCTGATGATCGTCATGAGGTTCCGCAGTCCCGCCTTCTTCGAGGGCAAGACACTGGACCGCAGCACCTCCGCGTTGCGGGACGAGAGCGATCTGACGGCCGGTGTCCGTCGAAAGAAAAACTAGCGCGCACGCCAGGGTCCGATGTCAGCGCAATCTCGGTCGGTCGATCACTTCGACGAGTTCGGGACTTCTGCGCGCTGGGTCAGTCACATAACGGGAATCGTCACGCTGTCCGAAACGGAGCGAACAGTCGTACTCGAGTAGCCACTTCGTCGTGTGCGAATCGACTGCATTCCAGAAAGAATCGAGTGCTATCGGCCGAAACCGATGTACCGCAACCAAAGGAGCTCGTCAGTGCCCACCGTCGAACGAGACGTCGCTATCGTCGGGGCCGGCCCTTCTGGCCTGGCCGCAGCAACCGAACTACGCAAGACGGGATTGTCCGTAGCGGTGCTGGAGGCGCGAGACCGCGTCGGTGGACGCACGTGGACGAACACCATCGACGGTGCCAGCCTCGAAATCGGCGGCCAGTGGGTCTCTCCCGATCAGGAGTCGCTGACCGCGTTGATCGACGAACTCGGCCTCGAGACGTTCGACCGGTATCGCGAGGGCGAATCCATCTACATCTCCGCCGCGGGTGAGCGGACCCGTTACTCGGGTGACTCGTTCCCCGTCGACGAGACGACCGAAAAGGAAATGGATCGTCTCATCGCACTGCTCGACGATTTGGCCGCCCAGATCGGCCCCGAGGAGCCGTGGGCACATCCGCTCGCACGTGAACTGGACACCGTCTCGTTCGAGCAGTGGCTCGTCGATCGATCGGACGATCCCGAAGCACGAGGCAACATCGGCATGTTCATCGCCGGTGGCATGCTGACCAAACCGGCTCACGCGTTCTCGGCTCTGCAGGCAGTCTTGATGGCCGCCTCGGCGGGTTCATTCTCACACTTGGTGGACGAGAACTTCATCCTCGACAAGCGTGTTGTCGGTGGGATGCAACAGGTGTCGATCCGGATGGCGGCAGCCCTCGGCGACGACGTCTTCCTGGGCGCGCCGGTGCGTACGGTGCGGTGGAACTCCGACGGCGCAGTGGTGTCGGCCGACGGCGACATCGAGGTGCGCGCCAAGCGCGTCATCCTCGCCGTTCCGCCGAACCTGTACTCGCGCATCTCCTACGACCCACCGCTGCCGCGTCGCCAGCATCAGATGCACCAGCACCAGTCGCTGGGGTTGGTCATCAAGGTCCATGCCGTCTACGACACTCCGTTCTGGCGTGAGGACGGGTTGTCGGGTACCGGCTTCGGTGCCTCCGAAATCGTGCAGGAGGTGTATGACAACACCAACCACCAGGACAGCCGCGGCACGTTGGTCGGCTTCGTGTCCGATGCCAAGGCCGACGCGATGTTCGAGCTCGACGAGCAGGATCGCCGCGCGAGAATTCTCGATTCCATCGCACACTACTTGGGGCCCAAGGCACTCGAGCCGGTTGTCTACTACGAATCGGACTGGGGCTCGGAAGAGTGGACCCGCGGTGCGTACGCGGCGAGCTTCGATCTCGGCGGACTGCACCGTTACGGCAAGGACAGCCGCACTCCCGTCGGCCCGATTCACTTCTCCTGCTCCGACATTGCTGCAGAGGGCTACCAACACGTCGACGGTGCCGTCCGTATGGGCCACCGCACCGCCGCGGACATCGCGTCGAAGCTCGGGAGGCAGTGATGCAGTGGACGATGCCGGCCGAAGGTGCACAGCACGAACGGACCTGGATGGCCTACCCGTCCGGGGGCTATTCGCTGGGCGATACGCCCGAGGAGCAGCATGAGGCGCGGACCACGTGGGCTCAGGTTGCACAGGCGGTCGCTCGATTCGAGCCGGTCACTGTCGTCGTCGACCCCGCCGAAAGCGCCGTCGCACGCGGGTATCTGACCCCCGACACCACTTTTCCCATCGACATCGTCGAAGCGCCGTTGAACGACGCCTGGATGCGCGACATCGGGCCCACGTTCGTGACGTCCGAGGACGGCCGTGTCGGCGGGGTCGACTGGGTGTTCAACGGCTGGGGCGCACAGGATTGGGCGCAATGGGACAAGGACTCGAAGATCGGCGCGCTCGTCATCGAGAAATCCGGTGTCGAGGCGATCGATTCACCGATCGTCAACGAGGGCGGCGGTATTCAGGTGGACGGGCTGGGAACGGTTCTCGTCACCGAGACGGTGCAACTCGATCCCGGCCGCAATCCCACGCTGTCGAAGGCCGATATCGAAGCCGAGCTGGCACGCACGATCGGTGCCACCACGGTGATCTGGCTTCCCCGCGGACTCACCCGTGACGCGGAAGAATTCGGAACACGGGGTCACGTCGACATAGTCGCTGCCATCCCCTCGCCCGGAGTCGTTCTGGTGCACGACCAGCGCAATCCGGAACATCCCGATCACGAGGTCAGCAAGACCGTGTTCGAGATCTTCGAGAACTCTGCCGACGCACGCGGCGAAAAATGGACCATCGTGAAAGTTCCCGCGCCGGAGCTTCTCCGCGACGACGAGGGCTTCGTCGATTACAGCTACATCAATCACTACGTCGTCAACGATGGCGTGATCGCCTGTAAATTCGGCGATCCCGCGGACGAAGAGGCTGCTGCCGTTCTTTCTGCGGCATACCCGGGTCGCACCGTCGTCACCGTCGATGCTCGGCCACTCTTCGCCCGCGGGGGCGGAATTCACTGCATCACACAGAATCAGCCAGAGGCTC
This sequence comes from Rhodococcus sp. PSi06, assembly GCF_054960675.1. Classification (NCBI taxonomy): domain Bacteria; kingdom Bacillati; phylum Actinomycetota; class Actinomycetes; order Mycobacteriales; family Nocardiaceae; genus Rhodococcus; species Rhodococcus sp. PSi06. The sequence continues at coordinate 278,383 of NZ_JBHNYO010000002.1, forward strand.
AGGCAGACTGAGTGGACGCGGGGACAGGCTTCGAGGACTGCCCATGGAAACTACCCATTCGCGGACGTGCCGATGCGACGAGCATCGCCAGACCCATCTCGAAAGCGCGGGTGGCGATGGGATCGTCGGCGTCCTCGTCCTGCACAGTCCGGTAGGCCGCGGCCAGTCGCGGAAAAGCCTCCTCCTGGCCTGCCGGATCGAACACGACACTCGGGCCGGACATGTCGAGGACACTGCCGAGGATGAACGATTCGAACGCGGTCAGTAAGGGCAAAACGTCCCGGCTGGACCAGCCCACCGCCTCGGCAGCGACCGAGAAATCCTCGTACTCCGCCAACAGCACCGGGGTCGATGCGCGCGTGGTCATGAGCAGGGGAACGGCGCGGTGATGCTCCGCGAAGGCCGATCGATATGACCTGGCCCAGGCGACAAGGCCGTCCTCCCAGGGCAGTTCGCGCAGGGGTGCGGAGTCGATTCGGGCCGAGACCAACGCTCTGACGTCCTCGATCATCGCCGCACGGTCGGCGACGTGGTTGTACAGGGAGGTAGGGTTCACGCCCAATTTGAGCGCTACCCCCCGCATGCTGGCACCCTCGGCTCCGTGCCGATCGACCAGCGCCAATGCGGTGCGCGCAATCAGGTCACGGCTCAGAAGGGCGCGAGGTGGTCGTGCCATGGTCGCCTCCTCTCGGGCGGTCGTCGACGTACCGACAGCTTTGCATGTCGACAGTTTTTCCGTTCACCCGTTCCCAAAACCGACAGTGTGTGTTTTAGTTCTGATCATGACTTCTCCTTCATTCACCGTGGTCGAGGCCGATGCCGCCGCCGTTTCCGCCGCGCTCGCCGAGGGCACCGTGACGAGCGTCGAACTCGTGGCGCGCTATCTGAACCGCATCGGGCACTTCGACCGAACCGGTATTTCCCTGAACGCCGTACCGGTACTCAACCCCGACGCATTCGAGGAAGCAGCCGCATCCGACCGACGCCGAGCAGACGGACAGACCCTCGGCCCGATGGATGGCATCCCGTACACGGCGAAGTCCAGCTACAAGGTTCGCGGACTACCGGTGACGGCCGGCTCGCCCGCATTCGAGCGTCTCGTCGCTACCGATGACGCGTTCGCCGTAGCCCGATTGCGGGCGTCCGGTGCGATCTGCCTCGGCCTGACCAACATGCCTCCGATGGCAGCGGGCGGGATGCAACGCGGACTGTACGGGCGTGCTGAAAGCCCCTATGCCGCGGGATTTCTCACCTCGGCATTCGGCTCGGGTTCCTCGAACGGCTCGGGCACTGCGACGGCTGCAAGCTTCGCGGCCTTCGGACTCGCCGAGGAAACCTGGTCATCCGGACGCGCACCCGCGTCGAACAACGCCCTAGTCGCCTACACGCCCTCCCGTGGGGTCATCTCGGTGCGCGGCAACTGGCCGTTGGTCCCCACCATGGATGTCGTTGTGCCGCATACTCGTACGGTCGACGACCTACTACGCCTGCTCGACGTGGTCGTCGCGGACGACGAGGTCACCGACGGTGACCTCTGGCGCACGCAGGACTGGGTTCCGATCCCGAAGGCATCGGAGGTTCGACCCGCGTCCTTCACCGACCTGCCACCGCTGCCGCTGCAAGGACTCCGACTCGCCGTGCCGCGCCTGTACGTCAACGGCGATCCCGACAGTGCGTACCCGATCCACACCCGCGATTCGGTGATGACTCTGTGGCACACAATGCGCGACGATCTGGTGGCGGCAGGTGCAGAAGTGATCGAGACCGACTTCCCCGTCGTGGAGAACTACGAAGGCCTGCACCCGGACTCCCGCACGATGATCGACCGCGGCTTGGTTCCTGCCGAATTCCTCGGACGCGAACTGCGAGAGTTATCGGTGTGGGCGTTCGACAGCTTCTTGGCCGCGAACGGTCAGCCGGGCCTGCGCAGTTTGACCGAGACCGACCCGGCGCGCATCTTTCCGCATCCCACCGGGGCGCTCCCCGATCGCTACGGCATCCTGCCGTTCGACACGGAATACGATCTCGGGGATTACGTTCCCATGGCTGCCGCCGGTGTGACGCCGTTCGATCGCATTCCGTCCATCGAGGCGGGGATGCGCGGACTGGAGGAGGTCCGCCGCGTCGATTTCGAGAAGTGGTTGCAGGACAATCGGTTCGACGCAGTCCTCTTTCCGGCTGTTGCCGACGTCGGTCCCGCCGACGCCGACGTCGACGTCGCATCCGCGGATATCGCCTGGCGCAACGGAGTGTGGGTGGCCAACGGAAACCTCGTTCCCCGCCACCTCGGCATCCCCACCGTCACCGTTCCGATGGGATCGATGAGCGACACGGCGATGCCGGTCGGCCTGACACTGGCCGGTGCCGCGTACTCGGATTCGACCCTGCTGCAGATCGCCCGTTCCGTCGACGCTCTCGGGGCACGACGAGTAGCACCCACGCGCACCCCGGCACTGAGCGACGAGCAGATCTTCGAGCACCGCGCGACGGCGGGCGGCGAGCTGTCCGTCTCGTTGCGCGATGTGCAGCTGCGGCCGGGGTCCGCAGGCGACGAGCTGTCCTTCGTCGTCGAGGTCGACGGCGGGAGTGCCGAGGAGGTGGAAGCTTTCGTCGACGGCGTCCGTGTGCCAATCCGGGTGACGGGTAACCTTGCTATGGGCGCTATTTCGGTCTCACAGGGTGCCTACGATGTCCTGCACAGTGAGTGGCGGGCATCGTATGGGCCACTCGTCGTCGTCGTCGCCCGCGGCGCAGGCGGCGGTGTCGCCGGAGCCTTGGCCACAACCGAGGGATCGCCTCTCTGAACGCAATTACACTTTTTTCCTCGAGCCACCGAGGCACAGCTGCGCATCCCCCGAGCGGGACGCGCGGCATCCAGGGGAAGTACCGCACGACGCTAGGACTCACAACCAACGGGGGCTATGCTCGGCCGGTGCGAAAGGTGACGAGTGTCGCGAGCCTCGACCTGAATCTGTTGGTGTCGCTCGACGCGCTTCTGCAGCACAAGAGCGTCACCAACGCTGCGCGGCAGCTGAACCTGAGTCAGCCTGCGTTGTCGGCAGCGCTGGCCCGGTTGCGACGGCATTTCGGCGACGAACTTCTCTATCGCGTCGGCAACGAGTACCACCTGACGCCGCTGGCCGCTGAACTCCGCCAACGCGCTGGACTGGCTCTGGACGGAGTCGAGCGGGTGTTCTCGGCACGACCCGAATTCAGCCCGCACGAGTCGACGCGTGAGTTCGGCGTCTTGATGAGCGATTACGGCATCACCGTATTGGGCGAGGCGCTCGCCGGGCTTTTCACCGAGGCCGCACCCCATGCCCGTCTGCGTTTCAGCCCGACCAGTCCGGATCTGGTGGCGCGGGCCGAACAAACGCTGGTGGGCACCGACCTGATGCTGGTGCCACACGGATTCGTGACCGATCTGCCACACCGCGATCTGTATCGCGATCGTTGGGTGATGATCGTGTCCTCGGACAACGACCACATCGGTCCCACCATGAGCGTCGACGACTTGAAGAACTCTCCCTGGGTCGTGGTGTTCCATGGCCAGTCGGCCGCCACACCGGCGGACCGGCAACTGAGGATGCTCGGCATAGAGCCGAACGTTCAGGTGATCACCGAGAGCTTCCTCACCGTGCCCAACCTCGTTGCCGGTAGCAATCGTATTGCGCTGCTTCAGGAAAAGCTGGTCAAGCTCCTTCCCGCAGGCTCGGGGGTGCGCACCATGGAGTGTCCTGTGGAGCTGGGTGAACTGGTGGACACCATGTGGTGGCACCCCGTCTACGATCGCGATCCCGAGCATACTTTCCTGCGCGACATCGTCGTTCGAGCAGCAGAGGCCGCCACCGCCGACACGCGGTGACGGTCCCCCTACTTCACCGCGATCGGATTCACCGGCGCACCGACGGCACCGGTCACCGGAATCGGTGCGGCCGTGAGGAAGAACTCGTAGACTCCGTCCGCCGCGCAGTCGTCACCGAGCGCGTCGAGATCCCACATCTCGCCCAGGAACAACCCGATGTTGGGAATGGCAACCTGATGCAGAGGCTGAAACGCAACATCGAATTCGTTCGGACGAACCTCGAAGCCCCAGGTGTCGGTTGCGATCGCCGCCATCTGACTGTCGTGCAACCAATCTGCGGTGGTGAAGGACAGACCGGGCGCTGCTCCCCCGGCATAGTCACCCCAGCCCTCGCGTCGAGTGCGGCTGAGTTGACCGGTACGAACCAGCACCATGTCGCCGCTGCGGATCTCGGAGGTGTGGCCCTGCGCGGCGATCGTTGCCGTCAGGTGCTCGGTCGTGATCGCGAACCCGTCGGGCAATTCCCCGTCTTCGCCGAACTGTCGGCCCACATCCAGTAGCACTCCGCGACCGACGATTCCGTTGGCGACCGTCTCTATGCCGGTGACACCGTCACCGAGGCTGGTGACGACCTTCTCCGCCGGTCGGCCGTTCCATGCCATCCCGTGGTCGAAGATGTGCCCCAGACCGTCCCATTGAGTCGAGCACTGCAGCGGCATCGAGACGACGTCGTCGGCACCGCCGATTCCGTGCGGGAAGCCTTGGATTCCGGTCACGGCGTCGGTACCCGTGTCGAGCATCGTGTGAACCGGGTTGGTTCGTCGACGCCAGCCCTTCTGCGGACCGTCCATGTCGAAACTCTGCGACAACGAGAACGACGCCCCTTTGACGATGAGCGAGGCAGCCGCCGCACGAAGATCACCGGTCAGGTAGTTCATCGTTCCGCGCACGTCATCCTCGCCCCACCTACCCCAATTTCTGTTCCGGAGTGCAGCTTTCGCTATCTCTCCTTCAGGGTCTGTGCGATCGAGAGCTCGCTGAGCATCAGCGGTCGTCATGCGGACGCTCCTCTCGGTTCGCGCGAGGACGAACCGTTCGTGGTGGACGAACCGGCGACACTGCGACGGTCTCGCATTCGTGCATGGTCGACGGTCCGGGCTGCCGGCACGTCGGGGACGGCACGCGATTCACCGACCGTATTGCTCAAGGTGCCGATTCCTTCGACGGTCATCGTGACGACGTCGCCTGCCTGCAACGGAGGCGGAGATTGCTCGCCACGCCTACCCCAGAGTTCGGCGAGACAGCCACCGTTTCCGACGGTGCCACTGCCGAGAACGTCTCCCGGATGTACCCATGAATTACGCGATGCATACGCCACCAGCGCGTCGAAACTCCATCCCATGTTGGCGAGTGAATCGTGGCCGACGCGTTGGCCGTTCACCTCGACGGTGCAGAGGACATCGAGAAATCCGTCCGCATCGCGGAGTGCGTGGATTTCGTCTGCGGTGACGATCCACGGTCCCAACGTGTTGGCGAAGTCCTTGCCCTTGGCCGGTCCTAGATTGACCTGCATCTCACGACGCTGCAGATCGCGCGCCGACCAGTCGTTGAGGATCGTGTATCCGAAGATGTGGCCCGCCGCCTCGTCCATCCCCACGTCGGCTCCGGACTTGCCGATCACCGCCGCAACCTCGAGCTCGAAGTCGAGCGCGCGGCACGCAGCGGGAGGTGTGATCACCTCGTCGGGTCCGCTGACCGTGTACGGATTGGTGAAGTAGAAGCGTGGGGCCTCGTACCACGCGTCGACCACGCCGCTCTCACCGTCGATACTGCGCCGCACCCCTTCCACATGCTCCTCGAACGCAACGAAGTCACGAATGGTGGAGGGTTGCAGAGGTGCCAGCAGAGTCACCTCTGTCAGGGCGACGGCCTGCCCCTGCAGTGCCTGAGCACCGATGACCAGCGCCTGATCGAGGCCGGCGTCGAGCAGTTGCCGCATCGATCGGTCCAGCGGCCAGACTCGGTCACCGTCGACCACTCCCGACAGCGTCGTTCCCTTGTAGTCGTACGTCGCGAACTTCATACCGGCGGTGCCACGAACAGACCCTTGTCCGGGTCGTTGAAGGACTTCTTCGCCACGAACTCGTCCATTGCGTTCGCGGTTCCCCACTGATCGGACACCTCGGGTGCCGAGAAGTCGAGCAAGTGCGGGTGCCAGGTGTCCTCGTCGAGGACCTCGAGCTCGGTGGTGTACTCCATCGTGTTGCCGTTGGGATCGAGGAAGTAGGAGAACGTGTTGTTGCCTGCTTGGTGCCGGCCCGGTCCCCAGATCTTCTCGACGCCTGCGCGCAGCATTCGTCCGGTTCCCCGCATGTACTCGTCGATGCCGCGGAGCTCGAAGGAGGCGTGATGCAGCGACACGTGCGGGCCGCGAGCAACCGCCATGCTGTGATGCTGCGGGTTGGTCCGCAGGAACCACATCATCTCGCCCATCCTCGGGTGCATGAGCGTATCGGAGAGCTTGAAGCCGAACCACTTGTCGTAGAACGCAACCGTGGCTTCGGGGTTCGGCGAGTTCAACACCACATGAGAGAGCTTCACCGGGATCGATTCGCCCTCCTCGACCTTGCGGTGCTGACGTACCGCGACGTCCGAGGACACCTCGATGGTGCGCCCGTCGACGTCGAAGAAGCGAAAACCGTAGCCCCCGCCCATCGTCTGCAACGTTTCCGGCTCATGGACCAGCTGGACGCCGCCGACTGCGAGGCGCTCGGCGAGTGCGTCGACACCGGCTGCGTCGGCCATTCCGTAGGAGACCAGATCCAGCCTCTTGTCGGCATCCTTGCGAATGCGCACCACATACTGCTCGGGCGAGCCCTCCGCCGCCAGGTAGGTCACATCGCCGTCGGAGCCGACGTCGGTGAGTCCCCACTGGTGCGTGTAGAAGTCGAGCTGCTGCTGATAATCGGGCACGGCGAGATCGACGTGGCGTAGATGGGTGAATGCGTAGTTGCTCACGAAACGACTCCTGCTTCAGCGGGCGACAAGCCGAGGCGAAAGGCATTGTCGCTCAATATTGATCGTGTGACTTCTTCGGAAAACTCTGCCGCGCGAACTTCGGCGACCGGGTCCTCGTTGCCCATATCGAACGGGTAATCCGACCCGAGTACCACCGATTCGGCTCCCACCGCGTCCACGAGCGCGGCAAGCGCCCCCGGTCCGTGCACGAGCGAATCGAACGTGATGCGAGACAGGTAGCTGCTGGGGAGATCCGCGCACCGACGGGCCTCGGGACGTACCTTCCACGCGTGATCGGAGCGACCGATGTAGGTAGGCAGGTACCCGCCGCCGTGCGCAGCCAACAATTTGAGGGTCGGGTGACGGTCGAGTACACCACTGAAGATGATGTGCGACAACGCAACCGCGTTCTCGGTCGGCTGCCCTACGGTGTTGGACAGGTAGAATTTGTCGAGCCGCTCGTCCAGGGAACACCCGAACGGATGCAGGAAGACGATTGCGCCCAGCTCGGCTGCTCGCGCCCAGAACGGTTCGAGTGCTTCGTCGGACAGTTCTACTCCCGGGGCGAACGACGAAATCTCGACGCCCGCAAGACCACAGTTGCCGACCGCGTCATCGAGCGCGGCCACCGCGTCCATCGGTTGTCCGAGGGGAACGAGCCCCAGCCCGACGAGCCGCGACGGTTCTTCCGCCACGAGAGCCGCGATACCGCGGTTCGCACTCGACGTGACCAGCTGTGCCGAGTCGCGATCGGCCCAGTAGTGATACTGGGACGGCGAGGGCGAGACCACCTGCACGTCGATTCCCGCGGCGTCCATGTCGGCGAGCCGTCGATCGACGCCCATGAGCTGAGGAATGCGCGCTGCAACCATCTTTCCGGAGACGGCGAGCGATTCCGCACCGTTGCGCCGGGCATCGAGAGCGCGGTGCGCCTCGAGACCCGGTTGGCCGGCCACCACTGCCTCGACCTCGGGAACGATAGCGTGCGCGTGCACGTCGACTATGCGGCCGTTCACGGTGCCTCACTGACCAGAGCTGCGACGCGGCCCATCAATCCGGGGACGTCGGCATCTCTGTCGTGCGCGAGCATCCAGGTTCCGATCTGTACCGATGCTTCCACGACGGCACGCGCTCGCGGCAGCCGCCGAGCCGTGAAAGCATCGAGCAGAGTGTCGTCGACGGAATCGGCGGCCAGCACCATTTCCGCAAGGACGAATGCGTCTTCCAGCGCCTGAGCCCCGCCCTGAGCGACGGTGGGCGGACAACAGTGCGCGGCATCGCCGATCAGCACGACCCGTCCGCGGTGCCACGGACCGTCGATGACATGCGACTCGAACCAGGTGTAGTTGATGGCACTCGGATCGTCGAGATCGGCCCTGATGTCGTCCCACGGCCCGTGATAGTGCTCGGCCAAACCCTTCATGACACCCAAACGCTCCGCCGGAGACAAGGCGGTCCGATCCTGCGCATCCTCGACAATGTATGCGTACAGGGAGTTTTCGCCGGTCGGGCAGTAGCCCGCGATGTAGCCGGCGCCGCCGTAATAGAGGTCGGTTCGCGTGATGCTGTCCGGACGCGGTCCGACGAGCCGCCAGATTCCCATCCCGGTCGGCTGCGGCGCGACATCGATGCCGATCGCTGCGCGAGTAGCCGAGCGCACACCGTCAGCACCGATGACCAGGTCGTATCGACCCGACGTGCCATCGGAGAACGTGACGGTGACGCCGTCCTCATCGTGCGCGAAAGAGTCTGCGGTGACGGCGAATCGGAGCTTGGCACCTGCACTCTCGGCGGCGTCGTGCAGGATCGTCGCCAAGACCGGGCGTTCCATGCCCACTGTTGCGGGCAGGTCGGGCCCGCCGGTACGGGCGTCGTTCATCTCGACCAGCAACGTCCCGTGCGGATCCGGTGCCCGCAGGCCGAGTGTGTCGAAACCGTAGCCGTGTTCTCGAACGCGATCCCACACCCCGAGCGAACGCAGGACACGTAGGGCGTTGCCTTGCAGAGTGATTCCGGAGCCGGAGGTGTTCTCACGCGCAGTTCTCTCGACCACGTCGACCGATACACCACCCTGTGCCAGTGCGATAGCCGATGCCGCCCCCGCGATGCCGGCACCTATCACCAGTACCGATGTCATGATGCGTTCACCACCGGCGTCTGCTGGTATCCGAGTCCGGTGATGGTCGACGTCATGACGTCTCCGTCTCGCAGGAGTCGTCCCCAGTGCATTCCGTTGCCCGCGGGGCTACCGGTCAAGATCAGATCACCCGGCAACAACTGCACGGTCTGAGACACCGCAGAAACCAATTCCGCGACACCGAACAACATGTCCTCGGTCGATTCGTCCTGCATCGCTTTGCCTTCCAGCTCCAGAGTCAAACGCATCGCGGACACGGCACCGGCGTCGTCCTTCGGCACGATCCACGGACCGATGGGCAGGAAGCCCGGAGCATTCTTCGCGCGCAGCCAGTCGGTACCGATTTCCGGCATGTCGCGGCGGAACACCAATTCGCGGGTCGTGAGGTCGTTGGCGATGGTGTAGCCGGCGATTGCGTCGAGCGCCTCCTCCGGCGACAAGCGGTATGCGGGGCGTCCGACCACCGCAGCCAGCTCGAGCTCCCAGTCGTTCTTGTGCGTTCCCGCCGGAAGCGTCACGGTGTCGTACGGGCCGGTCACCGCAGAAGGCAATCCGATGAAGAAGTACGGATCCCCCTGCGCTGCACGCTTGTCCATCAACTCGGCGGTTTCCGCACGAACCTGGTCCTCGGTACGCCCGTTCGCGATATCGGCGTGCTTGACCGCCAGATCGATGACGTGCTTTCGGTAATTGGCACCGGCCTGCAGAATTTGGCGCGGCTCGACCGGAGCCGCCATGGTGGCGTCCGGGAGCGCGGTCCACTCACCGTCGCCGGACGCAGCAACGGCGCGCAGAGCGGGTAGCAACCTGTCCCAGTCATCCAAGACAGCGCGTGTGCTGATGGGAGCCGTCAGCTTCAGGCTGTCCGCAACGGAATCGAGATTCAGAAGGTTTCCGGCCGACAGAACCACCGCGTGCGGTCCGTCGGCGAGATTCGCCACGCCGAGTGCGAAGGCGGGAAGGGGCAAAGACGCAATGTCCACGGTGGTGACGGCTTTCTGTCGGGAGTGGTGTGATGACCACCACTCTCTCGTGCCGTCGGATCATCAGTCAAACAAGTAACCAATATGACCACTATCAGCAGCGCTTATAAACACGGTCAAACGCACCCCACCACTGGTCGTATCGTCCGTAGGGAACCTAAGATAGGCAAACCAGCCAGACGGAGGTCTCCATGAGCATGCCAGCACCGTCCCCTCAGGAGGCGTTCGTTCAAGGCCGCATCATCAATCTCGTTCGGTCCGGCCGCGCACGCACGCGGCCGGAACTGGAACTGGAGACAGGCCTGGGCCGCAAGGTCGTCCACCAACGTGTTCAGACTGCTCTGGCGGCGGGCCTGCTCGCGGACGGTGAGCTCACGCCCTCGGGTGGCGGCCGTCCGTCACGGTCACTGCGCTTCTGCGCGGACGCCGGTCATGTTTTCGCCGGCGTGATCGGTGCCGAGGAGCTCACCGCTGCCGTCGCGGACCTCGACGGCAACCTGAAGGCCAAGCAGCACATGGACTGGAACTCCTCACTCGGTCCCGACGCGACGATGGAGCATCTGGACGAGATGTTCGTCAGCCTTGCTCGTCGAACCGGCACGCGCCCTTGGGGTTTCGGAATAGGTGTCGCTGGGCCGGTCGACTTCGGATCCGGCCGACTCGTCGATCCCCCGATCATGCCCGGCTGGGACGACTACAGCGTTCGCTCGTGGCTGCGCGAGAGGTACGACGCACCCGTGTGGGTGGACAACGATGTGAATCTGATGGCGCTGGGAGAGTGGCACAGGGGCCGGCCGGCCGATGGGCGAGATCTGCTGTACATCTTCCTGGACACCGGCATAGGCGGTGGGCTGATTTCCCGCGGAAAGGTGTTCCGCGGAGATTCGGGAGCGGCCGGGGACATCGGCCACATCCAGGTCACCGAAGACCCGACCATCCTGTGCCGCTGCGGACGTACCGGATGCCTCGAGGCCGTCGCGGGCGGATGGAGCATCGCCCGGCGGCTGACGGCACATGCGTCCGAGAGTCCTGTTCTCACCGCCTCGCTCCGCGGCAGAGATGCGTTGTCTGCCGGCGACATCGCCACCGCGTTCTCGGCGGGCGACCCGCTGACCCTCACGATGCTGCACACCAGCGCCGCCACGGTAGGGACGACAACGGCGAATCTGGTCAACTTCGCCAACCCGGGAACGGTTGTCATCGGAGGCGGCGCGCTTCGGCTGGGCGACGAATTCTTCGCCGAACTCGAGCACGCTCTGCGACACCGAACAACCGCCCTCGCGGGCCGACACCTGACGGTTCGGCGCGCGTCCCTGGACCACACCGAGGGGGTCGTCGGCGCGGCCATTCTCGCCGTCGAGCACCTTTTCGATCCGGACATGCTCGGCTTGTGGGCACCGAGCGGTTCACCGCTCGGCTTCGCAGCGCCGCTGCAGAAATCCACCTCGGGCAGCATCTCCGCGTAATCCTCGACATATGTGCCATATGAACTGAACGTGCATAGTTTTCAGCCTTTCCGCAGTTCTCCTGCCGGCTCGAGTTGATGCCTTCTGTGCCACCGATCGTCGATCTCAATTATGGACTGAACAGTACATAAAGGGTATCGTCGTGACATGCCTCGACCTCGTGAATTCGACGAAAACGCTGTCCTCGACTCTGCTCGAGACCAGTTCTGGACATCCGGCTATGCCGGGACGTCCATGGCGGACCTGACGGCCGCAACCGGATTGGGAAAGGGCAGCTTGTACGGCGCCTTCGGCGACAAACACGCCCTTTTCGTACGAACCCTCGAGGGTTATTGCGCCGACGTCGTTGCGCACACGCACGACGAACTGACGACGGGTGGCCGCGCCATCGACAGGCTGATCCGACACCTGAGGGCCACCGCCCGCGGAGGGGCCGCCGACCCACGCCCCCGCGGTTGCATGATGGCAAAAGCTGCGGCCGAACTCGCCTCGCACGATGCGGCGGTGTCCACCGTGGTCGAAGCCTCCCTCGCGCGGTGGCACGACGATCTGGCGTCGTGTGTCGCTCTCGCACAGGAGGAAGGTGACGTCTCGGACGACGTCGACGCGGACGCTCTGGCTTGGGCGCTGCTGACGGCCGCGCGCGGCTTCGAGGCACTGCGCAAGGGCGGGGTCGCGCTGGACCACGTCGAGGCCGCACTCGAGCAGCTGTTAGCCATGATCCCGCGCACCACCCGGAAGACGTAACCGCCCGCCCGAATCGAGTTATTGTCCAATCGGTACAGAATGGGGTAGCCTCGGTGACACGACCCGCCCGCAGTGGGTGGATCATCGAGAACGGACCCGAAATGACAACCAGAACAGCAACATTCGACTTCACCGACAACGTCGTCATCGTGACCGGTGGCACGAGCGGCATCGGCCTTCAGGTGGCGACCGATTTCGTTCGATCCGGTGCCCACGTCGTCATGGTCGGCCGTGACCGAGCCAAGCTCACGTCCGCAGCCCAGAGCCTGCCGTCCGGGTCGGTTTCGACAGTCGCGGCGGACATCTCCGATCCTGAGCAGGTGCGGGAGCTGGTCGAATCGACGGTTCGCGATCAGGGCGGCATCGACGTCGTCATCAGTAACGCAGCGCAGTTCGTCCCTGGAGACATCACCGATGTCTCACCCGAGGCGTGGGCGAGCCTCCGGGCGACCAACATCGACGGGTTCTTTCACGTCGCCCAGCAGACACTGCCGGTGCTCGCGGAACGTCGAGGCACACTGATCGCCACCTCGAGCGTGTCCGGACTGCGTGGCGACTGGAATCAGGCCGTGTACAACGCATCCAAGGGTGCAGTCTCCCTGTTCGTGCAGTCCCTGGCCTTGGATTGGGCCGCCAAGGGAGTACGGGTCAATGGAGTGGCACCGTCGGTCACCAACACCGATGCCGTCGCCGGTATCACGCAAAATCCAGCCGTCCGTGCGCAATTCGAGAGTCGCGTTGCGATGGGACGCCTCGCGGAGACGGACGACATCTCCTCGGCATTCCTGTTTCTGGCCAGCGACGCCGCGAAATACATCAACGGCGTGATCCTCCCGGTCGACGGGGGCACATCGGCATCGACGGGCCAGGCACACATCGCGGGGTGACACCTCCCCCGCTTCCCGTTCAGGAGGGACCGGTGACGCGTGTCGGATCCCAGTACTCGCGCATCCATTCCAGCCGCTCCGACGAGCCGAGCGAAAACCGCACGATGTAGTCCTGCTCGTACGGACGGCCGGTTGCCAGCACCACGCTCGATGCGTGCAGTTCGGCGAGCCAGTGCGTTCGAGCATCGCCCAGTGGCCACACGTCGATCGTCCCGAATGTGAACTGTCCGAACAGTTTCAACCCGGTGAAGTACTCGACTATGCGATCGATACCGTCCAGCCTCTCGGGGCTCCCGACGGCCGGCGCGTAGGGGAACTCCACGACACCGTCGGCATCCCAGATTTCCCGCAGAGTCGCTTCGTCACCGACCGCTGATGCCTCGAGATGCCTGCGATACATGTCGAGGGCGTTCATGCGCTCACCGGCGAGAGCAACTGCTCGCGATGCGCCTCGGCGAACGACTCGAACGATCGTGGCGGGCGGCCGGTGACGGCCTCGACCTCGTCGGTGATGCAGTCCCATTCACCACGCGCAATACGAGTATCCATGTGCGCCAACATTTCCGCCATTTCTCTGGGGAGGTCACCGAAGACCTGCTCGATCAGGACGTTCTCACTGACCCGATCATGTGCGATCGGCCGTCCCAGCACGCGCGAGAGCACATCGGCAATGTCGTCGTAGGCCAGCGACTCGGGTCCGGTGATCACTACCTCGCGTTGCAACGGCTCGTCGAGTAGTGCCCGCACCGCGACGGCGGCGATGTCGTCGGCGTCCACGAACCCCACCCGGCCATCACCGGTGCCCGTCCGCACGATATTGCCGAGACGAATCGATCGTGCCTGCGGGTGATTGCCGAGGAAGTTCTGCATGAACCACGACGGCCGAAGAATTGCCCACTCGGCAACCGAAGTAGGCAGCGCTCGGTACGCGGCTCCCAATCCGCCGTCCTCGGGGCCGATCGACTGAGCGCCGTGCAACACGACCCGCTTCACACCCGCGGTGGTTGCCTTCTCGCACCAGTCGATCAGCATCCGTGCGGGTTCGGCAACTCCGCTCGGCGGGATCAGATACGCGGCATCGACGTCCGACATGACCGGGACGTACGTACTCGGGTCGTTCCAGTCGAAGCGCGCCCACTCGATGTTCTCGTGCAACTGCCGGCCACCGTTCCGTGACCCTGCGCGAACCTTCACCGACCGGTGGAGACGCTGAACGATTCGACTGCCGGTGGTACCGCTGGCGCCGATCACCAACACTCGCTGCATGCCATCGCGTTTAGGCTGAGAATGAGTCATGACGACAGACTAGCAAAAAACGGACCGCCGGTCCGCTTGATGGAGGTGCAGGTGCCCGAACGCGACAGAGTCGACGCAATGCGAAACACCCAGTCGATCCTCGAGGCTGCCGACGAGCTGCTTCGATCCTCGGAGTCGTTGGAGGATGTGACGATGTCGGGTGTCGCCGCTCGCGCGAAAGTCGGCAAGGGCACTGTTTACCGGGCATACGCAGACAAGGCAACGCTGCTCAAAGCTGTGATGACCCAGCGCAGTGCACCACTGCGCGAGGCCATCACGTCATCCGACGGTGATCTCGGCGCGTCCAGACCTCCGGAAGAGCGTTTGATCGCCGTTCTGGGCGCACTCACCCGGTTCAAGCTCGACAATCGCCTGCTGTCTTCGGCGCTTGAACAACTGGGCTCCGGAAGCCCCTACGACGCAGCCACTTACGGGTGGTGGCATTCCCTGATCTCGGACATTATTCATGACACGACCGACGAGGTCGACGCCTCTTACCTGGCGCACCTACTGCTGGCCGGAGTTCGGTCGGACCTGCTCGAACATCTGTTGACAGGCGGACTGCACCCCACGGACATCATTGCCGATGTCGAGGCAACGGCGCGATCGCTGATCGGCAGCATCGCACGCCGTACCCAGAACTAGCGATCGGTCCCGTTGCTGCATCACCGCCCGAGACCTCGACACCAAGATGCGCTTGTCGCTGAGGGCACCGGAAAATTCCTGTCGGTCGAAACATCCGGACCTAGACTCCGTTTCATGTCGCCTCGTCCCGAACCATTTGTCTCGACGACTTCTGCTGCAGCGCTGGATGACTTGAGAACGCGACTTCGTGCGACGCGGTGGCCGGACGATCCCGCTGATGCTGGGTGGTCACTCGGTGTCGACGTCGAGTATCTGCGTGAACTCGTCGACTACTGGGCCGAGGAATTCGACTGGACTGCACAGGAGTCGACTCTGTCGAGACATCCTCGCTTTCGGGTCGAGGTCTGCGGTTTGGGCATCCACTACCTGCATGCGCGGGCGGTGTCTCCGGTAGGCCCCGTTCTGCCGGTGGTCCTCAGTCACGGTTGGCCGGACTCGTTCTGGCGTTACTCGAAAGTGGTGTCGCTGCTGACCGATCCCGTCGCACACGGTGCCGACCCCGCCGATGCCTTCGACGTCGTCGTGCCCGACATGCCGGGCTACGGCTATTCGGACAGGCCCACAGGTGCCCCTCTGAATACGATTGCGGTGGCTGGTCTTTGGGCTGACCTGATGGATATTCTGGGGTACTCCCGTTACGGGGCTGCGGGAGGTGACATCGGCAGCGGCGTGAGTCGCTACCTGGCACTGGACCACCCCGAGTCTGTCGTGGCCGTCCACCGCATGGATGCGGGGCTGCCCGTGTTCACGGGTGACCGCACCGAGCTGACACCACAGGAGCAGGACTTCCTGGACAGCTCCGCCGCGTGGGGCAATGCAGAGGGCGCATATGCTGCGATGCACCGTACGAAGCCGCAGACCGCTGCCGTCGGGTTGACCGATTCCCCGGCCGGCTTGGCCGCGTGGATCGTCGAGAAGCTGCGCGCGTGGACCGACTCCGACGGGGACATCGAGCGCAGCTTCAGCAAAGACGAGATCCTCACCGACGTCACCCTCTACTGGCTCACCGAAACCATCGGATCGTCGATGCGTATGTACAACGCCAACACGTCCATTCCGCTGGAGCAGCACGCCCGCCGCGTCGAGGTGCCGTCGGGGTTCTCGTTCTTTGCGGGTGACCTTTTCACGAATCCGCCCCGCGAGTGGCTCGACCGCGTCGCGAACGTCGTTCGTGTTAAAGACCTTCCACGCGGTGGGCACTTCGCGCCCTTCGTGGAGCCGGAACTGTACGCGCAAGAACTGCGTGACTTCTTCCGGCCGTACCGTTCGACTTTCGGGTAGATCGATCGGGAGACGTCGACTCGCCCCGTGCATTCAGGCCGACGACGATCAGGAGGCGACTGTAGATCTGTCGGCCTCGAGCGGAGCCCAGGGGATTTCCCGAAGGGCAGGACAATGTTCAGGTGTCGGGTTGTGTGCAATATCGATCATTCGGTCGAGGACGTCGCGCGTGGCGGCCAAATCGGCCATCGCCGCGGTGATGCGGTCGCGTTCGACTCTCATGATCTCGAAAGCCTCGGGTGAACTCTGGCCGCTGTCGATACAGGGCAGCAGTTGCAGGATCTTTCGACTCGACAGACCCGCCGAGAAGAGTTGCTGGAGGAGCTTGACGCGCTCTACCGCGGACTCGGGGTAGACACGCTGCTCGCTGGAGGTACGTTCGGACGCCAACAAACCCTGCTCTTCGTAGTAGCGCAGGGCTCGAGTGCTCACGCCTGCCAGGTGCGCGACTTCGCCTATTCGCATCCCACTGCTCCCCTGGTGAAGATTTGCCTTTCGGACTTGCCCTTGACGTTAACGTGAAGTTCTAGCGTTGTCGATGTCGGACCGATCAGGGCCGAAAAAGACACCTCACGATGAAAGCAAGGTCCCCATGGACTTCTCCGATCAGATCGCCCTCGTCACCGGAGCCAACCGCGGCATCGGCCGTCAGTTCGTTCTCGAGTTGCTCGACCGTGGTGCCGCGAAGGTGTACGCGACGGCCCGCAGACCCGAAACACTCGACTTCGACGACACCCGGGTGGTGCCGGTGGCGCTCGACCTGCTCGACAACGAATCGATAACCGCAGCAGCATCTTCGGCGTCCGATATCACGTTGCTCGTCAACAATGCAGGCATCTCCACCGGTGCCACGCTCGTCACCGGTGACCTCACGGAAATTCGACGCGAGATGGACACGCATTTCTGGGGCACACTGAACGTCATTCGTGCTTTCGCCCCGATCCTTGCGGCACACGGTGGTGGCTCCATCATCAACATCTTGTCCGCTCTGTCCTGGTTCTCCACCACGCAATCCGGTGCCTACTCCGCCGCGAAGGCCGCCGAGTGGAACATGACGAACGGCGTGCGCCTCGAACTTGCTGCGCAGGGAACCTTCGTGCAAGGGGTTCTGCTCGGCGCTGCCGACACCGACATCGCCGCCGGCTACGACGGACCGAAGATCGACCCCCGCACGGTCCCTGTCGCAGCTCTGGACGGTCTGGCCAACGGCTCCATCGAGATCATCGTCGACGAATGGACCGCCATGGTGAAACGTTCGCTCGCAGGCGATCCCGCAGCTTTCTACGCACAGATGGCCGAACTACTCGGAGCGAACTGAACCCGAGTGCTACGCCTCAGGGCGGGTGTCGATGAGCCGATTCACAACGTGTTCAGTCCAGCCGATGCGGCGACGAAGTAGAGGCCGTCCCCCATGAGAAGTACCGCTTCTGCGACAGCAGGATTATCGCTGAGTATGCTCGGTCGTGGCCCTCCGAAGTACGGTTGCCCTCGGCCCAAAACCCCCAAGGTTCGCGGACCGCCTATATATTCGAGAAACGCAAGAACGGGGCGCTCCCGATCCACATCGTGCGATACGTTTTGGGAGCCGTCTAGTGGGCAAATCCTGGTCACTCGCGCCGTTGTGGATGCAGCCACAGGTCGGCAACGGTCTGATCGCCGTCGTGTTGGGGCAACGACGCGTTCGGGCGGTGCGGCGGTTCATCGGAGTGGCAACCTTGCTGATCGGTGCCGCCGGCATGATCCTGTTGCCCTCCGACGGTTTGAACGACTACGGGAACGCTGTAGTCCTGACATTTGCGGCATCCACTGTGCCGGTATCACTGGTGTGGTTCACACGAGCGTGGAGCGGCAGGTACGACTGGCTGTTTCTCCTGTACGCAGACATCGGCATCGTCGCGGTTCTGGGCGTCTTCGAATCGCCTTTCGACGCACTTCCCGGGGCGGCCCTGCTGTCGATCGTCTCGCTCTTCGCCTTGGTTCTGGTCAGTCGAGCGGCGTTCATCTCGCACACGCTGTACGCCGTGGCAGTTGCCATATGGTTGGCCGCCGGCGCGCTCGAAGAGACGACGGACCCGTGGTTGGTGGTCTCCCGTTTCCTCACCATCTCCGCTCTCCTCGCTGCCCCACTCGCCGTGCAGATGTATCTCGGTCAGCTCTACAGGCAGATCGCCCGGGCCCAGAACGACCGGGAGACCGGCCTGTTCAACCGTCTGGGACTCGAATCGACTCTCGGCGTTCGAGAACCGCCGCCCGGGCAAAGCGCCACGCTTCTCGCGGTCTCGGTCACGATAAGCGATTTCGAGAACCTCGGGAGAAAGTTCGGCCGTGCCGTCCAACGAGCAGCGGTAGTAGAAACCACAGAATTGTTGCGGGGCAATGCACATCACGGAGACGTGATCGCTCGGACCGCACCGGGCGATTTCGTCATCTGCCGCTGGAAGGAAGTGTCCGACGATCTTGTGACAACGCTGCACGACTTCGAAGGCCGACTTGCTGAGCACCGATTGAGCACTGCGCCGATCGCGCTTTCCTGCGGGGTTGCAACGGTGTCCGGGTCGGCCACGGCCCGCGGAGCAGGCTCCGCATGGATGGTGCAGCGCGCACTCGACGCAGCCGAACTGCGCAGACGGTCCAATGTGCAGGAATTCCAAGGTAAACCCCGACCGACGCGAGAGATGAGCGAACGCATTGCCGATCGTGTTCGGACCTTGATTGCTGCTGGTGGGCCCGCCATCGCCTTCCAGCCGATCTTCACCGCAGCGGACCTGGGTATCGCCGGATACGAAGCACTGTCGAGGTTCCCGAACACCACCAGCACGACTGAACAGTGGTTCGCTGACGCGACGGCGGTAGGCCTGGGCCCAGACCTCGAACGCGCGGCCATCGTGGGTGCGCTCGCGGCTTCCGAGACTCTACCGTCGGACGCTTTCCTCGCACTGAACGTTTCGGCCGCCACACTTCTCACTGCCGATATGCCCGAACTCCTGCTCGACGTCCAACACCGACAGATCGTGGTCGAACTCACCGAACACGAAGACGCACAGCATTATCCGGCGCTACGAAGCGTCTTGAACCGACTCCGACAGTCCGGCGTGCAGATTGCGCTCGACGATGTCGGCTCCGGGTACGCCGGCATCCGGCAGCTGGTGGACCTCGTCCCCGATATTCTCAAACTGGACGCCTTCATCGTCCGAGGGTCACACACCGACATCGCCCGAAGAGCAGCTGCCGAAGCAATCGTGACGTTCGCCCACCGCACCGAAGCGCGTTGCGTATTCGAGGGAATCGAGACCGCCGAGGACCTCGAGTCCGCCCGAGCGTTGGGCGCTCACCTCGTTCAGGGCTTTTATCTGGCGCGCCCCGAACTACCGCGATTCGGCTGATGACCGGCCAGGTATGGGCGGCTGCAGACCGCGGTGCAATGACGTCGTAAACCGCACTGTGCCTTGCACTTCGGCCGATCTCTGGCCATAGTTCGCGCAATCGCGTAGGAACATGACATGGAGGATCACTGCGCAGGCGTTGCACCGATCGGGCGGCTGGGTGGATCCCCGTGGCGTCTCACCGGATTCAAGGTCGTGGCCGCTGTGTTTCTTTTACTTGCACTCGGCCTCCTCATCAGTGCCGCTGTCACACGTTCGACGACTCTGCTCCCCATGGCGGCCGTCGCAGTAGTCGGGGCCGGCATACAGTGGGTGTTGGCCCGCCGATTTTCCGAACACACTGTTGTGTATTCCTCGGAGCTCGTCCTGCATAACCGACAAGGTCCGTACGCAACAATTCCACGCGGATCGGTGACGGCATTTCGCATCGTCGAGCACTACGATTCTGCTCCACGCATCGTTGCTGTGCAGTTCGGCGACCAGGAAACAAACATCGCAGGAGCCGATCAACCCCAGGGAGGTTGGATGCGAGACGTCATCAGACCGCAACGAAGCGCGAAGGCAATGAAGGCGAAACTCGATCACTGGCTGACCACCGGCAACTACCCCGACTGAACTCGAGGCGTGGCCGACCTCGAGACACCGAGCGAGCTTCCCGCTCATCGGCAGGATGGACCGTCCTCGACAACGACACGGTTGGACCGCATCGCCCACATCGATCCGACATCGATGTCGCGGAACGTGTCGGCACTGGCGGATTCAGCGGTGGCGAGAGCACTGGGACGCATCGCCGGCTGCGAGCCGACCGAGGTGGTACCGAGCCCCCTCGATGACACGAGGGACGGTGGCTCAGCCGCAGGCCCCTAGGTGATCCAACCCCGGCAGATGGCCGCGGGGGTCCCCACGGGAGTCCGCTTCAGTTCCTGATGGCCCCCGCGACCCCGATGACTCCGGATGCGACGAAGCCGAGAATCAACACGAACAGCATGACAGCGAATGCGATTGCGGCGGCAGCGGACTTGACCGCGGTACCGCCGGCCTCGACGAAGTTCGACATCTGATCTCCCAGTTCCGTGCGTCGTGAGACGCAGTTACTTAAGCGCGTTAGTAGAGCAACTATGGGCTACATCACACACTGAAGTCAAGAGTTCGGTTGGAAGCCTCGTCGCTTCAAGGCGCGAACTCGCTCGGCAGCACGCACTGGTCCGGTGCTTCCGCGCACGACGAGATGCGGTTCGACGATCATCTCGGACGCCGGCGCGGAGACGTCCTCCAGGCGCGTCACCGCGAACGCAACGGCGTTCTCGGCCAGAGCGTCGACATCCTGCCGCACGGTCGTCAGATCGATTCGAGAGAGCCGCGCAAGGTCGCTGTCGTCGTACCCGACGATCGACACGTCCCCGGGCACATCGATTCCGGCGCGGTCGAGTGCATCCATGAGGCCCAACGCGCAGCGATCGTTGCCCGCAAGAACCGCCGTCGGCAAGACGCCTTCGTCCAGCATGAGATGTCCTGCCGCGACCCCCGAGGCCTCGTCATGGGCTCCGGCGATCACTCGAGTTCGATCGCCCAGGTTGCGTCGATCCATCTCGACGCGATAAGCGTCGCTTCTGATCGCAGATCCTGGACCGGATCCCCCGTCGATGTGATAGATCTCGCGGTGCCCCAGTTCGATCAGATGGTCGACGGATTGCCGAACGCCACTGTCGTCGGCGCTGCGCACACTGTCGAAGTTGCTCGGAGGCAACGGTTTTGCCACGACAACGACGACGGCTCGCTCTTCCAACTCCTCGAAATACGATTGCCCCGAACTCGGGCCGAGCAGGATCAGCCCTTCACATCGGTGGCCGATCAGAGATTCGACGGCGGCCACTTCGTCGCGGCCCGGTGCGCTGGCCGAGAGTAGAACCTCGTAACCAGCGGCTTGCGCAGCCGGATAGATCCGCTTCACCAACTGAGCCTGGAACGGCTGCTCGACGTCGACCAACACTCCGATGGTCCGGCTGCGTCCGCGTGCCAACAGCTGTGCGGTCGCGTCGGGTGTGTATCCGAGCTCAGCAGCGATCCGAAGGACGCGCTCGCGTGTTCGCTCTCCCGCGCCGGCCTTACCTCCGAGAACGAACGACACGAGCGTGCGTGACACCCCAGCCCGGACGGCAATGTCGTCCATCGTGGGTTTTCGAGCTCGCGCTCTGGGCTGCGCAACAGCATCCGGGCGGTGATCGTCCTGCTCGCTCGCAGCCACTTCCCCCCCTGTGCCCGGACACCTCTGCCGAAACCGTACCGCCGGACGGCCTCGACGCCCGCACGTTCGATCGTATGACCTCGGCCCGACCTGTGACCCACTTCTCATTTGGCTGTCGATATGTTAAGACATACAAACATGGATTTCCTGCTCGCCAGCACATCGCCACCCACGGGTATCGGAGGATGAGAAACAGATGTCTTCAGCTCAACCAACCTCACGGAGTGCGCTCCCACCCGACACCCCGGGGACACATTCCCGACGGCTGGGCGTCATAGCCGTCGTCGCAACATTCGGCGGGCTACTGTTCGGCTACGACACCGGTGTCATCAACGGTGCGCTCGAACCGATGAAGGACGACCTCGGGCTCACGTCGTTCACCGAAGGCCTCGTCGTCAGCATTCTCATCTTCGGTGCCGCGATCGGCGCACTGGTCGGAGGGCGCCTGTCCGATAAATACGGGCGACGCCACAATATCTTGCTGCTCTCCGGCGTCTTCGCTCTCGGCACGATCGGGTGTGTGCTCGCCCCGTCGTGGGAGGTGCTCGCGGTATTCCGATTCGTCCTCGGTCTTGCAGTCGGTGGCGCGTCCGCCACCGTCCCGGTCTATCTCTCCGAGGTTGCACCTGCCGAACGACGAGGATCTCTGGTCACGCGCAACGAAGTCATGATCGTGAGCGGCCAGTTCGCGGCCTTCATCATCAATGCCATCATTTTCAACATCTGGGGTGACCACGATTCGGTGTGGCGGTACATGCTCGTGGTTGCACTCTTCCCCGCGATCGCGCTGTTCGTCGGCATGCTGCGGATGCCCGAGAGTCCGCGCTGGCTCGTCCTGCAGGGCCGCGACGACGAGGCACTGGCGGTTCTGAAGCAAGTGCGAACCGATGAGCGTGCTGTGGCCGAGATGGCCGAAGTGCATGCTCTGGCCGAAGAAGAGAGGCTCTCCCAGACCGGAGGTGCCGCGGACCTGTCCGTCCGCTGGATCCGGCGGCTCATCTTCATCGGCGTCGGCCTCGGAGTATTTCAGCAGTTCACCGGTATCAACTCGGTGATGTACTACGGCACACAGCTTCTCAGCGACGCGGGATTCTCCGACAGCGCAGCGATCATCGCCAACACACTCAACGGGTTGTTCAGTGTTCTCGGCATCACTGTCGGTCTACTCATCATGAACAAGGTCAACCGCCGCACGATGCTCATAGCCGGCTTCGGGCTCACGACCTTCTTTCACCTGCTCGTCGGACTGTCCGCGTTGTTACTGCCGGACGGCACTGCCAAGGCGTACTTCATCCTCGTCTTCGTCGTGCTGTTCGTCTTCTGCATGCAGGGCACCATCGGCCCTCTGGTGTGGCTCATGCTGGCCGAAATCTTCCCCCTCAAGATCCGCAGCTTCGCAATCGGAGTCTGCGTGTTCATGCTCTGGTTGGCCAACGCGGTTGTCGCGCTGGCATTTCCGCCTGTCGTCGAGGCACTGGGCATAGCGCCGACCTTCTTCATCTTCGTCGGGCTCGGGATCCTGGCGCTGATTTTCATCGTCACCCAGGTACCGGAAACACGCGGGCGATCACTCGAAGAATTAGAGGCCGGATTCCGTCGCGAGTACTCGTGACCCGAACGCATCGAAAGGACGGTACGACATGGCAATACTGGTTGCAGTATCAGACAACGAAGAGGGCCGCCACGCACTGCGCCTCGCGGCAGACGAAGCACGTGCTCTGCGCACCGAACTGATCGTGGTGAATTTGACTCTCGGCGGACTCGACGTCAGCGGACTCGATGCAGAGCTTGCCGTGCGAGTCATCGACCGTGCCGGACGCGCAGACCGTGATCCAGCAACAGCAGTTCTCGACGAGATCGACGCACATCCTGAAGTGACACGACTCGTCATCGGAATCAAGAGACGCAGTCGAGTCGGCAAAGCGTTGCTGGGCAGCATCACCCAGCGCCTGCTGATGATGTCGCCCGTCCCGGTACTGAGCGTCCAACCCAGCTGATCCGGCCACCGCCGGCACGAACACCGCCGGCATGAACATCTACGACGAGACCCTGTGCGACGCACCACGTCACGCAGGGTCTTTTCGTCGGTAAGGGCGCGCAGCTACATGCTGGTGATCGACCCATCGACACACAGCACGAAACCCCCGCTCCCAGAATGGGAGCGGGGGCTTCGCCGTACGAGCCTCAGTCGTTCTCGGGGCTCAGTCGTTCTCGGGGCTCAGTCGTTCTCAGGGAAGCCGAGGTTGATGCCGCCGTGGCTGGGGTCGAGCCACCGGCTGGTGACGGCTTTCCCACGGGTGAAGAAGTGGACGCCTTCCATGCCGTGGGCGTGGGTGTCGCCGAAGAGGCTGTTCTTCCAGCCACCGAAGCTGTAGTACGCCATGGGAACCGGGATCGGCACGTTGATGCCGATCATGCCGACCTCGACTTCGTTCTGGAAGCGTCGTGCTGCTCCGCCGTCGTTGGTGAAGATGGCGGTGCCGTTGCCGTAGGGGTTCGCGTTGATGAGTTCGAGTGCCTCGTCGTAGGTGTCGACACGCACCACCGAGAGGACCGGTCCGAAGATTTCGTCGGTGTAGATAGACATGTCGGTGGTGACGTTGTCGATCAGCGTCGGACCCAACCAGAACCCGTCAGCCGGTCGCAATCCCGTCGCTTCGTTCGCCCCGCCATCGGCCTGCACCGTGCGGCCGTCGACGACGATGGTCGCACCGGCGGCTTCCCCGGCGTCGACGTAGGAGGCGACCTTGTCGCGGTGCGCCTTGGTCACCAACGGTCCCATGTCGGCGCCGCGGGTTCCGTCGCCGGTGACCAACGGGGTGGTGCGTTCGACGATCTTCGCGACGAGGTCATCGGCGATGTTGCCGACGGCAACCAGTGCGGAGATGGCCATGCATCGCTCACCCGCAGAACCGAAGCCGGCGTTGACCATGGCGTCGGCAGCGAGGTCGAGATCGGCATCGGGGAGAACGATGGCGTGGTTCTTCGCGCCACCGAGGGCTTGGACGCGCTTGCCGTTCGCGGTGCCGGTGGAGTAGACGTACTGCGCGATCGGGGTGGAGCCGACGAAGCTGATCGACTTGATCGACTTGTTCTCGAGCAGCTCGTCGACAGAGACCTTGTCGCCCTGGAGCACGTTGAAGACACCGGGAGGCAGGCCCGCCTCTTCCCACAGCGCGGCTATCCACAGCGATGCGGTCGGATCCTTCTCGCTGGGCTTGAGAACCACCGTGTTACCCGCAGCAATGGCGATGGGGAAGAACCACATCGGCACCATCGCCGGGAAGTTGAACGGGGAAATGATGCCGACCGGGCCGAGAGGCTGGCGGATCGAGTAGATGTCGACCTTCGTCGACGCGTTCTCGGTGAAGCCACCCTTGAGAAGATGCGGTATCCCGCAGGCGAATTCGACGACTTCCTGGCCGCGGCTGATCTCGCCGAGTGCGTCGGAGAGCACTTTGCCGTGTTCGGCGGTGATGATCTCGGCGAGCTCGCCCTTCTTGGCGTTGAGCAACTCCCGGAACTTGAAGACGATCGCGGTGCGCTTGGCCAGTGAGGTATCGCGCCACCCCGGGAACGCCGCTGCGGCAGAGGCGATCACCGTGCGTGCATCCTCGACGGTCGCCAACGCCACCTGGCCGGTGACCTGCCCGGTCGCGGGATTGGTCACCGGCGCGGTCTTGTCGGACGTGCCGGCGAAGGGCTTTCCGTCCACCCAATGTGCAATAACGTTGTCGGTCATAGTGTGTCCCTCTGTGAGTGAAAGTCAGGAGTGCTCGGAGATGTATTTCTTCATGGTGTCGAGCTGGTACCGCGAGACTTCGTGGGCATTCTCGTTCTCCGCGAACACACTCGAGACCATGACGGTGTCGCGGTCGTAGAAGCCGAGCTTGCCGAGGCCGCCGAAGAACTGGTTCCAATCGACATCGCCGTCACCGATCTTGAGGTGCTGATGCACGCGTACGGCGTTGCCCGGAGGATTGGTGATGTACCGAAGCCCGTGCGAGCGATGATGATCCATCGTGTCGGCCACGTGCACCAGTCGCACCATGTCGCCCGCCGCCGTCATGATCGCGTCGAGATCGCCGCCCATATGGAACTGATGACATGCCACGATCACCATGCCGATGTTCTTCGAGTTGATTCCGCGAATGGTACGAACCGCCGCCAATCCGTCCTCGACGAAGTCGTCGGGATGTGGATCGATCAACACATCGAGACCTTCACGTTCGATGATGGGAACCAGTTCCTCCATCGACCGGTAGAAAGCCCGCTCGGACTCCTCGGGCTTTTCGGGGCGACCACTGAACTCGGTGTTCATGGTCGACACACCGAGATCCACGGTGATCTGGATTGCACGCTTCCAGTATCGAACTGCAGCCTCACGTGCGTCCTCGTCGGGACCGGACCACCGGAGCACCGGAAGTACGGATGCGATGCCGACACCGGCGTCGGAACACGCCTTCTTGAACTTGGCGACGAGGTCGTCGTCGGCTTTCGGGTGGTTGAAGAAGGGAATCATGTCCACGTGCGGAGTCAACTGCAGCCACTCGTACCCGAGATCGGCTACCACACCGGGTAATTCGAGCAGCGAAAAGTCGTGGTGAAACGGAGTCGGATCGAGAGCGATCTTCATTCGCTTCACGCGCCCGGGATCGAGGAACGCGGAACCATATCCACGGCCACGGGAGCACCCGACTCGAGCGACTTCACTCCGGCCTCGCACACAGCTGCCGCAGCGTATCCGTCCCATGCGCCAGGACCGTCCACATAGTTGCCGGTCTCGGC
This sequence comes from Rhodococcus sp. PSi06, assembly GCF_054960675.1. Lineage (NCBI taxonomy): Bacteria > Bacillati > Actinomycetota > Actinomycetes > Mycobacteriales > Nocardiaceae > Rhodococcus > Rhodococcus sp. PSi06. The sequence goes on from NZ_JBHNYO010000002.1 coordinate 305,064, forward strand.
ACCCGAGCGCACGGCGTCGACCCACCGCTGAATTTCCGTGTCGTAGGCCTGCCCGAAGCGCTCCTTGAACGACGGTGTGATCGTGCCGCCCCAGGTTCCGGGCGCGTACTTACGAACCAGGCCCACATCGAGACCGATCATGGCACTGCCGCGTTCGGCCACGACCTCTGTCCTGACCTCGTACGCGACGCCCGTGGTCACGAACACCTCCGCGTCGACGTGCCGACCGGTCTCGGTCGTGAAGATGGCGATCTGTGGATCCTTCAGTCCCGCGGGCGCATTCGTGTTGGCCGACGGTGTGATGATCTGCACCGTCGTGATTTCCTCGTCGAGCAGGAAGCGGGTGACGTCCACTTCGTGCACCAACGAATCCTTGACGATCATCGCGCTGTCGAAGTGCGGCGGCACAGCCGGGTTGCGATGTGCGCAGTGCACGACGAGCGGCCGACCGATATCGCCGGAGTCGATCAGAGCCTTGAGATCTGCGTACTCGTTGTCGAAGCGGCGCATGAATCCGACCTGGATCAGCTTCTTGCCCAGCTCGGCCTCGGCCTTCACTACTGCGAGGGATGTTTCGACATCGGTGGTCAGCGGCTTCTCGCACATGACGGGCTTGCCGTGCTCGAGACACGCGAGGAGCTGCTTCTCGTGCGTCGGACCGGGGGTCGCGAGCAACACGGCGTCGACCTCGGGATCGGCGATGGCGTCGATCGGGTCGTTGACGACCCGAGCGCCAGGGATGGACGCAGCGAGCTCTTCGGCCTTTTCGGTGAAGTAGTCGTTGACGACGGCAACGCGTGCACCGGCGATCTTCGAGGAGATGCGAGCGACGTGGTCGGCACCCATCATGCCGACCCCGAGGACGGCGATGCGCAGTTCGTTGGTCATGAAGAAAGTCTCCTTGCGGGTATCAGCTGAATTGGATGGACGGGATCCCGCAGGAGCCCAGGTACTTACGAGTGCGCTGGGCGATCGGCAGCGGGTAGTCCGGCTCGCACGGGTACATGTCCTGCTCGACGATCGCGAAGATGTCTGCGGTGAGCTTGCCTTCGTCGGCCAACCGCTCGATTGTCGACAGCAACGGCGGCATGTCCGGAATGCCGAGCGGCGGTTCGGTCATCGCGCCCAGCTTGCATGCCTCGCCGAACGGCAGATCCTCCGCCTCGACTCGGGCGCGGACGGCTTCGTCGACCTGCTTGAGATGCAGGTATCCGATGCGCTCCGGTGCGCGCTCGATGATCGCGATGTTGTCTCCGCCGCAGTAACTGATGTGACCGGTATCGAGGCACAGGTTGACGAACTCACTCGACGTGCCGTCGAGGAACCGATAGACGTTCTCCTCGGTGTCGACGTGAGAGTCCGCGTGCGGGTGGTACTGAGCCTTGACGCCGTACTGCTCGAACATGCGCTTGCCGAGCTCGTTCATACCCTCGGTCTTCTTGCGCCACTGATCGGTGGTGAGTGTGCGGTCCTCGAGTACCGCACCGGTGCTCGGGTCACGCCACATCTCGGGAATGACGACGACGTGCTTTCCGCCCACTGCCGCAGTCAGTTTCGCAACATCTTCGATCTGGGTCCACACCGCATCCCAGGAATCGTCCTGGTGCAGGTGCTCGAAAACGGTTCCCGCGGAGAGTTTCAGGTTGTGCGCTGCGAGCTCGTCGGACAGCTTCTGCGGATCGGTCGGGAGGTATCCGAACGGCCCGAGCTCTATCCACTCGTAACCCGATGCGGACACCTCGTCGAGGAAACGGCCGTAGGGGGTCTGCTGCGGGTCTTCCGGAAACCAGACGCCCCACGAATCAGGTGCCGATCCAACGCGAATAACGCTCATAAGATAATTCCTCTCGAAATGTGCCGAATGTTGTGGGGTGACTACTGGCCGGACGGACGCAGGAACGGCCGCTGAATTTTCTTCCACTTCTGATACGTCTCGTATGCGGTCTTCGTCGACTCGAGGGTCGAGGTTGCGCTGACCGGCACATCCCACCAGGACTCGGAATCCGGTGCGGCGATGAGTGGGTCGGTTTCGACGTGGATGACCGTGCTCGTCTCGCTCGCTTTGGCCGCCTTCACCGCGTCCGTGAACTCGTTGCCGTTGTTCACGCGGACGACGTCCACGCCGAGGCTGGCTGCGTTCGCCGCCAGGTCCACGGGCAGGATTCCACCGTCCAATCGACCGTCTTCGCTGCGGTAGCGGTAGTCGGTGCCGAACCGCTGCGATCCGAGCGACTCGGACAACGAACCGATGGACGCGAAGCCGTGGTTCTGCACCAGAATCATGATGACCTTGACGCCTTCCTGCACGGCAGTGACCAGTTCGGTCGCCATCATCAGGTACGAGCCGTCGCCGACCAGAATGAATACGTCGCGGTCGGGCTCGGCCATCTTCGCACCGATACCGCCCGCTACTTCGTAACCCATGCACGAGAAGCCGTACTCCACGTGATAGCCCTTCGCATCCCTTGTGCGCCAGAGCTTGTGCAGATCACCGGGCATCGACCCGGCAGCACACACCACGACGTCGCGGGGATCGGACAGGGTATTCGCGAGACCGATGACCTGGTTCTGGTTCAGCGGCGCAGACGAATCCTCGATGGCGTACACCGAGGTCACCGTGTCGTCCCAATGCTGTGCAAGCTCGGTGACCTTCTGGCGATAGTCGTCGGACACAGTGAAATCGCCCAGGGCCTCGGCCAACGCGTCGATGCTCTCTCGGGCGTCGGCGACGACCGAGACACCGCCCTGCTTGACCGAGTCGATCGACGCCACGTTGATGTTGACGAACCTGACGTCGGGGTTGGTGAACGCGGTCCGCGAGGCAGTGGTGAAATCGCTGTAACGCGTACCGATTCCGATGACGACGTCAGCGTCGGTGGCGAGTGCGTTGGCGGCCGTCGTTCCGGTCGAGCCGACTGCGCCGACCGATTGTGGGTGGTCGAAGGCCAACGATCCCTTACCTGCTTGGCTCTGCCCGACCGGAATACCCGTCGCTGCGCAGAACGAGGCAAGAGCATCGGTTGCACGCGAGTAGATCACTCCGCCACCCGCGACGATCAACGGCCTCCGCGCGCTGCGAATCACCTCGGCCGCCCGCTCGACGGCGGACTTCTCCGGGACTGGACGGGCCACGTGCCAGGTACGCGGGGCGAAGAGTGATGTCGGCCAATCGAATGCTTCGGCCTGCACGTCCTGGGGAATGGCGACCGTCGCCGCACCAGTCTCGACCGGATCGGTGAGCACGCGCATCGCTCCGAGCAGTGCGCTCGGCAGCTGCTCGGGACGCCACACCCGGTCGAAGTAACGCGACAGGGGCTTGAATGCATCGTTGACCGTCACATCGCCGCTGGACGGAAGCTCGAGCTCCTGCAATACCGGAGCACTGGCGCGGGTCGCGAAAGTGTCTGCGGGTAGGAGCAATACGGGTAGGCGGTTGATCGTGGCCAGAGCCGCGCCGGTCAGCATGTTGGTCGAGCCGGGCCCGACGCTGGCCGTCACTGCCCAGGCCTGCAGACGGTCTTTCTGCCGCGCATAGGCCACGGCGCTGTGCACCATGGCTTGTTCGTTACGTCCGAGGACATACGGTAGTTCCGGTTCGGTGCCGGCGTCGACAGCGTCGATCTCGGCCTGGAGCAATGCTTGCCCGAGGCCCGCGACATTTCCGTGACCGAAGATGCCGAACGCGCCCGCGAAGAATTTGGTACGGACGCCGTCGCGCTCGACGAACTGGTTGGCCAGAAACTTCACGACGGCCTGCGAGACAGTCAGATGCACTGTCGGCTCGGCGTTGTCGTTCTTGCTCGCCGAGATCGGCGCTGTGGACACCACGGTCATGCTCCTGTCGGTGCGGTGTGGAGGGGAAGGCGGGGGTCGATGGCCTGATCGGTCCAGCTATTACGAATCCACGTGTGTTCGGGGTCGTCGACGATGTTCCAGGCGCGTTCGGTACCGGGTCCGGCCATCACGTTCAGGTAATACATGTGATAGCCGGGAGCTGCGACGGACGGCCCGTGGTAACCGTGCGGCACCAGGACCACGTCTCCGGTGCGTACTTCCTCGAGCACCTCGATCGGTCGCTGCGGGGTGCCGTACACACGGTGATACCCGAAGCCTGCGTTACCTTCCGGCCCCTCGGCGATCTCGAAATAGTAGATCTCCTCGAGTGCCGATTCGGTCGCGGTGTTCTCGTCGTGCTTGTGGCCGGGATACGACGACCAGTTGCCACCGGGGGTGATGACCTCGCAGGCGATGATCGAGTCTGCCTCGAAAGTGTCTGCGGTGCCGAAGTTGTGAACCTGCCTGCTGCAATTTCCGGCACCACGCAGCTCCACCGGTATCTTCGAGGCCGGTACATACCGAAAGGGCAACTCGACTCCGGCACGCGCACCGCAGAGCGCGAACCGGCCACCGGCGGCGCTGTATATCGTGTACGAGGAATCCCTGCCGACGTAGACGAAATCGGAAGGACCGTCGAACACGGACGCTCGGCCGAGGAGCTCGAACGTCGTGTTGTCGCTGGTGACCGTAGCCGATCCCGACAGCGGCAGGACCATGATCTCGTCGCGACCGGATTCCAGTTCCAGGGCTTGCCCCGCGGCGAGCGTCACTGTCCACAAACTGGATTCGGTCCAGCCCGCGGAGTCCGGCGTGACGACGACGTCGAATCCGTCCTTACCACCGGAACCGGCAGCGATGTAGTACTCGGAGTTCATGTTTCACCTCACCATGTTCACGGCGGTACCGACAGCAGCTTCGACGTTTCCGTCCGGCGGGTAGAGCAACGTGCGACCGACGATCAGGCCCCGAACCGCGGGGATCTCCAGTGCGCGCGCCCAACTGGCGTACGTCTCCTCCGGAGCGGTCTGCGGGTCTCCCCCGAGAAGCAGTGTCGGGAACGTCGTGGCATCCATGACGCGTTCCATCTCGGGCACGACGGGAAGCTTCATCCACGTATGGGCCGAGGTGGATCCGAGGCCTTGCGTGATGTGAATCGACTTGATGACCGCGTCGGTACTCAAGTCGTTCTTGACACGACCTTCGACGCGGCGCGAGAGGAACGGCTCGACCATGGCGATCAAATTCGCCGCGGCCAGTTCGTCGATCGCCTGCGCACAGGCCGTCATCGTCGCCAGCGTGCCCGGATCGTCGAGCGCGATCCGGGTGAGCATCTTGGCACCGTTCATCCGCGCCTTCGCAGTGGAAGCAGCAGTGGCACCGGTCATTCGATCGTCCAACTCGAACGACGCGCCGGCCAAGCCACCGCGATTCATCGACGAGAAGACCACCTTGTCCTCGAGCGCACCGAGCAGCACGAGGTCGTCCAGAATGTCGGCGGACCCGAGCACACCGTCCACGCCGGGGTTGGCAAGCGCGGTGCGAAGCCGGTCCAGCAGTTCGGTGCGACTGTTCATGGCGGTCATGTTCGAGCCGACCGACAGTGCACCCCGGGCCGGATGGTCGGCAGCCACGATCATCAGCCGGCCGTTGCCGCGGATCGTCGGCCGGGTCACCCGAGTTGCCCACGCGCGTTCGATGGCCTGCGGGTCGGTGGCGCGAATCGCGGTGACCTCGGCGTAGCTGGTGGCCGCGGGTGCGGGGCTCAAGGTGGTCTCAGACATTGACAGCCTCCGTAGCGGTTTGTTCGGCGAGTAGAGCGACTTCGGTTGCAGTGGGCATTGCCGTCGAACATTCGAGGCGGGATGCCACGATCGCTCCTGCGGCGTTGCCGTAGCGCAAGATCTTTTCCAGGGGCCAACCGGCGAGCAGGCCGTGGCACAGCGAACCGCCGAAGCTGTCTCCGGCCCCGAGTCCGTTGACCACGTCGACGAAATTCGGTGCCACCGTGACGGTCTGCTTCTTCGTCTTGCCGAGAACACCTTTGGGGCCCATCTTGACGATGGCGAGGGAGACCCCGAGGTCGAGGAGTGCATCGGCCGCCTTGTGCGGGTCGGTCTCGCCGACTGCGATCTGGCACTCTTCCTTGTTGCCGACGGCCACCGTGACCTGTTCGAGCGCGCGGCGCACCTGCTCCGTTGCGGCGGCGGGCGAATCCCAGAACATCGGCCGGTAGTCCAGATCCAGCACGGTCAACGGTGCTCGATCTCGGGCCTCCCAGGCGGCGAAATGAGCGCTGCGGCTTGGCTCTTCGGACAATCCGGTAACTGTCGACCAGTACAGACGCGCGTCACGGACAGCGTCGACGTCGATGTTCGCCGGACGGATCTGGAGGTCGGGTGCCGAGGGCTTCCGATAGAAGTACAGCGGAAAGTCGTCGGGCGGGAAGATCTCGCAGAACGTCACCGGAGTCGCGAATTGGTCGTCGGTGACGACGAATCGGTTGTCGACGCCCAACCGGGCCAGTTCCGCGGCCACGTATCGACCGAAGGGATCGTTGCCGACGCCGGAGATCAACGCCGAGCGGCACCCCAGTCGCGCGGCGGCGACGGTGACGTTCGCGGCGCTACCGCCCAGGAACTTCCCGAAGGTGTCGACCTCCTCGAGACCGACCCCGGTCTGCAGAGGATAGATATCGACACCGCTTCGCCCGATGGCGAGGACGTCGAAGGCCGCGGTGTTCGCGTCGGCTGAGGTGGTCACTATCGACTCCATTGGTGTGAGGTGTTGGTGTTCGGTGAGGGCTTTCCCACGGTTCTTCGCTGTGTCCACTGTGCGTGAGCTCACATGCGAATGTCAATACTTTGTCCTGACATTCTTACTTCCGGTCAAGTGATGTTATCTATGACCTAGACTTCGTACAACCCGGTGCCTCACAGCGCCCACCGACCGACGGGAGAGACCAGTGACCACGTCGAACACAGCGGCGGCTGCAACAGAGGCGGCTCAACTTCCCGTCGAACTCAATCGGTCGAGTCCGGTTCCCCTGTACTTCCAACTGGCCCAGGCAATCGAATCCGCCATCCTGCAGGGTGTCCTCGCGCCGGGAGAACGCTTCGAGAACGAGCTGGCACTTGCCAAACGACTGAGCCTGTCCCGTCCCACCACACGGCGCGCAATTCAAGAACTCGTCGACAAGGGACTGCTGGTACGTAAGCGGGGCGTGGGGACACAGGTGGTGCAGAGTCCGGTGCACCGACCGGTCGAACTCACCAGCCTGTTCGACGACCTCGCCCGCGCCGGGCAGAACCCGACTACCCGCCTCCTCGACTACCAGGTCGGTCCGCCGACCCACGACGTCGCGCAGGAACTGAACATCTCCGAGACGACGGACGTCGTCACCATTCGCAGGCTCCGAAGCACCAACGGTGAGCCGCTCGCGGTCATGGTCAATTATCTGCCGAGCGAAATAGCCCCGGAGCCGGACGAATTGGAGACCCAGGGCCTGTACTCCTCGCTGCGAACGCGAGGCGTACACATCAGGCTCGCCCGCCAACGCATCGGTGCCCGAGCGGCCGACCGCGATGAGGCCGCCCTGCTCGACGAAAAGTACAAGGCACCCCTACTGACCATGCACCGCACAGCTTTCGACGATTCGGGGCGGGTCGTCGAGTTCGGAGCGCACGTCTACCGGGCGTCCCGGTATTACTTCGACACCACCCTGGTCGATCGCTGACGGGCCGAACCCCCACGGGACATCGGTGACCGCCGTGGTCAGAGAGGACTCTCGACCGCGACTGTCCTGCCGCCGCTGTGCATCGAGGTGATCAGCGCCTGCGCTACCACGCTCGCCTGCAGCCCGTCACGCGCCGACGCGAGCGTCGATGCGCGCCCTTCGGTGATCGAGTCGATCCACTCGCCGAGCTGCAAGCGATATGCGTCGGCAAAGCGAGGAACCCAGTCCTTCGCGTACGAATAGCCATGCTGCAGAGCGTGATCGGTCACCGTCCGGACCGGCTCCGCCAGCCGAGTCGCGCCATCTTCGCCGACGACCTCGCAGCGGATGTCGTATCCGTAGCCGGCGTTGAGGAACAATTCCACCGTCGTCAGGACGCCGTTCTCTGTTGTCAGCAGCATGAACTGCGGATCGCGGCGATGCTCTATCCGCTTACTGGCCCGGGTGGCATGCCAGCTGACCTCGACCACCGGGGAGTCGAGCAACCACGGCACCGTATCGAGTTCGTGGATGGCGGAACCGGTGATACTTGCCTCCGAATCGCCGCCCGGCCCGGAGGTGACCGTGCGACTCGAGCAGTGCACGATCAACGGATCTCCCACCGCACGCGAGGACACCGTGTGCTTCAACTCGACATATCCCGGATCGAATCGGCGCATGAATCCCACAGTGAGCAAGGGAATTTCGCCTGAGATCGCCGCCTCGTGAGCGCGCACCACAGTCGAGCATTCGTCGACCGTCGCCGCGAGCGGCTTCTCGCACAGAACAGGCTTGCGGGCCTCGATACAGGCGAGCACCAGATCGGCGTGGGTGGAGTCGTGAGAGGCGACGACAACGGCGTCGACGTCCGTTCGCGAGATCAAGGCGTACGGGTCGGTGATGCCGTCCGCACCGACTTCGGCAGCCAGGCCGGCCGCGCGGGTGGCGTCGACGTCGGCCACGGCCGTGACGGTCGCACCCGACACCGCCGCATGCAGATTCCTGATGTGGTCGGCCCCCATCACTCCGGCTCCGATGACTCCTACGCGCACGCCCATGGGTCCCCGCTATCGATCTCGATGTTAATCCGAATGTCCGGACATATGTACAACACGGGATACTAGGGTGCGTGGCATGACTCCGACTACCGAACTGCTACTTCCGTCCTCGCGAATCGCACCGCCCATGGCTGCGCCGTCTCTTCGATGGGGCATCCTGGGTCCGGGATGGATTGCTGCGCGCTTCGCAGAGGCACTGCGCCACCACACTTCTCAACAGATCACTGCCGTCGCCTCGAGAGACCCGCAGCGCGGCTCGTCCTTCGCAACGGACTGGGGAATCCCGGCCGTCCACGCCGACTACGACGCACTCGTCGCGCGTTCCGATGTCGACGTCGTGTACGTCGCCACCCCGCACACCCTCCACTTCGAGCACGCATCGCTCGCACTCGACGCAGGTAAACACGTCGTGGTGGAGAAACCCCTCGCCCTCGACGCCCACCAGGCTCGCACCATCGCCGAGCTCGCCCGGTCCAAGGGACTCTTTGCGATGGAGGCCATGTGGTCTGCATTCCTGCCGAAGTTCGACGTGATCGACCAGATCTTGACGCAGGGAATGCTCGGCGAGATCGGCACCGTCCTGGCCGACCACGGCGAGCACTTCGACACCGATCATCGAATCTACGACCCTGCGCTCGCCGGTGGGCCGCTGCTCGATCTGGGAACCTACGTCGTCTACTTCGCCCAGAAGGCGCTGGGCCGGCCGGCCGGTGTCACGGCGGTGGGACAGCAGGCCAACTCGGAGCTCAACGGTCAGGTCTCGGCGATCCTGACCTCGCCGACAGGTGCGCACGCAGTTCTCAACACCACCATCCTGGCCGATACCCCGAACCTCGGTGCGGTGTGTGGCACGGCGGGCATGCTCCGTACAGCCGATGTCTTCTACCGACCAGGCGATTTCACGGTGTCTCTGCGCGACGGACGGTCGGCTCGGTTTGTCGACGACGTCAGCGGTTATCCCGCTGGACTCGCGTACGAGGCCGCGGAGGCCGCCCGTCGGATCGCCGCCGGAGAACTCGAAAGCCCATGCCACACACTGGCCGACACCATCTCCACCCTCGAGACGCTCGACGAGTTGCGACGCCTGCTCGCGATCGTCTTCCCACACTGATTCCCGGTCGCCGGAACACTCTCTGGTTCTAATGTCTGGACAAACTATTGACTTTTGGGTGTGACCGGTATTACATCTTCTTAGGCAGTGCGCCCGACCCGACATCAGCGGGTCGTCTGGTCATCGAGAGGATGTTTGGAAAATGACGTCTCGTCTGGGTTCGGTAGCGGACAGGTCCCCAAAGAACCTGGGGCGCAAAACCATCGCGCTGGCGATGGGGGTCGCGTTGGCGGCATCGGTCGCCGCATGTTCGTCCTCGGGAGGCGCTCCCGAGTCATCCGACTCCGGAAGCAACGCAGGAACGGCCGATACGCCGAAAGCAACGATAGCGATGATCACCCACGAGGTACCGGGCGATACGTTCTGGGATCTGATTCGCAAGGGTGCCGAGGCGGCGGCCGCGAAGGACAACATCGAACTGCGATACTCGGCAGACCCGGAGGCACCGAACCAGGCGAACCTGGTCCAGAGCGCCATCGACTCGAAGGTCGACGGCATCGCGGTCACTCTGGCCAAGCCCGACGCGATGGCCCCCTCGGTGGAGGCCGCGGAAGCTGCCGGAATTCCGGTCGTGGCCTTCAACTCCGGATTCGACTCCTGGAAGGACATGGGAGTCGGCCAGTACTTCGGCCAGGACGAGACCATCGCCGGTCAGGCCGCCGGTGCTCGCCTGACCGCGGACGGTGCCAAGAAGACACTGTGCATCATTCAGGAGCAGGGTCAGGTCGCTCTCGAATCTCGTTGCGCCGGCGTCACGTCCGGATTCACCGGCGGCAGCACCGAGATCCTCAACGTCAACAGCAAGGACATGCCTTCGGTGGAGGCCACGATCACCGCCAAGTTGCAGCAGGATCCATCCATCGATCACATCGTTGCGCTCGGTGCCCCGATCGCCCTGACTGCCGTTCAGTCCAAGGCCAACGCCGGTAGCAACGCCACCGTCGTCACCTTCGACACCAACGCCGCGCTGGTCGACGCGATCAAGTCCGGCGATGTCGAGTGGGCCATCGATCAGCAGCCGTACCTGCAGGGCTACCTGGCTATCGACTCGTTGTGGCTCTACCTGAACAACGGCAACACAATCGGCGGAGGCACCCCGGTCCTGACCGGCCCCGCGTTCATCGACTCGTCCAACATCGACGCCATCGCCGAGTACGCCCAGAACGGTACTCGCTGATCCCGACGCTCACCGGCACGCGGATTCCGCTGCCGGTGAGCGTCGTACCAGCAGGGAAGGAATACCATGTCCACGCAGGCCGACCTGGATCTGTCCAAACACACTGTCGTCGTCGATGAGCGGGTGAAGAAGCAGAAGCCGTTGCAGCGCTTGTTGATTCGCCCAGAGATCGGAGCCCTCTTCGGAGCGATCATCATCTTCGTGTTCTTCTGCATCGTCGCACCACCGTTCCGCTCCCCCGAAGCGCTCGCCACCATCCTCTACGCGTCGTCGACGATCGGCATCATGGCCATCGGGGTCTCGCTGCTGATGATCGGCGGCGAGTTCGATCTCTCGACCGGCGTCGCGGTCACCTTCTCGTCAATCATGGCGTCGATGATTGCCTACAATCTGCACTTGAACGTCTGGATCGGATCGTTGTTGGCGCTGGTGCTGGCACTTGCGGTCGGGTTCCTCAATGGGTATCTGGTGATGAAGACCAAGATCCCCTCCTTCCTGATCACACTCGCAAGCTTCCTGATGCTCACCGGAATCAACCTCGCCGTCACCAAGTTGGTGACCGGACAAGTTGCAACACAGTCGATCTCGGACATGGACGGATTCGACTCCGCCAAATCGGTCTTCTCGTCCTCGTTCTCGCTGTTCGGAGTCTCCATCCGCATCACCGTGGTGTGGTGGATCGTGTTCACGCTGGCAGCCACCTGGGTATTGATGAAGACGCGGATCGGCAACTGGATCTTCGCCGTCGGCGGTAACCAGGACTCGGCCCGCGCAATCGGTGTACCGGTGACGAAGGTCAAGATCGGCCTGTTCATGTTCGTCGGCTTCTGCGCCTGGTTCGTCGGCATGCATCTACTGTTCGCCTTCAACACCGTTCAGTCCGGCCAAGGTGTCGGCAACGAGTTTCTGTACATCATTGCCGCCGTTATCGGTGGCTGCCTGCTCACCGGCGGGTTCGGAACTGCCATAGGCGCATTCATCGGTGCGTTCATCTTCGGAATGGCCAACCAGGGCATCGTCTACGCCGGCTGGAACCCCGACTGGTTCAAGTTCTTCCTCGGCGCGATGCTGCTGTTCGCCGTCATCGCCAACAACTCGTTCCGCACCTACGCTGCCAAGAGGTAATCATGACCATCCACGCCGATACCCCCATCGAATCCGAACCCGCAGGCGGAGGCAAAACGCCCCTCATCGAGCTGAAGAACGTAGGCAAGAGCTACGGCAACATCATCGCGCTGCAGGGCATCAACCTCCGTGTGGGTGCCGGTGAGGTCACCGGAGTCCTGGGCGACAACGGAGCCGGCAAATCCACCTTGATCAAGATCATGGCCGGCCTGCATCAACAGAGCGAAGGAGAACTGCTCGTCGACGGCAAGGCGACCACGTTCGACTCCCCCAAGGACGCGTTGAATCAGGGCATAGCGACGGTCTACCAGGACCTTGCTGTTGTCGCTCTGATGCCCGTGTGGCGCAACTTCTTTCTCGGGCAAGAGCTACGCAAAGGCAGCGTGTTCAAGTCGCTCGACACCAATGCCATGCGTGCGACGACCATCGAGGAATTGCACAAGATGGGCATCGACCTACCCGACGTCGATGCACCCATCGGGTCCCTTTCCGGTGGCCAGCGCCAGTGTGTTGCCATCGCCCGCGCCATCTTCTTCGGCGCGCGTGTGCTGATCCTCGACGAGCCGACCGCAGCCCTCGGCGTCAAGCAGTCGGGAATGGTGCTGCGCTACATCTCCGCAGCCAAGGAACAGGGCTTCGGCGTCGTCTTCATCACCCACAATCCCCACCACGCCTACATGGTCGGAGATCACTTCGTCCTACTCAACCGTGGCCGTCAGAAACTCGACTGCAGCTACGAGGACATCTCGCTCGACGACCTCACCAAGGAAATGGCGGGCGGCGACGAGCTGGACACCCTCACCCACGAACTTCGGCGATAGTTCGGCTCTTCTACCCACCTGTTGTATCGGGCCGGTCCGATCGGACCGGCCCGCACATCTTTCGAAAAGGAGTTTCGTTGTGCGATCGCCTCGGTCCGTTCGTGTCGGAGTAGCTGGATTCGGGTGGATGGGACGGGTGCACACCCAGGCGTATTCGCGGCTGACGCAACACTATCCAGACCTGGGCCTGCGCCCTGAGTTGACGATGGTCGCGGACGAGCTCGAAGGCCGAGCGGACGACGCGGCCGCTCAGTTCGGCTTCGCGTCGGCGACCACCGATTGGCACGAGATCCAATCCGACCCGACGATCGAAGCCGTATCGATCACCGCGCCCAACTTCCTGCACCGCACCATCGGATCCGCTATGGCCGAAGCGGGCAAGCACATCTGGATCGAGAAGCCGGTCGGTCTCTCCGCCGACGATGCACGCGCAGTTGCACAGGCTGCCGACAAAGCCGGCATCCAGACCGCCGTCGGCTTCAACTACCGCAACGCTCCTGCGGTAGAGGAGGCCAAAGCTCTCGTGGAATCGGGCGATCTCGGGTCCATCACTCATGCGCGGTTCCGATTCTTCAGCGACTACGCAGCACATCCCGACGGAGCGCTGAGCTGGCGCTTCGAGCGGGCCCGTGGGGGCAACGGAGTGCTCGGCGATCTCGCCTCGCACGGAGCCGATCTGGTCTACTACCTCCTGGGTGAGATCGAATCCCTGGTAGCAGACACCGCGATCTTCGTCCCCGAACGGACGAAGCCGAGTGGCTCCACCACCGGTCATGCCCTCGCCACCGGGGGCGAACGCGGTGCCGTCGAGAACGAGGACTTCGTCAGCAGCCAACTCCGCATGCACAGCGGAGCGCGCGTCGTTCTCGAGGCCAGTCGCGTGGCCGTCGGCGATCAGAACGCATACGGATTCGAGATCCACGGCACGAAAGGCGCTGTGTCCTGGGACTTCCGCCGGCTGGGCGAACTCTCTCTCAGCACAGGTGACCGATACCAGGATCAACCGGCCTCGACCGTTTACGTCGGACCTTCGCACGGTGAATACGGCGCATTCCAACCCGGTTCGGCGTCCGCCATGGGGTACGACGACCTCAAAGTCATCGAGGCAATGCGCTTCTTCAAGTCCATCGGAGACGGAAAGCCCTGCGGCGCAACGCTACGAGACGCCGTCCGCAGCGCCGAAATTCTCGATGCCATGACCGAATCGGTCGCGTCGGGTCGCTGGATCCAGCCTGGAACCTGACATAGGCCAGGAGCTGTCAGCTGCCCTACTCCTGCGTGATGAGTCGCGGACGGTCACGCTCGCCCGCTGAACAAGAGCAAGGAGAAACACATGAAGACCTTCATCATCGGAGCCGCAGGCGGAATCGGCTCCAGACTGAGCACCATCCTCACCGGCCGCGGTGACACCGTCTCCGGAATGATCCGCAACCCCGATCATCGTGATCGGGTCGAATCAACTGGCGCAACAGCCGTTTTCGGTGACCTCATCGACAACGACGTCGCCACGCTCGCAACGGCGTTCGCCGGCCACGACGCCGTGGTCTTCAGTGCAGGCGCACATGGCACCGGCATGAACAAGACAACACTGATCGACGGCAAGGGCCTGGAGAAGGCAGCCGACGCAGCACGCAGCGCGGGCGTCGAGCGGTTCGTACTGGTGTCGGCGTTCCCCGAATCGGGCCGAAGCCAGCAGCCGTCCGAAGGATTCGAGCACTACATGGCCACCAAGAAGACGGCCGACGTCTACTTGACCCACACCGATTTGGACTGGCTGATCGTCCGGCCGGGAGTTCTCCTCGACGAGCCCGGAGACGGCACTGTCACCGCCGGACTGGCCATCGAGCACGGTGACGTACGCCGCGACAACGTTGCAGCGTTCATCGCCGCGGCACTGGCCGAACCGTCGTTGGCTCGAACCATCGTCGAACTCACGGACGGCACAACGCCGGTCGCTGATGCCGTTCGCCAGGTCATCGATGGATCCGGACCACGGCGCACCGCCTGATCGTTCCCGAGTCGGCCTGGCTTCGGTACGAACGCGCCAGGTCGGGTGGGTCGGGTGGTCTATTTCTCGGCGATACCTAGTGCTGCTGAAAGATATTCGCGCGAATCTCGGAACGTTTGCGCTACGCCGCGTCCTGCGACTGCTCTGTACCGACCGAGTTGATCGTCATCGAGGAGGTCGAGCACGGTGCTGGAATCCGCGTGCATCCAACCGCCGTCGCGCACCAATTCGTGGGCGCGTTTACCCTGCAGGGCTGCAATCCCCTCGACCCTGATTCCCTTCGGATAGGTCGACACTGCGATGTAGTAGGCCTTCTTGCCGGGGTAACCGGCCTTGACCTTCGAGCGCAGCCGCAAGACGGCGTCGACCGCGTCATCGATGGCAGACGACTGCTCGTCGGAACCCGATTCGGCGTCGGATACCCGAGCAATCTCAGCATCCAGTGCAGCAACCAAAGTGGCCAGGTACTCGAGATCGCTCATCAACTCATGATGCCTTACGGGAGCGGGTTCTCGAACCAGCACCCGACGACGAGCACACTTCAGCTCCTCCGTTCCGGATAACTGACTCCGATCGGCGTCGGGTATTCGAAACCGGGGAGCTGATTCGTCGAGGGGAAGACAGGTCCGATCCCGGTGCCGGAATCGGAGTAGCTGGAGCCTCCAGAAGCGATTGAACCGTTGACCGCTCGCTTACAAGTATGTTGCGAGACAACCAGATACGTCCACATGGAACCACCACAGAGGCTCTGACCTGTGTCAATCGTCCAGGCAACACCACCCGAATACACGTCCGTTCGGACCGACATGTGACACGCTCGTGACACTGAGACTCACGTCGCGGAGTCGCGTGGACAGTTAGCGACCGTCATTCGGGTCTCTCATGATTGCAGGCGTAACTTCCGCTTGGTTTGCACAGACCCGACATCGTGGACGCGGCGATCAACGACACAATCGCCGCGAGTTGACCACTATCGGTCACCGGCATGTGGCTGGTTCACGCGGGGCCACTCCGGCCGAACCGACTATAGGGTGATCCCCGAATACTGCTCCCGCAGAATGTTCTTACGAATCTTGCCCGTCGGGTTGCGCGGAATCTCGTCGACGAGGATGTAACGCTTGGGAATCTTGTACCGCGCGAGTCGGCCGCCGAGCGCATCCGCGATGGCATCGAGGTCGACGTTCGCTCCCTCGACGGCAGTGATTGCCGCAACGGCCGATTCACCCCACTTCTCGTCGGGCACACCGAATACCGCGCAACTCTCGATATCGGGCAGCTCGAGCAGCGCCGCCTCGACCTCGGCGGGATAGATGTTCTCGCCGCCGGAGATGATCATGTCCTTGAGCCGGTCTACGATCATCACGAAGCCCTCATCGTCGGCGACTCCTACGTCCCCGGTGCGCAACCAACCATCGTCGAACACGTCCGCCGTCGCGTCGGGCCGACCCCAGTACTCTTTCATCACGTTGGGGCCTTGGATCTGAATTTCACCCCGCTCGCCCGGCGAGACCGGCTGTGAGAACGAATCGACGATTCGCACGTCGGTGAACGTGTGCGGCACGCCCGCGGTGCCCATCTTCCGCTCGGCGTCGACCGAGGCGAGAATGGTTGCGCCCGGACCGCTCTCGGTCAGCCCGTAACCTTGGCACATCTTGATGCCACGTTCGGAGTACGCGCGTAGCGTCCGAGGTGGTACCGGCGCAGCGGCCACTACTATGCGGCGTAGCGAGGTCAGGTCGGTCTCGGTCCACCTCCGGTGGGTCACGAGTGCATCGAGGATGGTCGGCACCCCGAACGTGTAGGTGATCGAACGTGATTCGACGATGTCGAGAACTCGTCCCGCATCGAATCCCTCTTCGATGACGACGGCCCCACCTTTGAACAACACTGGCAACGCCACCATATCCAGGGCGGCAGTGTGAAACAGAGGAGCGCAGACCAGGGCCACTTCGTCGCTGCACAGGTCCAGATCGAGCACGGCGTTGAGAACCGCGAACAGCACATTGCCGTGAGTCATCACGACGCCCTTCGGCTTTCCCGTCGTGCCCGAGGTGTACATGATGAAGCACAGATCCGCCGCGTCCACCGGCTCGTCGATGAGCACGGACTCCGCTGCGGCGATGAGCGCGTCGTAGTCGTCTCCCAACCGAATGCGCTGCACGCCTTCGGCTGCGAGGGCAGCGACGTCGTCGAGGGCCTCGGAGTGAACCAACACCGACAAACCCGAGTCCTCCACTGCGAAGCCCACTTCGACCGCAGTCAGTCGCGCGTTGAGAGGGACGAAGACAGCACCGAGTATGCCGCAGGAGAACAGCACCTCGAGATAGGCAGGATGATTGGTGGACAGGATGCCGACTCGATCGCCGCTACCGACACCGAGCCCGCGCAGCACGTGCGCGAGCCGTGTCGTCCGCTCATCGAGCTGCTCGAAGGTGAGAACCTGTCCACGGAACTCGATCGCCGAGGCGCGAGGACACTGCCTGCTGCGCCGCCTGATCCACGAGCCGACTCCTTGATTGCGCATCGCGATCCGTTCCTCCCGGGTCGATGAATCAATCGAACATGCGGTAGACGGCCTCGACGACGACTGCGGGTCGCTCGCTACCTTCGAGCTCGATCGTTGCCGCAACCGTCAACTGCGCTCCGCCCTTGGGCAGCTCCTCGTACGCCTTCAAGGTGGCGGCCAGACGAACTCGGCCACCGGCCGGGACCGGGTTGGTGAAGCGAACCTTGTTCAGGCCGTAGTTGATCTTCGTGGTGACACTGTCGACGACGAGCACTTCTTCCCACATCGGGATGATCAGCGACAGGGTCAGATAGCCGTGGGCGATCGGGCCACCGAAGGGGCTCTCGGCCTTGGCACGCTTGGGGTCGACGTGAATCCACTGATGGTCGTCGGTGGCGTCGGCGAAGGTATCGATTCGCGGCTGCGCAACCTCGATCCACGAGCTGGTTCCCAGTTCGGTGCCTTCGAGGTTCTTCAACTCGGCGAGTGTGGCGACGCGGGTGATCATGGTGTCTCCTTGGCGGACAGGCCGAGTGCGGCCAGTGCATTGGTCTTGAACACGAGTGGACGAATCTCGTCCTTGATGTCGAGCTGCGCGAAGTCCGTCATCCAACGATCCGGCGTCAGAACCGGAAAGTCGGAGCCGAACAACACCTTTCGCTTCAGCATAGAATTCGCTGCTCGCACCAACTGGGGCGGGAAGTACTTCGGTGACCACCCCGACAGGTCGATGTACACGTTCGATTTGTGCGTGGCGATCGAGATCTGCGCATCCGCCCACGGCACCGCAGGGTGCGCCATGATCACCGTCAGGTCGGGGAAATCCGCAGCGACATCGTCGAGCAACATTGGATCCGAGTAGCGCAGCTTGATGCCGTGCCCACCGGGAAGTCCCGCGCCGATACCGGTTTGGCCGGTGTGGAACAGTGCGGGCACACCGGCCTCGGTGATGGCCTCGTAGATCGGATAGAAGCGGCGATCGTTCGGTTCGAAGCCTTGCATGCTGGGGTGGAACTTGAAGCCGCGAACACCGAACTCCTCGACGAGGCGATGCACCCGCCGCACCGCTGCTTTGCCCTGCCATGGATCGACCGAGCCGAAGGGGATCAGCACGTCGTTGTGGCGGGCTGCGCCTTCGGCGATCTCTTCTACCGAGTTCGGCGAATGTCCGGACGCTGCACCGGCATCGACGGTGAACACCACCGCAGCCATGTTGCGGGCGCGGTAGTACTCGGCGATCGCGTCGATGCCGGGGGTGCGCTCTTCACCCGACTTGAAGTATTTCTCCGACGCCGCCATCAACTCGTCGTCGAGCGAACGGTGCCCGCACCCGTCGATCTCCACATGGGTGTGCACATCGAGTGCGGTGATGGCGTCGAAGTCGATGTTGCACTCGTATTTCGAGCTCATCGGGCCGGCTCGACGGGAAGGTTCTCTCCGACCGATTCGAGGCTGTCTGCGAACGTCGACGGCCACGCAGCGGCGATATCGTCGGCCGACCAGCCGCCGTCGTGATAGCTGGTGTTGATCATGTCCGGGTGCGTCCACAGCGCCAGACGGTCGCCGCCGACCGCGAATGCCTGCCCGGTGACCTCGGCGGCCGCGTCACTGGCAAGGAAGGAGACAATTCCCGCTGCGTCCTCGGGTGTTCCGAAGCCGAGTTCACGACGGGCAAAGGGCGGCAACGCATCTCCGTTACGCATGGCCTCGATGTACGGTGCCAAGAACGGAACGCTTTCGGTCATCGCGGTCGCGGCGACCGGGCACACTGCGTTCACGGTGACACCTGCACGCTGGAGTTCGATGGCCCAGGTACGCACCATGCCGACGATGCCTGCCTTGGAGCCGGAGTAGTTGGTCTGCCCGAAGTTTCCGCGCTGGCCGGCGGGAGAGCCGATGCAGACGATCCGGCCGCCCTCGCCCTGAGCGCGGAAGTGAACGGCTGCTTCGCGTGCACAGGTGAACGTTCCGCGAAGGTGGACGTTCACCACGGCGTCGAAGTCGTCGTCGGTCATCTTCCACAACACCTTGTCGCGCAGGATTCCGGCGTTGGTGACCATGATGTCGAGGCGACCGAACGCCTCGACCGCTCCGGCAACCAACTTCTGTGCGGTCTCGGTACTGCCGACCGATGCCACGATGGCGACTGCCTTGCCGCCGGCCTCGACGATCGAGGAGACGGCTGCATCGGCGATCCCCTGGTTCACATCGTTGATCACGACGGCTACGCCATGGCGGGCCAGGTCCTGTGCGTAAGCCAAGCCGAGTCCCTGGCCGCTTCCGGTGACCACTGCCACCTTGTTGTCGAGCTTCATAGCCGTCTCCTCCTCGTGGTGTCAGTCAAAGAACACCATCAATGATTGATATTGTCAATGGTTTGTTTTTGCTAGAGTCGGTCGGCGAGCAAAGGAGCACAATGACCGACATTTCCCCGCTGTCCGACGACATCGGATTCCTACTGAGTCGCGCGGGAGCATCGATGGCCGGTGCGGCCAAAACCGCGCTGGCTCAGTTCGATCTGCGCGTGCGCTCGTACTCCGTTCTCGCTCTGGCCTGCGAGCATTCCGGAGGGCTCGGCCAGCGTCAGATAGCCGAGAATCTAGGTCTCGACCCCAGTCAGATCGTCGCACTGGTCGACGATCTGGAATCCCGTGAACTGATCACCCGCCGAGTCGATCCGGACGATCGCCGCAACAAACGGATTCACGCCACCGAAACCGGCCGCGCACTGTGTGTCGACGCTCAGCGCGCGCTGGCGTCGAACAACGCGGGGATCCTCGATGCCCTCGGCAACGATGGTGTTTCGGAGCTACGACGGGCCCTGAAAACCATCGTCCACTGAGCAGGAACCTTCGGTTACCGCAGCCAGAAGAACCGAATGCAGATCTGGCCACCCTCGTTGCGGGCCATCCCTACGAACTGGTTGTCTGCGAGCCACCTGAACGGCTCGGAATCGGTTTGGAACACCGGGGCCGTGCGATAGTAGTACTCGCGCTCGTCCACGAATTCGCCTGCTTCCAAACGAGCTTCGACGCCGGAGTCGGCCCGATAGTAGCCCCGATTCCGCACGTCTATCAATGACCCGTCCTCGGCGCGCAGCACGTAGCGGGCGTCGAGTTGCACCGTCTCTCCGCGTTCGACGAACCAATCACCTCCGTGGGGAAGGACCTCACCGGTCATCTTCGGGCCCGATACGGTACCGCCGGTGATCGCAACGAAATGCAGCACTTCCTGGGCACTGCGACCGATTCGGAGCTCGTCGGCCACACTCACTCGGACCTCGAAGACGAACTCGAGTTCCGGGTGCGGAAGACCGTCCGACGTCGCGGTCACCGCTCGTACACCACAACGCCTGCCACGACAGTGGCGATGATCGGCAGTTCCGGCAATTTCTCGGCAGGCCCGGACAGGTCACCGTCTATCGCTGTGAAATCTGCAGGACCACCCACCACGATGGTTCCGGTGCCGTCGGTGAGACCGGCCGCGGCGGCAGGATGAGTGGTGTAGCCGTCGAGGGCCTGCCGCGCCGAGATCGCCTGGCGCGGTTGGCGAGGGGGATCGGCCGGCCGATCGGCCGGCCGGCGCAGCTGAGCATCCGCCATCACGATTCGGGGGTCGAAATCCGCCACGGGCCAATCCGATCCGAGAGCAACCGTGACGCCGAGATCCCGAAGCTCCGCCACCGGCCAGGCGCGGTCGATACGGTCGCGCCCCATCCGCCGCGACCAGTCGTCGGCCTCGTCTGCGCGGGTGTACCTGGTGCAATGCGTCGGTTGCATGGAGGTCGCGATGTCGACCGCAGCGGCGATCGAAATCAGATCCTCGGGACAGACCGTCTCGAGGTGTTCGAGTCGGTGTCGAACCCCGTCGCCCAGGGCAGCAAGCGTCCGGACACAGTGGTGGACAGCAGCATCGCCGATTGCATGGGTTGCCGTCGTCACTCCGCGCTTACTGAGCTCTCGCACGACGTTCGCGTACCGTTCCGGATCGGTCCACGACGGGTGCGTACTCTCGCCGCGCACGTCCGGGTGGCACAACCATGCGGTACCGCCTTCGACGGTTCCGTCCATGAACAGTTTCGCGCCCGCATATCGCCATCGCACGCCACCCGGACCGTTGACCAACGCTGCCAGTTCGTCGACCCGCTCCGCCGGGTGATCCGGCTGAACCCAGCCGTACACCCAGAATCTCAACCCCGCATCGTCCTCGTCGAGTGCGCGAATCATCTCGACCGTCCCGGGCAAATCGTCCATGACATGAACCCCGGTCAACCCGACCGATGCCATCTCCTCGGTCACCCCGCGCAACAACGCCTTCGCCGCTTCCGGATTCGGAGCCGGTGCCGCGCTCTCCACCAGGTGGATGGCCGCCTCCTCGATCAGGTGACCGGTGGGCTTTCCTGCACTGTCGACCGTCACCCGGGCAACGCCGTGCTCGAAGACCTCCAGTCCTGTCACACCCGCGGCGTCCAGCGCCGCCTGGTTGGCCAGTGACGAATGGGCGTCGTAGAACCGGATCAGGACGGGCTCGGTGATCGTGTTCGAGATCGCGTCGAACGTCGGTGCTTTGCCCTCGAACACATTGTGATTGAGCCCCCACCCGCGAATCCAACCGTCCACCGGCGTCGCGTCGCCGAGCACCCGACGTACGTCGTCGAGAGTCTCGCACCCGTTCATGTCCACACCGAGCGACATCAGTGCACCTTGAACCACGTGTGTGTGGGCGTCCACCCAGCCCGGGGTCAGGGTGCCGCCTGCGAGATCGACAATTCTCGTTCCCGGGCCACTGAGTTCGAGGATGTCGGCAGTCGTTCCGAGAGCAACGACACGGTCTCCGCGGACCGCTACTGCCTCTGCGGCGGGTGCGCCGTCGGCCTGAGTGACTACGTGCCCGTTGATGAGGGCGAGGGTGGCGTCAGCCATGGTGAAACTCCTTGTGCGTGATCGGCCGTGGTCTTGTGCGCGTCTATTCGACGGGCTGAGGGGTGGTCGCGAGTTCCGAATCGACATCGGTGCTGCCCAGGCCTTCGTATACCTCGGGGCGACGGTGACGAATCCACAGTGCCAGAAGAACTCCGAAGACGAACACCACGATGGGCCCACCGATGGCAATGGTGTTGACGACCGGATTGTCTGTCAGGGTGGCTATTTCGATCTTGCTGATCACCAGGTACAGGGCAAGACCGAACAAGACGAACGAGGCGATGCCCGCCAATGCGGCACCTCGATCTCGCACTGCGTCTTTGCCTCTGAGGAAGAAGACCGCGATCGAGATGGAGGTGAGCCATTGCAGCGCAAGAATTCCCACGGTGCCCGTACTCGCGGTCCACGCGGTCATCTCCAGAATCGGATCGACGCCGGAGACCGCGAAGCACAACACGGCAACCACAGCGATCACCGTCTGCGTGATGCTGGCGATGTGCGGGGACAAGTGCTTGCTGTGCACCGCGCTCAGCCGGGTCGGGACGATTCGCTCGCGGCCCAGTGCATATCCGTAGCGAGTGATCGCATTGTGCAGGGCCAGTAGTGCAGCGAGACCGCTCGAGACGATGAGTATCCGCATTGCATCGGTTGCGGCGCTTCCGACATAGATGTCCATCGCGGTGAAGAAGTACTCGGCCGGATTCGCCGCTGCCGTCTCCACCGCTTTGTCGGTGCCGAACGCCATCACGGCCACCCAGACGATGAAGGAGTAGAAGATCGCCAGAAAGATGACCGCGGCATAGGTGGCGCGGGGAACAGTGCGATCAGGCCGCACAGCCTCGTTGCGGAACAGCGCTGTCGCCTCGAACCCGATGAACGCAGCGAACGACACTGCCAGCACTGCACCCATCGCTCCGGTGAAGACGTTCTCGGGATAGAACGGCTCGAATGTCAGACCTGTTGCTCCACCTTTCGCGATGACGCCGACAGCCAACACCACCAGGATCACGACCTCCAGCACGAGAAGCACTCCCAGAACTTTGGCTCCGACTCGCACCGACCGATAGCCGAGAACCGCGACGATCGCGGCCGCGACCAGCGCCCACAACCACCAGGGGAGGTCGATGCCGAGGAAGTCGTTCACCGTTGCTTCGGTGACGGCACCGAACAGTCCGTAGATGCTGAGCTGAAGCAGGGTGTAGCAGACCACAGCGACCATGGCGCTGCCCAAACCGGCGACCTTGCCGAGGCCTTTCCGGATGTAGGAGTAGAACGCACCGTTGTTGTGGACATGCTTCGCCATCTTGGTGAATCCGATGGCGAACACCATGTTGATCAGACCGGCGGCCAGGTAGCCGGCAGGAGCGCCGACCCCACCCACGAGTAGGGCGATCGGGGCCACCGCCACCATGACGGTGAGGGGTGCCGCCGCGGCGACGACGAAGAAGACGATGTCGCGCGAATGGAGACTGGCGCGATCGAGGGCACTTGGCTGCCCTGAGTGATTGGGGATTGTCATGGCGGGCTCCCGTCCGATTAACCAAAACTGTTTTGGTTTTGCTGTAATGTAGACCACAGATACCGACTTGGATAGCCGTAGAGAGAAATTGGTGGAATGTGGCACGACCACGGACAGCGCTACTCGACGTGGATCGCATCGTCGACGAAGCACTTCGAATATCGGACACTGCAGGCGATTTCACCGTCACTCAGCTTGCTGCGAAGCTGGGCGTACACCCGTCCTCGCTGTACCACCATGTTGCGGGTAGGGACGAGGTCGTCGATCTCATGCGAGCGCGGATCGCTCGGGCGATAGACAACTCGGCATTCGGCCGAGTCCCGTGGGACGAGGCCCTGAGAAGACTGGCGTGGTCCTATCGCGCCGCTTTCGCACGTCATGCCGGCTCGATTCGACTGTTCGCAACAGCACTGGTCCGCGACAAGGAGTCACTGGCGGAGTACGACCGGATCGCGGACGGACTCCATGCTGCGGGCTTCTCGTGGCCGGAGGTGTTGCCGATCATCGTCGCGTTCGACAGCTTCGTCCTGGGCTCGGCACTCGACTTGGCGAGTGGGGGCAACATCAACGCACCCGATACACAGCTACACCCCGCACTGTCGGCCGCGGTCGAGGCACGCGACAACGCTGAGAACCCCGCGGACACAGCCTTCGAAGCGGGGTTGACCGCCCTGCTCACCGGCTTTCGTCACCGCCTCGACAGCCGCTGACGTCAGCACTTCTGCCTCCAACAGCACATCAACCTCGCGCACATCAAGGTCGGAAGCGTCTGTGTGTCCGACGACGAACGGAGTAACACCCATGTCCGACAACACTTTCGACTTCTTCGATTGCCCGGAACTACCGACACCCACCCTCACGATCGACGAGGTGCAGCGTCTGCTGCACACGACGTTCGGCCTGACGGGCACGGTTGTCGAACTAGGAAGTCAGCAAGACCAGAACTTTCTGGTCCACGACGAGAATTCCACTCCGATAGGCGTTCTCAAGCTCAGCAACCCCGTGTTCAGCGAAGCCGAGATCGAGTTGCAGGATCTGGCCGCATCGACCGTTGCCGAACACCGACCGGGACTGCGCACGCCTCGGGTGGTCGAGGGACCGCAGGGCCCGATGTCGACGTGGTGGGAGACCTCGCAGGGACGTATCCACGGCCGAATCATCGAATTCATGACGGGTTCGACCTTGATGGGATCGAACTATCTGTCCCCGGCCACCGTGGAGCGGATGGGTGAACTCGCCGCGCAGGTGAGCCTCGCCCTCGCCGGTATCCGTCACCCCGCCTCGGGCCGTGTCCTGCAATGGAACCTGTGCCACGCCGAACGCGTCATCTCGACGTTGCTTCCCGAGGAACCGGACGCCGAGGTGAGCCGGTTCGTCGCCGAGGTCACCGAATCGGCGTACCGGCAGCTGCACTCGGTCTCGCCCGGACTGCCCCGCCAGATCGGTCACTTCGATATCACCGACGACAACGTCATTGCGGCCGCAACGCCCGGCGCTCTGCCGGACGCAGTCATCGACTTCGGCGATGTCGCCGAGTCCTGGGCCGTCGGTGAAATCGCGGTCACCGTGTCCTCGCTGCTGCACCACGACGGCGTCACCCCGGTCGATGCCGTCCCTGCCATCCGGGCCTTCCACTCGGCTCGTCCGCTCAGCGAAGACGAGGTGGAGGCGCTCTGGCCACTGGTTGCCCTGCGCGGGGTGGTGCTGGTTCTCAGTGGCCGACAACAAGTTCGGCTCGACGCCGGAAACTCGTACGCAGATGACGCGCTGGACCGGGAGATGCGAATACTGGAACAGGCCGCATCGGTCCCGTTGGCTGTGATGACCGAAACCATCCGTCGGGCACTGGGTTTCGCACCCCGGCCACGACCGATCTGGAGCAACGCTCCCCTGCTCGACGGTATCGCCGACGCCACGATCATCGACGCCGGAACCACCTCCCCCCTCAACGACGAAGGACGGTGGCTGCACGGGGACGTCCTGAACAACGCTGCACTGGCCGCCCTCGACGGCGGAGCATCCGCAGCGGTTGCGCCCGCATGGACCGCACGGTTGACCGGAGCGCCCTTCCGTACTCCCCAATCCCCCGCCACCGTTCCCACCGCGCTGACACTGTGGCTCGCCCGCGACACTGCCCTGGACGTCCCGGCGAGGGGGCAGATCGCGAACGTCGCCGACGGCGTCACCGTCTCGGTCGATGCGGGAGTCGTTCACATCACCGGCTTCTCTCACACCGGATCCGAACGTCCGATGCTCCCCGCTCGTACGCCCATCGAAATCCAGTTCACCCAAGCCGATTCCGGCACGATCCCACTTCTGGTGGGACCGGCGTACGCCGACGGTTGGCACGCTCTCGCCGGTGATCCGGCACCGGTGATCGGGCTTGCCCCGACGGCACCGGACGTCGACGACGACACCCTCGGGCGCCGTGAACGAGTACTCGCCGAGGTGCAGGAGCACTACTATGCGCATCCGCCGCGCATCGAACGCGGTTGGCGGGAGTTTCTGGTCGACACCGACGGTCGGGTCTACCTCGACATGGTCAACAATGTCAGTTCCGTCGGACATGCCCACCCGAAGGTCGTCGAGGCCGCCCACCGGCAGATGCGCCTGCTCAATACCAACTCGCGCTTCCACTACCGGGCGATCTCCGACTTCGCGGAACGCATCACGGCCACACTGCCCGCGGAACTCGACACCGTGTTCTTCGTCAACTCCGGTTCGGAGGCAACCGATCTCGCGATCCGCATCGCGATGGCCGCGACCGGACGCACAGACATGGTGGCGATGAGGGAGGCGTACCACGGCTGGACCTTCGCCAGCGATGCCGTCTCGACGTCCATTGCCGACAACCCCAATGCACTGACCACGCGACCACAATGGGTGCATACCGTCGACGCGGCCAACGCGTATCGCGGCGTCCACCGTGGCCCGGACGCCGGCCGATACGCCACCGAGGCAGTGCAGTTCATCGACGAACTTGCAGCCGCGGGAACACTTCCGGCGGGATTCATCTGCGAGTCGTACTTCGGCAATGCCGGAGGTGTGGCACTACCCGACGGCTACCTTCGGCAGGTGTACGCCGCGATACGCAAGCACGGCGGGATCGCGATCTCCGACGAGGTGCAGGTCGGATACGGCCGACTGGGCGAGTGGTTCTGGGGCTTCCAACAACAGCAGGCCGTACCCGACGTCGTGGCCGTCGCGAAATCGGTCGGTGGCGGCCAACCGATCGGCGTCGTCATCACCCGTCGGGATATCGCCGATCGATACCGAACGGGAGGCTACTTCTTCTCGTCCACCGGCGGCTCACCGGTGTCCTCGGCAATCGGCCTCGCCGTCCTCGACGTCATCCAGCAAGAAGGACTGCAGGAGAACGCACGAACAGTCGGCAAACACCTCAAATCGCGTCTGCTCGAGCTCGCCGAAAAACATCCGATCGTGGGTGCCGTCCACGGATCCGGCTTCTACCTCGGCCTCGAGTTCGTCCGGGATCGCTCCACCATCGAGCCTGCACCCGAGGAAACAGCCGCGATCTGCACCCGTCTACTCGAACTGGGGGTCGTCATGCAGCCCACCGGCGACTTCCAGAACGTACTCAAAATCAAACCGCCGCTCTGCATTTCGCAGGAATCCGTGGACTATTTCGTCGATTCCCTCGACCGCGTCCTCACGACGGGATGGTGACTCGGGTGACCACTGCATCGAGCCGGCACACACGCGTTGCAGTGGTGACGGGTGCAGGGAGTCCCTCCGGAATCGGGTTCGCCTCCGCCCTGGCGTTGGCTCCGACGCACTCGCTACTGATCGCGGCGACGACGCGTCGCATCGACGAGCGCGTCGCCGAGTTGGCGGCTGTCGGTGCCGACGTGGTCGGCTTCATCGGCGATCTCACCGACTCACGGACCGCAGATCGTCTCGTTCACGCCGCCGTCGACCAGTTCGGCCGACTCGACGTCCTCATCAACAGTGCAGGCATGACCTCCACGACGAGCAGCGAAGAACAAGCACCCGCCGATCTCACATCCGATGATCAGTGGCACGCCGGGATCTCCCGAAACCTCGACACGAACTTCTTCGTGACTCGAGCCGCATTGAAACCTATGGTGCAGCAGGGTTTCGGGAGGATCGTGAACATCGGTTCCATTTCGGGATCGGTGATGGCCTACCGCGGCGAGGCGGCCTATCACGCGGCCAAGGCTGCCCTCGTCGGGCTGACGCGATCCGTGGCGATCGACAATGCCCATCGAGGTATCACGGCGAATGTCGTTGCCCCCGGCTGGATCGCAACGGGCTCGGCTACCGAACACGAGAGCGCGATGGGGGCTGCCACCCCGCTGGGTCGCTCGGGTCGACCCGAGGAGGTTGCGGCACTCGTGGCATTCCTCGCATCCGCATCGGCGTCCTACATCACCGGGCAGGTCTTCGTCGTCGACGGTGGTAATTCGATCGCAGAAGAGCGCGGTCTGCGGGATACGATCGCGCTCTAGTGGTTGGTCATGATTGCCGGCTGTCGAAGTCGTTCCTGTGTTTTCGAATCTCGTCGGTATGCGCTGATGCCCACATCGCCAGACCCAGGACATGCTCGAGAAGCGAGACGCCGAGGTGTGTCAGGGCATATTCGACGCGCAGCGGCACCTCCGGATACACGGTGCGTGTGAGCAGGCCGTCGCGCTCGAGGTGACGCAGCGTGAGGGTGAGCATCCGCTGAGATATGCCAGGGACCGCGCGCTGCAACTCCTTGTAGCGCATCGGCGCGTCACGAAGCACGGCGATCACGAGAATGCCCCACTTGTCTCCGACACGATCGAGAATTCCGCGGATCAATGCCGCATCCTCACCCCATCCCTCGCACGGGCCGGGCACCACAGTGTCGAGGTCGACGGTGCCGAACTTGCTGGCCGCCATGGCGCTCCTCACGAACATAAATGTGCCCTCTTGTGCCGCGGATACGGCACACAGAGGATGGGGTGACACACAAATAGTAACCGAGCAGGAGTGAGCCCATGTCGTTGATCGCCATAGTCGGCGCCGGCCCCGGAATGGGGTTGGAAATCGCCCGCGTTTTCGGGCGCACAGGTTTCGCCGTCGCACTCGTCGCCCGAAATCAGGCGAAGTTGAATTCCCTGACCGAACAGCTCGAAAGCGAGGGGATCGACGCGCACGGATTCACCGCAGACGTACTCGACGCGGACTCGATCACGACGGCCTTCACCCAGATCCGCACCACACTCGGCACGGTCGACGTTCTCGAATTCTCGGCATCCGACGCAACCCTGCCTGCTGTCGGCGTCCTCGACATCACACCGGCAAACCTTCAGCCGCAGCTCGACTTCTACTTCAGCGCAATACATGTCGTGAAACAGGTCGTCGACGACATGATCGCCGCGAAAGCCGGCACCATCATCGTCACCACCGGCGGCGGATCGGTCGAGCCGGTGCCCTTTCTCGCCAACATCAACATCGCGTCGGCCGGCCTGCGCAATTGGGTTCTGAATTTGCACAACGTACTCGCCGAACACGGTGTGTACGCAGCACATCTGGCCGTCAGCGCATGGATCGGATCCGGGCAACCCGGCACCTCGGCCGCCGAGATCGCTCCCACGTACCTCGAATTGCACGAAACGCGGTCCGATGCCGACCCCCGCTACCCTGCCGCACTCGCCTGACGGACATATCCGACCCAGAACAATCGAAGGAGATACCCATGACCCCATCGCACGATGACCGTGTTGCAGTAGTCACCGGCGCAGCGCAGGGATTCGGACAGGCCATCTGCCTCGGCCTGGCCGAGCGCGGCGCGCGGGTTGTCGCGATAGATCTTGCGGAACCGACAGAAACCCTTTCCCTCATCGAGAAAGCCGGGGGGAAGGCGACCGGCCTGATCGTCGACGTCGCCGACCCGGAGCAGACGCAGCAGGTCGAGCATGAGGTCCGCAGCCGGTACGGCCGCTGCGACATCCTGGTCAACAACGTCGGTGTCTATCCCTCCATCCATATGGACGACATGACCTACGAGACCTGGCGCAAGGTTCTGACCATCAACCTCGACTCGCAATTCCTGATGACTCAGGCCGTCTTACCGATGATGAAAGAAGGTGGCTGGGGGCGGATCGTCAACCTCACCTCCAACTCGATCGGTATGACGCCTCCCGGAATGACCGCCTACTTTGCCAGCAAAATGGGAGCCATCGGGTTCACCCGCGGTCTCGCCAACGATCTGGCTCCCTACGGCATCACCGCAAATGCTGTAGGCGCGACGCTCTCACGCACACCAGGAGCAGAGTCTTCGTCATTGCCACTGGAACAGGCCGCTGCCATGCAGGCCATCAAGAAGGTCGGCGAACCCGAGGACGTCGTGGGCACAGTCCTCTTCCTCACCGGTCCCGACTCCTACTTCGTGACCGGCCAGACGATCATGGCCGACGGTGGGCTGATCAGGTTGTGACACGCTGCAGTTCATCCCATCGTCACCACGATGGTCATCGCGACGGAGAAGACAACGGTCGGCAGGGCCATGCCCGCAAGAAACCCGAGACCGAAGTGACGTCCACCTGAAGTGAAGGCCAGCACGCTCTTGACCAGAAGGTTGGATCCGAGCGCAGCGGCGATTGCCTGCAGCGCGCTGTCGACTGTGATGGTGCCTTTCGCCGCAAGGCTCGCAGCACCGAGAGCACCGGCGTGAGCATCGGCGAGACCCGCGGCAGCAGCGGCGAGCACCGCTCCTCGCGAGCCCAGCACGTCAGCACCCCAGCGGCCGACAAACAGGGCGAAGACGAGAACAGCGGCCAAGACGAGTGCCGGCCGCAACGAGAACGGTCGCGCCGCGGTAAGCGGTTCGATGCCTCCGCGCATCACCTCCGCGTTGTGTGGAGCCACTGAGACATCGCGGTAGACAATGGCGGCAACTACGACGAGCACCACGGCTCCCGCCACCACCGGGGGCCACAGTCGTCGAAGCACCTCTGGCTCGACGAACCCGATGACGACGAGCAACTGTATGAAGGTGGCAAGGCTGGCAACGAGCGCACCGGCGAGCGGTGCCCGTATTCCGTCGGCCGTCCGGCTCAGCCTTCCCATCGATGCAGTTGTCGCACTTGCGGATACGAATCCGCCGGCCAGCCCCGTGACGAGTAGACCGCGCTGGGGCCCAAGAGTCCGGACGCCGATGTACCCGATCCATCCGATACCGGTGAGCAGAACGACGAGGAGCCATACCTTGGCCGGGTTGAGTACGCCGTATAATCCGATTCCGCGATCAGGTAACAACGGCAGGATAACAAACGCCGCCACGAGGAACTTGATGGCGTCTTCGAGTTCGATCTCGCTGACCATCTGACGGGCGAAGCGATGAATGCGACACTTCGACGCCAGCAGTCCGGCCACGATCACGGAAAGGGCGACGGCTACCGACGGGTCGGTATAGCCGAGCGCGCCGACCAGATAGGCCACCAGCGCGGCGATCTCGGTAGTGGTCCCCGGGTCCTGCTCGCTGGTGCGGAGATAACCAAGCGCCATGAGCAGCCCGACGACGACGATGCCGGCTGAGACTGCCCAGGTGTCGAAGCCGGCGGCAACGGCTCCGGCAAGAGACAGCAGCGCGAACGAACGCGACCCGGCCACAAGCGTGCGGATGTGGCTGCGCTCGCGCTCGAACCCGAGCAGCAGCCCGATGGCAAGCGCCACCAGGAAGGGCTCGACGTCCATCCAGCTCACGATAGTTCCACCGATCGCGTTCTGCCGGAACGGATTTGCCGCACCGTCAACGCACTACCGCTGTGATCCGACGTGTCCGTCACGACGTCAGCTCTCGGCGTCACAGTTGGTCACAATCCCATTGTCGTGACAGCACAGTCGAGGAGACAGGGCGAAAGGTCCCTGATACGTAGGACTCACGTCACTCACGGAACCTGCTCGACATGGGAGCCAAGGGCCGCGAGGGTGCCCGCGGGACGTCTCCATTTCTACGTACTCCGACCGCCTCGCGCGGTACGGTGACCGCGGGGATCGGTACGGCTGGAAAACG
Source organism: Rhodococcus sp. PSi06 (assembly GCF_054960675.1). Lineage (NCBI taxonomy): Bacteria > Bacillati > Actinomycetota > Actinomycetes > Mycobacteriales > Nocardiaceae > Rhodococcus > Rhodococcus sp. PSi06. Next base: position 336,886 of record NZ_JBHNYO010000002.1, read on the forward strand.
ATATCGGGGGATCATGACTCTGTTCGGTGTGCTCGATCGCGTACTGACTCGACGACTGCCCCTGGAGCCTCCGGACGATCCCCATGCCGCGATCCTTCCCACCCCGATCGACAACGACGCCTTCTTCCTCACCCCTCCCGGCATCGAGGACCTCGCACCCGGTGCGGTGATCCGGCAGCGCACGACTCGAGGTCTGGTGCCCCGGCCGCGAACCGCCCTGCATCAGTTCATGGTGCGATCGACCGACGCGCGAGGTCTCCCCGCCGGCGTCACTGCCTCGCTGCTGATCCCGAGGCGGCCGTGGACCGGGCGCGGACCGCGGCCCGTCGTCGCCCACAACGTCGCCATCGATTCCCTCGGAGCCAAGAGCACGCCGTCGTACCGGCTCGTGCACGGTGTCGGTGCCGACCTCCCACCGGTGATGCCGCTCTGGCTCGCCCGCGGCTACGCCGTCCTCGTCGCCGATCACCAAGGCCCACGAATGTCGTACTCCGAAGGCACGATGGCCGGGCACGCCGTCCTGGACTCACTCCGCGGGATGACGATCGTCGCCCCTGAGCTCACCGACAGCCCGGTAGTGGCCTACGGCTACAGCGGCGGCGCGATCGCCACCACGTGGACAGCGCAACTGCAGCCGAGGTACGCGCCGGACGTGAGATTGGTGGGTGCCGTCTCCGGTGGAACGCCCACCGACTTCACGATGCTGCTCGACACCATGAACGGCACCGTCGCGGCCGGTCTGCTGGGCGCGGCGAGCATAGGTCTCGCGCGTGAGCACCCCGAGATGGTGGAGTTGTTCGGCCCTAAGGCGTTGCTGTTGGCGTCCTGGGTGAAGGACATGTCCGTCTTCCCCCTGGCCTTGGGCGGGCTGGTACGCATGCGACTCGAGGACTTCGCGTCCGAGCCCAACCCGTTCGACTCCGACATCGCACGGCGGGTGATAGCCGCGAACCGTCCCGGTGCCGACGCGCCGGCGGCACCGGTCGCGTTCTTCCACGGTTCCGCGAGCAAGATGATCGGCGATCGCTTCATCCCCGAGGCCGGCGTGACTGCCCTGATCGAGCAGTGGCGCAGCAAGGGTGCCGACGTGCACTACGAGCCCGTGGCGGGCGACCACTTCATCGGCGCCATGAGCGGCCTGCCGTTCGTGTTGCGCTGGACGGCAGGGCAATTCGCGGCCAACGGTTCTGGCTAGCTCGCGCCATCTCGCTCGAACTCGGGAGGAACCCGACCTTACGGTGCCGCCCATCGCTCGTCGTCACGCGTGCCTCCATCGAGTACCGGCTATGTAGGGTCCCGGCCTTCGAACCGACACTGCAGTCTGCCCGGGCACCTCCCGCCCAGCTCATGCACAGTGACGTGCACCAACAAAAGTTTCAGCGGTGAATTGGCAACGAGATGTGACATCGTGCGAGATCGACCGCCACATGCCGCCGACAGCTGTATCAGTCGGCGCAGGGCATCGCGGTCAGTCCTTGCTGAGAATGGTGATCACGCAGGCGGCCGCCTCCGGATGGGTATAACCTCCTGCGTTCTCGGCGAGTCCGCGGCGGGCACCGTGAACCTGTCGGTCGCCGGCGCGGCCGCGCAACTGAGTGACCAGTTCGACTATCTGGGCCGCGCCGGTGGCGCCCACTGGGTGTCCCTTCGACACGAGACCGCCACTGGTGTTGACCGGGAGATCTCCGCCGAGAGCGGTCGCCCCGCTTCGGGCCAGCTTCGGACCCTCGCCGCGTTCGCACAACCCGAGTTCCTCGCACACGATGAGCTCGTTGGGTGACGCTGCGTCGTGCAGCTCCACGATGTCGAGCTCGTCCGGTCCGAACCCGGCGCTCTCGTACGCGGCTTCGGCGGTACGACGTTCCAGAGTGGTGGCACCCCCGCCGGGAATGCCGGTGAGCAGTGTGGATGCTCGAACTCGAACGGCGTCAGGGGACGGCGTATCGGCGGTCGCCCGCACCACGAGCGCCGCGGCGCCGTCGGCCACGGGCGAACACATCAGCATCGTCAACGGATCAGCGATCAACCGGCTCGCCAGCACCTCCTCGGGGGTGCGCACCGTGCGGTACTGCGCATACGGGTTCAAGGCGGCGTGAGCGGAGTTCTTGGCCGCGATCATCGCGAAGTCGTGCGCGGTGGCTCCCGTCGCCGCCATGTAGTCCCGGGTCTCCTGGGCGTAGACCTCCATGAAGAACGACTCGGCGGCATCGTCGCGGCCGGTCAGTTCTCGGCTGTAGTGCTCGAGGCGCTCGATGTCCGCAGCAGACGCGAGAGCGTCGAGCGCCGCGCGGGTGCCGCGACCGCTCATCTTCTCGTTGCTGATGACCAGGACGGTGCGATACATCCCCGACAAGATCGCCGACTGCGCCATATGAAGCGCCGTAGAGCTGCTCGCGCAAGCGTTCTCGACGTTCACCAAGGGCTTGCCCACCAGAGCGGTGTCAGACGTGACCACCTGACCGCGAGCCATCTCCTGCCCGGTCAAGAGTCCACCGACGGCATTGGCGTGGATGATCAGATCGACGTCGGCCTCGTTGATCTCGGCGTCACGTAGCGCCTCGGCGATCGCCGGCGCCGCCAGGTCACGCAGCGACCGGTCGGGGAACTTCCCGAACGGTGTGATCCCCACTCCGACAATGCTCACCGTGTCCACAGTGCTCACCAGTTCCACAGTGCTCGCCAGTTCCACAGTGCTCACCGGGTCCATGTCCCGTCTCCGAATCGCATGGTCAGATCTTCGACCCGTGCGTGGTCAACGCTGTGACCTCGATGTTGATGTAGTTGAACAGTGGTAGACCCCAAAGCAACTGGTGCAGTTCGTCACTGGAGTCGACCTCGAAGATGCAGCAGTTCGAGTGCTGTCCGACCACGCGCCACAGGTCGCGCAGCTTGCCGTCTCGTTGCAGCTGCTGAGCGTAGGCCTTCTCGCGTGCGCCGAGGTCTGCTCGGAGCGTGGGGTCCATATCGTTCGGTATGACTGCTTCCATCTGTACGAGGAAGAACATGAACTATCTGCTTTCTGTCGATGATCGGGAGGGTGCGATGTCGGTGGGCACGGTCGGTCGACCGCGCCCCATGTCAGAAGCGCCCCTGCAACTTTCGGTGGTCCCAACTGACAATGCGGGTCGGGTAGAAACGCAGGCCCACCCGTTTGGGCACCTGCATCGCGACGAATTCGGTGCGGTCATCCTCGACGGGATCGATCGGCAGTACGTCCGGGAATCTGCCGGTGACCTCCATTCCGATCGAGGTGACGAGATCACTGTCGTCGATGATCTCGACGTCGCACTCCATGCTCACCCCACGCAACTCCCCGTAGGCGACACCGGACTCGACTTGGATGGTGGCCGTGGAACGGGATCGTAGGTTTCGGACCTTTTGCGATGCCCCGTAGGTCCAACTGCTCACGCGCGTGGGCATTTCGGACACGTACCAGATAGGGGCCAGGTGAATACGCCCGGTCGACCCGATGCTGGCGCAGGTCATGACGAAGCCCTCGGCGAGGAAGTCTGCTACCTCGTTGTCGCTCATCCGAATCATGTCTCGGCGAGACATCAGTTGCTCCTGGCGTTGTGGTGTGTGGAATGTAAGAGCAGTGGCGATGCCGGGGCAGCGGAACGGCTGAGAGAGATCGTCGACGATGCGCCGATCTCTCTCAGCCGCAATGGTTCCCGGCTAGGGGTGACCCCGGCGGTTTCCCGCCGGAGCCGGACGTGCCGGGCTCAGACCGGCGCCTGGGGCGGCAAGCCGAGGAGGATCTCGCCGTATGTCTCCGCCGCGCGACCCATGTCGAGCGTGGCGTGCGTACTCATCAGGTTGATGTCGCGCAAGTTCCGCTGCAGGGGCGACTCGAACCGGTAGGCGTTGGCGCCCGCCGTCGCAACCAGCTCGTTGACCCCGGCGCGGCAGAAGTCGGTGATCATCCCGCCCTGTGCCTTCATCCGTCCGCGGGTCAGGGGATCGCGCAGCGTCTCGAGATCGGCCGTGTCGAGGAAGTCGATGAAGCCGTCCAGCATCGAATCCGCCAGCGCCACCCCGGCGTCGCCCTTGCCCACCACGATCCGTGTCGTCTGCTTGCTGTCGGCGCGCGCACCGGTATTCATGACGCGGTTCTTGGTGACTCGCTTGAACTCTTCGGCGGCACTGGCGTAGGTGCCGACTGCCACGGGGAGGATCTCGCCGACGATGAACGGGAACACGGGCATCGAGTACAGCGGGTTGGAGTGCAGAGCTGAACCGGGGGTGGTTCCCTCCATGACCTGGGCGGCGTCCACCGTGTGATAGTCCGGGACGAATACGTCATCGATCGCGATGTCGTGGCTTGTCGTCCCGCGCAACCCGGCGATGTCCCAGTTGTCGATGACGGTCACGTCGGACCTGGGCGTGAGGAAGAACTTCAGTGACGGCGGCTTCCCGTCCTCCATGACCAACCCGCCGCTCAGGAAGTACTCGGCCCACTGCGTCCCGGAGTTCCAGGAGCTACGGCCCTTGGCTATGTAACCGCCCTTGGTGGGCGTGAGGGAGAACGACGGGGCGAATGTGCCAGGGGACAGCGCGAAGGAACGCTTTGCGAACACCTCGTCCTGCGAGCGCTCCGGGAAGAGCGCGTGCAGCCAGTTGTGCCCGATGAAGAACGCCAACACCCAGGCGGTCGAGGTGCAGCTCGGGGCGATGGTCCGAACCACCTTGGACATGGTGTCGATGTCGAGCTCGTAGCCGCCGTAGCGCTTGGGTACCAACATCTTCATGAATCCGGCATCGGTGAACGCCTCGATGACGGTCGGCGAGACGGAGCCACGCCGGTCTGTCTCGGCAGCCTCGCCGGCCACCAGTTCGGTGAGGTCATGTGCCCTCCCGATGAGTTCGGCCTTGACGTCTGCGTCGCTGAGTGTCTGGAGAGTCATGGGTCAGTGCTTCTTCCTTGGTCGGGTAGGACTGCTGATTCTGGTCGTGTGTGCGGAACTCAGGGCCTCGGTGGGCCACTCGGGTGAAGTCCTCTGTGATGGCGGACTGTTGCCTTTATGTCTATCGCGGTGTTACCTAGGTCACGACTGGCCGCGAGCACACACCGCCCCGTGTGGATTGGCTCACAGCCCAGAAGACGGCGAGAAGCCGTTACGGGGATCGATTTGAAGCGGAGGATGATCGAGTGCATTGGGCGAACAAGCTTTCCAGTAGTCGCTCCGACGGCAACGAGCCCGTGTGGTTGGGTTCTGATGCCGAGCGGATTCGGGCGGCATGGGGGTCGGGCGCGGTCATGTGGGCCGCGGAGGTGGGTGAGTCGCTCATCGCGGAGTCGGCCAGTCTCGAACTCACGCTCTTCAACGGCAGTGGGTCGATCGTCGACGCGTTGCGTCGCGCGACGACGTCGACGACCATGCGTGTGTTGGCCATCGTCTCGGGCTGCGGAGAGCCGGACATGCCCGTGGTGAGCCCCGAAGCCGCCGAGGCGACGCGAGACTTGGCGCGTCGTGGGATGGAGGTCAGCGACTTCACCCGATGCATCCGATTCGGACATTCGGTCTTGGCCAGCGCGTTCTTCGACGCGGTGACCGACGCAGGGCCACAGCCGGATGAAAACGGCGAACTCCGTCGCGTCTCGGCGCTCGTCTTCAAGTTGATCGACGAGTTCCTCGTGGAGACGACCCCGATCTTTCTCGAGGAGCGGAGCGCCTGGGGTGCAAGTAAGTCCGCCGCCCAAGTGGAGCTGGTGAAGAAGATCCTCCAGGGTGATCCGGTCGACACCACCCATGCCGAGCGAGTGTTCAACTATCCGTTGTCCGGAGCGCACCTGGCGGTCATCGCGTGGAGCGCGAACCCCGGAGATCACACTGCGCACGGCCTGCGCGCCACGATCGGTCCGGTGCTGGAGAGCTGGGGAACCCCCCGTTCGTCGCTGGTGGTCCCGGTGGGATCGAATGCGTTGTGGGCGTGGGGGACATTCGCCCCGAAGGGCTACAACGAGCGAGTCACCACCTTGCCGCAGTTCGATGGCACCCACCTCGCGGTGGGACAGATCGGCGTGGGGCTCGACGGGTTTCGCCGAACCCATCTCGAAGCTCGTGCCGTGGAACGTCTGATCCGCCACGGTTCCCGTCAGCCGCCCCCGACCATGGCTCACCACGACGTCGATCTGGACGTACTCTTGCTGGCAGATCCAGAAGCGGCGCGGTGCTTCGTCGCTCGTCACCTCGGGCCGCTCGGGGCCGACGACCCGCGCATGGCCGAGCTGCGAGCCACGCTGCGCCTATACCTGGACATGGACCGGAGTCTTGCGAAGGTGTCTGCGGCCGAACATATCTCACGCAACACGGTCACCTACCGCGTCCAGCAGGCATTCGCCTTGTGTGCCCACGACAACGACACGCCCACCACCAAGATCCGGGCGGCACTCACGATCGCCCAGTCGCTGCTCGGCACGCCCGCGCCGGCTCACTGACAACGACGACGCGAGAGCCTTCAGGGCCGGCTCCTATGTAGGAGCCGGCCCTGAAGGCTCTCGCGTGGAACTTGGGTCAGCTCTCGGCACCGTTCGGGCCGGGATGTTCGCTGAACTGTTCCCGTAGTCGGCGCCGGAGCACCTTGCCCCGAGAACTCTTGGGTAGTTCGTCGACGAACTCGACCCGTTTGGGGCATTTGTATCCCGCGAGCTGCGCGCGAACAGCCGCGATGACGTCTGCGGCCGTGAGATTCTCGGCCGTCCTGTCGGCGACCACCACGGCGGTCACCGCCTCGCCCCACTGCTCGTCGGGGAGTCCGACGACCGCTACCTCCGACACCCCGGGGACAGTGTCGATGACGTTCTCGACCTCGGTGGGGTAGACGTTGAACCCACCGGTGACGATCATGTCCTTCTTGCGGTCGACCATGTAGAGGTAGCCGTCCTCGTCGAACTGACCTACGTCGCCGGTGTAGAACCAGCCGTCGTCGTCGAAGACCGCGGCGGTCAGGTCGGGGCGACCCCAGTAGCCATGCATCCGCACGTCGGCGCGCAGCGCGATCTCGCCGCGCGACCCCGTGGGGACGTCATGTCGATCGTCGTCCACCAGTCGGACCTCCACTGCTGCCACTGGACGACCCGCTGAACGGAGTCGTTGCGGCGCAGGACCATCGGGGTCGAAGATGTGCGCCCTTCTGGGCAACACCGTCACAGGCATCGGGTTCTCGGTGAGGCCGTACACCTGTACGAGGACGTTTCCGAAGGTCTCGATCGCCGCTGTGAGCTGGCTCAGAGCGATGCTGGACGCGCCGTAGATCATGTATTCCAGCGACGACACGTCGATGCCGAGGGTTCGAGCGGTGTTGGTGAGTGTGGCCAGCATCGTCGGCACCAGGACCGTGTGGGTGACGTGATGCTCGGCCACGGTGCGTAGGAGCTGTTCGGCGTCGAAGTTCGGTAACAACACCTGTGTGCCACCGCGGTAGAGCGATGCGAACGCCAGACAACCACTGAAGTGACCGAGCGGCGCCGAGTGCAGAAGCACATCGGTCTCGTCCAGACTGCAGATCTCGGCCAGGACGTTGCGCGTGAAGCCCACGATCGAGCCCTGGGTCAGGGTCGATCCCTTCGGTTCCCCGGTCGTCCCCGAGCTGTAGATGAGCCACCCGTCGGTGCCGGCAGTCGGCGTGGCCTCCGGCGGTGTCGCCGACGCGGCCTGCAGAAGGTCGTCCCAGCTGGTGTGGTCTGTGCTGTTCCCGATGACGACGATCTTCTCGAGCGTGGGGATCTTTGCGGCAACGGTCTCGAAGCGTTCGAGGTAGCTCTCCTCGACGATCACCACCCGTATGGAGGCGCTGGCGAAGATTCCGATGAGCTCGTTGGGATGTAGCCGCGGCGTCTCGGCGCAGCGCACGTATCCCCCCATCAGACAGGCGAAGTCGACCTCGAGGAATTCGATGATGTTGCCGGCGACCAGCCCGACCGGCTCACCGGGACGGACCCCGAGCGCGTCGAGAGCGTTGACGGCACGGTGGATACGGTCGCCGAACTCGGCGTACGTCACACGTCGATCACCCTGAATCAGCGCCGTCTTGTGGCGATGATTGACCAGGGCTCTCTGGATCAGGTCGGCAGCGGTGACCCGCGACGGGTAGACGGTCGTCTCGGCCGGGGCGAGGGTCGTCATTGCGATGAACACCTTCCCCTCGACGGGAGCGGAAAGGAGGAATCGTGGCGGATCATGCGGCAGCGGGTTCGCTCAAAGCTGTCACGACGTCGTCGATTGCGACGATCTCCGCGAGCATGCCCAGCGTCTGCAGAGCGAACTGATGCGTCTCCTCGTTGAGCGCCGAGCAGGCCTCCGGCACGACGATCATCCGGTAACCGAGGGATGCTGCGGCAAACGCTGTCGACAGGACGGCCATGTTCGTGGCCACCCCACACATCACGAGCGTCTTCGTCCCGCGCCGCTGAAGGACGTCGTGCAGGTCACTTCCGACGAACGGGTTGGGATTCTGGTGTGTCACCACCACCTCGCTGGCGACGCGGGCCAGGCCGTCGACGAACTCCGCGCCGGGCTCGCCGTCGATCAACGCGTTCATGTCCAGGGTGCCCTGGGTGAGAGGGAGGTTGAGCAACATGTTGGAGCGGTCGGGACGGGAGGCGACGCGGACCAGGATCGGAAGGACGGAGGCCGCATCGGCCGCCTGGAGCAATTTGCTCGCCTCGCCGACGACGTTCCGTCGGGTTGCCTCGCCGCCCATCATTGCGCCCAGGGCCTGCTGGTTGACGATGATGTCGTTCTGGAGATGCAGGACCACTACCGCTGTCTCGGTGGGGTTCAGGTTCATGTGATCACTTTCTGGTGTCGGGTTGGTTGTCGAGCTCGTGAAGCTGCGGCCTCTCAGAGCTGCAGTAGGTCGCGTTCCTGCAGCCACTCACTGATCACGCCGACCGCATCGCGCATGTGATCGTCCTGGCCCATGTAGTAGTGGTTGGCACCCGAGATGACGTGCGCGGTCTTGTCGCTGCTGGCGCACGCGTCGAACAGTTGCTGGGTGTGTGGCTGTGGCACGGCATTGTCGGCGCTGTTCTCGATCGCGAGGAGCGGGACGTGGATGTTGCGCGCAGCCACATGGGCACGGGCATTGGTGTCCTCGGGCGACCACTGGGACAACCACCCTCGCAGGGTCGAGCAGCGAGCGAGGCCGGCAGGACTGATGTTGGCGAGTTCGGGCTTGCCCATGAACGACATCCCGGGCTCGCGATCGTTGGGATCGATGGTGATGTCGAGGAAACGGGGGTCGGCCAGCGTGCGATGGGTGAGGATCACGCGTTCGGACTCGCCGTCACCGTGGTTGCGTAGATGTTCCAGGAGTTCCTTGACGTAGGTGGTGCGGCGATCGATGCGCGCCACTTGCTGAGACCGGAAGTGCTCCAGAAAGTCCTGCGAGTAGGGCGGCTGGTTGGGGTTGCGAGGGTCGTAGAGGTCGAGTTCGGTGTCACGGATCTCGGGGTTCGACTCGTCGAGGACAGACGGGTCGATGAAATCGCGCAACATGTCGGCGCGTCCCAAATGCGCTGCCTGGAAGATGAACGCATCGCCAGGGATCAGACCCGCGAGGTCCACCGGATCTCCTGCCGGCGTGGTCGTGATGGTGTGGTTCTCGGCTTGCGACTGGTACAGCGCGGTCAACGAGCCACCACCCGACCACCCGACGAGTACGACTTTGTCGTACTCCCAGACCTCCTTGGCGTGGCGTACGAAGGCGCCGTAGTCCACGATCACCTTCTCCATGATCAGCGGAGTGTCGTTGCGTGCGTAGCGACTCTCTGCGCACAGGACGTGAATCCCTGTCGCAGCCATCACGCGGGGCAGCGGGATGCGTCTGATCGAACCCGTCGGATGCATGAAGACCAGCAGTGTCGTCGACGGCTTTCCTTTCGGACGCATCCGTACGCCGTCGAGCACAACACTGTCCGGTGCCGAGAATCCGTAGACCTCGCGCAGAACGGTCACCTCGGTGTGCGACACGTTCACGAAGTCGATGTCGACCTCGTATTTCTCCACTACAGGCACCTGTCAGACCCCGTCATCGAAGCGGCCGACAACGGGGGCTCCGGGCTCGAACCGCTTGGTGAACCCGTCCCACTGCTTGGCGTGCGCCACCTTCGCCAGCCCTGTCTCCGCGAATTGAGTTGTCTGCATGGGGAATCGAGACTCGATCAGCAGGATCTTCTGGGTGTCGATCTTCATCGGCAATGCCGGTGCTTCTCGCCCCATTTCCCAGAGCTGGGTTCCCGGGCCGTGAGGCGTCCAGTTGTTGTTCAAGATGCTACTGCCGGCTCCGAGTTCCTTACCCGCGAAATCGCCGTCGATGAAGACGCTGAACTCGACGACGCAGTTGCGGTGGTATCCCGGCGGCCGGAAGGTCCCCTCGGCAACCAACCAACGGGGGGTCAACGCCATCACGTCGAAGTTGGGTCCGAGGATCGGATCGGAAGGAGAGCTCAACAGCGCGAAGATGGACGGATCCGGGTGGTCCACGGCAGTCGGCCCCATCGAGACGAAGCGATCCAGGTCGTACTTGTAGGGGTAGAGGTTGCCTCTCCAGGCGACGACATCGAGCGGCGAGTGGTCAAGCGCCGCCGACCACAGGTTGCCGGCGTACTTGTGGACCATCTGCACCGGACGCTCCTCGTCCTCGAAGGCCGCCACCGGGATCTCGAAGTCGCTGACGTTGGCCAGCGCATTCGTGCCCAGCAGTCCGAGCTCGGGCAGACGCAACGACAGCCCGAAGTTCTCGAAGACGAACCCCTGCGCTCTGTCCTCGTGCAGTTCGACCCGGAACTTGATCCCCCTGGGCACCACCGCGATCTCGCCCATGCCCACATCGAGCTTGCCCATCTCGGTGAACACCCGGATACGCCCGGTCTGGGGGACGATCATCATTTCCCCGTCGGCGTTGGAGAACACCCTGTCGCGCATCGACTGGTTGGCCGAATAGACGTGAACAGCCATGCCCGACTGCGACTCCGGCGATCCGTTGCCGCAGAGCGTGGCGAGGCTGTCGACGAAATCGCCGTTCGGGGTCATGGAGCTGACGGGGCCCCAGGCGGTGCTGTTGGGTGAGGGCGGCAGGTCGAACGGCGGCGTGAGCAGATTGCCGTTGTCCATGCGCTCGAAGGTCCCGTGTGAGGCCGAGGGGCGGATGCGGAAGCTGTAGGAACGCCGGTTCGACGCACGCGGAGCGGTGAAGGTGGTGCCGGAGATCAGCTCGCTCACCAGTCCGTGAGCAACCTTCTGCGGACTGTTCTGTCCCAGTGGCAGCGCGCCCGGCAGTGCCTCGGTCTCGAGCTCGTTGCCGAGACCGGTCTGGTAGGTCAGTGTGGTGGGGGCCGTGGTGTCGAAGTGCGATGCGGTGTCGGTCCGCTCGGCGATGTCGGTCATCAAAATCTCCTCGGGGATAGGCCGCTCACCGGCACCACAGGACTGTGAGTGTCAGGCCCATCGGATGTGCGCCTGTGCGAGTGAGCAGCTCCACCAAAATTTATCGCCACTGTTACCTCCGTCACTAGTGGCTGTGAGCACACACCGTCTCGCGGTGACTGGCTCCTGAACCAGACGTGCTGGTGGACAGGCATTCCGGATGAAGGTCAGAAGAGAGCGGCAACGGGTCGATCGTCGACAGTCACCGTGCGGTCCACTCCGGCGGCCGCTTCTCCGCGAAGGCTCGCAGACCCTCTGCGTAGTCGGCGGTGACTTCGAGCGGCCCGAGTTGTGCCTCCGCGTACGCCCAGCGTTGCCCTTCATCGAGTTCGCGGCCGGCAACGATGGCCCGTCGGCTGGCGCGGACGGCCAGCGGCGCGTTCGCGCAGATGATTTCGGCCAGTTCGACGGCACCATCGACCGCGCTCCCCGTTGTCGCGATGCGATTGACCAACCCGAGGTCGAACAGGCGCTCTACGGAAATGGGTGTTCCCGTCAACGCGATTTCCAGTGCCACCTTCTCGCCGACGAGCCGCGGGAGTTCGGCCAGTGCTCCGCCGACGGCGAGCAACGACCGCGTCACCTCGGGCAGCAACACCGACACACCGGATCGGGCGACGATGAGATCCGCTGCGAGAGCCAGTTCCAATCCGCCGCCGAGTGCATTGCCGTCGAGCGCAGCGATCACCGACTTGTTTCGTTGTCGACGGACGAATCCGCCGAATCCACCGCGCTCGGTGACCAGTGGTGCCATGCCATGGGCGGCGACCTCCTTGAGATCGGCACCCGCGCAGAAGATGGGTGGCGTCGCCGCCAGCACGCCGACCCACAAGTCGTCGTCGGCCTCGAGCTGATCGATCGCTCGCTCGAGGCCGACCGCGACAGCATGGTTGATGGCGTTGCGTGCCTCGGGGCGGTCGATCGTCACCACGAGCACGCGGCCGCGTGTGCTGGTTCGAACGACGGGACGGTGTACTTCATCCGACATATTCACGACCTATCAGTTGACGTGCGATCACGAGCTTCCGAACCAGTTGTCCGAGAATCTGTTCGAACTGCTCATGCTGTTCGGTAGACAGAAAAGACTGAGGGAGAATACATTTGGTCACATCTAACAGCATGACGTGTACAGTCCGCTCAGGACAATAGGGAGACAAGATGCAAATTACAGGCAGCACAGTAGCTTTCGTGACAGGAGCGGCATCCGGCCTGGGTCTGGCCACCGCGCGAGCCCTTCTCGAGGCGGGTGCGTCCGTGGTCCTCGCCGATCGCGACGGCCCGGGTGTGCTCGCAGCCGAGTTCGGCGATCGGATCCTGGTCGCCGAATTGGATGTGAGCCAGCCTGATTCGGTGCAGGAGGCTGTAGAAAGGGCGAAGGAGCGTTTCGGTGCACTGCACGTGACCGTCAACGCCGCCGGCGTGGCACCCGGCGTTCTGACGCTGGGACGACGCGGAATGCACGATCTCGACCAGTTTCGAAAGACATTCGACGTCAACGTCATCGGTCTCTTCGACGTGTGTCGACGGACCGCTGATGTCATGCAACACAACGAGCCGGACGAGAACGGCGAGCGCGGAGTCATCATCAACGTCTCGTCGGGCGCTGCCTGGCAGGGCCAGCGTGGACAGGCTGCGTACTCCGGCAGCAAGGCTGCGGTGATCGGCATGATGCTGCCGATGGCCAAGGACCTCGCCGGGTACGGCATCCGTGTCACCTCGGTGGCACCGGGGCCCTTCGACACCGCGATGGCTGCCGGGTTCTCCGAGACGACGCGTAAAACGATGAACGAGATCCCCCTCCACCCGAAGAGGATGGGTCGGCCAGAGGAGTTCGCCGACTTGGCGCTGCACATCGTTCGCAATCCGTACCTGAACGCAACGACCATCGATCTCGACGGCGGCGCGCGCATCGTCTGAGGAAGTAAGCCAGTCGTCCTCACCCGGGCGTGACCGGGTGAGGACGACTGGCCGCCCGGCTCATCGCCAATGGCTACCACGCGGCCTCGAGGATCGAGAGGATGTCGTCCCGCGAGACGGGGCGCCTGCTCACCGCTACCGCAGGATCGCCCATGATGCGCTCGGCCACGGTCGGCAGCGCGTCGCGACGACCTCCGGCCGCCGAAATGGTGTCGGTCACGCCGAGACGGGTGACCAGGGAGCGAACGGCAGCGATTGCCCGGCGTGCGGCGTCGGCGTCGCCCTGATCGCGCGTGTCGCACCCCATGGCCTCGGCGATGCGCCGCAACTGGGGTCGGGTCAGTTCCTCGGTGAAGGCCATGACGTGCGGCAGCACGACGGCCGATGTCACCCCATGGGTCATGTCGAACTCGGCAGCCAGCTGGTGTCCGATCCCATGGGAAAGGCCGGTCCCGACTTCGGCCGCCGCGAAGATGGACATCCAGCTCCCGAGCAGACAGTCGGTTCGCGCCCGTCGGTCGAGGGGATTGTCCTTGCTGTGAACGAGATTGGCCGAAAGCAGCCGTAGCGCCTCGGCACCCAGAGCGTCGCCGATCGGCATGCTCCTGGTCGACAGGATGCCCTCGATGGCATGATCGATGGCCCGGATCCCCGAGGCCGCCCACAACCATGCTGGTGTGCGGGCGGCCACATCAGGGTCGAGGACCACAGCCACGGGTGTCAGACCTGGTGCCGAATACACACACTTCTCATGGGTGACCTCGTCGGTCACACCGGCCACGCCGGTGTGTTCTCCAGCAGACAAGGTGGTCGGGACCGCGAGATGTGGGATGAGCCGTCCAGGTATGTCCGGGATCTCGTGCACGTCGGGATAGGTGAAGCGAACCCGATATCGGTCGAAGTCCGCCGGCTCGGTGATCTCCGCGGCCAGACACATGGCGACGGCCTTGGCGCAGTCGATGGGGGTACCGCCGCCGACGCTGACCACGCTGTCGGCACCGACATCACGCGCCAGAGCTGCCGCCCGCAACACCGCCATCCGCGGAACGTGCTGCGGGGTATCGGAATACACCCCCACGAGCGCCCCGCCGAACTGCTCACGCAACGACTCTTCGACATCCGTTCCGGCCAGCGAGCCCGACATGATGGCCAGAGGTCGCCGACCCCCGTGTGCGCGCAGGATGTCGGCGATGCCACCGAATGCATCGTCGCCGTAGGTGACCGTGTCGACGCGGGTAGGGCTGAAAGTGCGTGCCATGTCTCAGCTCTCGACTCGAATGATGCTCAGCGGAGTTCCCGAGCTTTCATGGATCCTTCTCTCCGGGACGTGCCGGCTCAGTCTGTCCGTGTGCTGCCCGGGGAGAACCGCGCCGGCAGATCGACCATCTGCAAAGACTCGGAACCGGTGAAATGGTACTTCGCCGGCCGGGTCGGATCGACCAGCTCGATATCGGGTAGGCGGCGCAGCAGAACCTCGAGTGCTACGCGCATTTCCATTCTCGCGAGCGGCGCCCCGGGACACAGATGCGGACCGTGACCGAACGCCAGATGGCGCTGCCGCCCGCTGTGATCACGATCGATATCGAAGTCCAACGGATTGGGAAACACCTCCGGATCACGGTTCGCCGCGGTGTAACACAGGTAGACGTCCTCATCCTTCTGAATCGGAACACCATGGAGCTCGAGATCTTTGGTCGCCCGCCGGTAGAAACCGAATACCGGAGGCCGCAAACGAAGGGACTCCTCCACCGCAAGCGGGATCAGTTCAGGATCGTCGGTCAGACGCTGACGCACATCCGGTCGAGACAACACCTGATACAGCAGCGAAGACAGACCGGAAATCGTGGTCTCGAATCCAGGAGGAATCGGAGTCACCAACGCGATCGACAACTGCTGCCGATTCAGCGGCTGGCCGTCGATCGTGAAATCCGCGACTTTGTCGATGTATTCATCGCCTCCGAGCCCGCGCCGTTCCTCGATGATCTCGAGCATCAGGTCGAGAAAGTTCGATTGCAAACGCAGGAGCTCCACCGGGTCGCCGACACCCTTGAACAGAGCCTCCGAACGAGTGCGAAATTCTCCGCTGTACTTCTTGTCGACGCCCATCGCAATGCAAATCGCCCGCAATGGAATCTCGGTAGCGAACTCACTGACGAGATCGACTTCACCACTGCGCTCGAAACCATCGATCACATCGTTGACTTCGCCGATGATCGACTCTTCCAAGCGTGCCGGCGTCATCGCATTGGTCAGCTCCGAATAGATCTTGCGCCACGGAACGTGTGCGGGAGGATCGACATCCAACGGCGTCAGCGCCCCGGGAGGCGCGGCCGGACGAAAGCAACCGGGTGCGATCGAGTACGTGTGGTAGTCCTTCGACGCCTTCTTCACGTCGTCGTATTTGAGCAGAACATGGAAGCCGTCCACCTGGTCGCTGTGACCGACAGGACACCGCGATGCCGACTCCGCGATCATGTTGTCTGCAGCCTCTACCGAGCTGGTCCAGGTGTTGAACTCCTCGAGCGGATCAGGCGTCGAAGTAGTAGCAATCTCGTTGATCGTCATAGTCGTTTCCTCGGTGGTCGGGCGAACGGGAACGTAGGAGAATGCGGCCGGTCTATGACATGGCACACCATTTGTCTGGGCTCATTTATAGCGCGGTGTGACGGCTGCCACTCATGGCTTCGAGCACACACATGGAGGTTTCGACTGGCTCCGAAGCCAGGTGCGCAGCACGACGGTGTTGTCGGTCGAGGGGAAGGCGCTCGCCGGCCCAGACGCGGTCGAGTACTCGTCGTTGTCGCGAAAGCTGTTGTAACGCAGGGAACCGGAGACGCATCCACGGGTGGCCGGCCGAAAGTGGAGCAACGTGGCACCGCAGCCTCGACCCCCGTCTGCATAGGCGATTGGCCTACAGCCCTGAGGCCGGGATCGATTCTGTCTCGCGCGACAGTGCGACCATCCCAGCTTTCACGATCTACTTGTGTCTCAGGACACAATCGGTGGCAGGACGCAGCCCCGTCAGATCGATCCGGTCTCGAGCGCACGTCAGCCCGCGTGCGTCACACTCCCCCACGGTCAGGACGCCAAATGAACTCGCTACAGGATGATTTCAAGCAGGTAATGGCCCACGTCGCCACTCCGGTCGCGGTCGTAACCTCGCACATCGCTGGTCGCCCAGCCGGAGCCACCGTCAGCGCTTTCGCCTCGGTATCGATGTCACCGGCGATCATCCTCGTCGCCCTGGATCGCGGCTCGGAAACCCTTGAACTCGTCACTGCATCAGCACTTTTCGGCCTCAATGTCCTGGGTCGCGATCAGCACACCACGGCGATGAAATTTGCGGGCAAGGGAGGAGCAGCGAAATTCGACGGAACGCCGTGGACGCTCGACCACGACGTGCCGAGACTGGGCGGAACCGCCTCCTGGATCGCCTGCACCGTACGCGAACTCATCGATGGCGGCGATCATGTCGTTGCGCTGGGAAACGTCGTTCACGCACATCACCAGGGCGGCGAACCGCTGACCTATCACGGGCGTCGGTTCGGAACTCACTCGATGTTCGAGGACGTGTAAGAGCTCTGCCGCTCGCGACCGCAACTCCACTGTCATCGAGCTAGGTTCTCGAGCTGACACTCCACCCGCCGGACAGCACTTCGATCCATCTCCCCCGCGGCGTCCTGGCACGACGATTTTCAGTCGGATTTCGGGTGCGTCCGATCAATGGTGGATCCGACCTCGGTGTCGGCTGATTACCGTTCGGGGTGATCCGTCCTTAGAAGGTGATCGCGAACGCATTCAGCGCCGGCTTCTCATCGCCCATCGCGCCTTACCTTTCCCGGTGGGGTCCAGTGCCCGCGTGGCGAGATACAGACACTCGAGAGCCGCCCGCTCTGTCGGGAAGTGCCCACAGGCGTGCACAGCACGCCTGTGGCGGGCGTTGACCGACTCGATCGCACACGCCCTCGCAGACCACCCGGCTGATCTCCACGTCGTAGTCCAGGAAGGGCCGCGTTCTCGCTCCGCGCGTTGTTCGTCGTCGTGATGATCGCCGGATAAGGCTGACCCCACGTCGTCGCTCTTTTGCCTGAGCCAGGAGGTGCTCGGTCGACTGCTTCTGGTCCACCTCAACCGCCATGGGATCCAGTGTTTCGGTCATCATCGGTACTTCCCGCCGAGCTCGGCTCGGCGTGTCGAACCAAGGACCGGATCTACCGTTATTCAGGCAGTCCCTCGATTGCAGGACCATCGATGCCCAGCTCTCGGACCGTGCGCACGTAAGTGGCGACGTTGCGGAGTTTCACGTCCTCGTACCCCCGAACGAGCTCGGGCGCTTGAGCGAATTGCACTGCCAGGGCGTAGTTCTCGGTGGTGAGATTGGAAGCCAGGCCGGTGATCGTTGCTTCGTAGTGAGACAGCAGGGTGCGTTCGATTCGTCGGACCTTGGCATAACCGAATGGATCGAACGGAGTACCTCGGAGAACCTTGCCGTGAGCCAGGACTTTGAGTGCGAGGTGACTGCGTGGGCCCAAACCGATCTTCTTCTTCCGACCGAGAGCCTTGAGCATGGGCGGGTGGAGCTTGTAGGTCAGCTTCTGACCACCGGGGACCTCGGCGGCGACCGATTCGACGAAAGCCTGATCGGTGAGCATCCGAGCGACCTCGTATTCGTCCTTGTAGGCCATCAACTTGTGCAGGCCTTGCGCAACGGCCTCGGTCAGCTGGGTTCCGGTGCCGAGCGCCTGGTCGGCGTCCCATACTCGCTGGACCGTGGACAGGTAACGGCGCGTGATCGCCGGGCCCTGGTAGGACATCAGCTGTGCTGCGCGACGCTCTACCAGCTCGAGTACGTTCCCCTGTACGGTAAGTCGGCTGAGCAGGTGCGCCGGCACCGCAATGTCGCTGCGGGTCGCCGCGCCACGTGGCGCAACCGCGGCGGCGAAAACGGTCGGTTCGGCGACGTGGGTTCTGCCCCAACGGAATGCGGCAATATTTGTGGCCACCGCGACGCCGTTGATGGTGATCGCCTCTTCGATGGCCGTGGCCGGGATCGGCAGGCCACCGGCTTGATAGGCGGCGCCGACGAGGAGGAAATTGGCGGCGGCGGTGTTGCCGAACAAGGTTTCTGCCGCGGCGAGCGCATCGAAGGTGAACATGCGGGAGCTTCGTGCGGTGAGTCTGTTCACGAGGTCGTCGTCGGCCGGGTATTGCACCGACGGGTCGTACACCATGTCGCCTGTGGGGGTCTTGCTGGTGGAGGCGACAGTGATGGTTCGGTCGGTGTTGCCGTAGTCGGCGTTCTTGACGTCGGCGGCCGTCAAGAGGTCGAACGCGAGGATGCAGTCGGCCGAGGATGGGCTGATGCGGTTGGACGATGCGCTCGGTTCGGTCGAGAGTCGCAGGTGTGAGGTGACCGGGCCGGCTTTCTGACTCAAGCCGGTCTGATCGAGGCCCTCCACGTGCAGATTCGAGCGCAGCGCGGCCATACCGAGAACCTGGTTGACGGTGACGATTCCGGTTCCGCCGATTCCAGCCAGGAAGATGTTGTGGGTTCCCGTCAGCGGGGCGTGCTCGGGATCGGATACCAACGGTGGCTTCGGAGCCTCCGGGCGAACCACCTTGGCGTCGTCCGGCACCTCGACGGTCACGAACGAGGGGCAGTCACCTTCGAGGCAGGAGTAGTCGGTGTTGCAGGAGGACTGGTCGATGGTGGTCTTGCGTCCGAACTCGGTGTCGATCGGCTGCACCGACAGGCAGTTGCTCTTGACCCCGCAGTCACCGCAGCCCTCGCAGACTGCTTCGTTGATGATCACGCGGGTGCGGCGGGGAGGGAGGTTGCCGCGCTTGCGTTTACGGCGAGCCTCTGCTGCGCACTGCTGGTCGTAGATCAGAACAGTGACCCCTGGTGTGTCACGGAGGATCAGCTGCGCTTCGTCGAGCCGTTCTCGCGGCCACAGTGTCGAACCGGATGCGAGGGATGCCTTGCGGTGCCGTTCGGGTTCGTCGGCGCAGATGATGATCTTGCGGACGCCTTCGGAGGCGAGCTTGTGGGTCAGTTCCGGGACGGTCAGGCCCGCTTCCGCGTCCTGCGCGCCGGTCATGGCGACGGCAGAGTTGAACAGGATCTTGTACGTGATGTTGACTCCGGCGGCGATGCACGCCTGTACCGCGAGTTGGCCGGAGTGGAAGTACGTTCCGTCGCCGACGTTCTGAAAGATGTGACCGACATCGGTGAATTGGGTCTGCCCGATCCACTGAGCTCCCTCTCCGCCCATCTGTGTGAGGCCGGTGACCTGCGAATCGGCACGCGAGGACATGGTGACCAGTGTGTGACAACCGATTCCGCCGCCGGCGAGCGATCCTTCCGGGACGGCAGTGGATCGGTTGTGGGGGCAACCCGAGCAGAAGTACGGTGCTCGTTTGGCCGGCAACACGGTCAACTCCAGCACCGGGGGCGGAGGCTTGGGCAGTTCGACGTGCCCGCCGAGAACCCGGCGCAGAGGTCGTGACAAGCGTGCCGCGGTGAGTTCGCCGTCCGAGGGCACCAGCGGCGTTCGATCGTGGTGCACCTTTCCGACGACGCGAGGTGCATCGAGAGTCCCGTACAGGATCTCCTTGAGCTGAGTTTCGACGAAGGACGTCTTGTCCTCGACCACAAGCACCGTCTCGAGGCCTGCGGCGAACTGTTTGATCTTGCTCTCGCCCAACGGGAACGGCATACCGATGCGCATGACGCGGATGCCGGTCTCTTCCAGACGTGCCGCATCGAGACCCAGTTCATCGAGCGCCTGCCGGACGCTGTCGTACGCCGTTCCGACAGCGACGATTCCCATCGTCGCCGTCGGCGGGTCGACGTCGATGGAGTCGACAGGATTGGCCTCGGTGAACCGTCGAACCATCTCCCACCGAGGGCCGTACATGTCGGCCTCGGCGAGCACACTTTCTGGGGGAGATAGCAGCATTCGCTGGCGGTAGGTCCACGGTCGACCGTTCCACTCGATCTCGGGGCGTTCGATGGTGAAATCGGAGAAGTCCCGGTCCAACGTCCAGATGCCGTCCGCGACATCGGCGACCAGCTTCATCGACGACCAGCACCCGGACAGTCGAGACAGCTCGACGCCCAGCAGCCCGAAGGCGATCACCTCTTCGGCATTACGGGGAAAGAAGATCGGCATACCCAGCGCCGCAAGGGATTTCTCGCTCGCTGCCGGAACGCTGGACGACTTCGCGGCGGGATCGTCGCCCACGAGAACCAGCACCCCGCCGGTGGGATTGGCCCCGTACATCGTGCCGTGACGAAGTGAATCGCTGGCGCGGTCCAGGCCGGGGCCCTTGCCGTACCAGACGCCCACGACTCCGTCATGAGTGCGGGTGCCCGACGGCAGATCCATCTGACTGCCCCAGACCGAGGTGGCTGCCAGTTCCTCGTTCATCCCCGGGACCAGATGAACGTCGTGATCGCTCTTCAACTCGGGGATTCCGGCCAGAAGCCGATCCAGTCCGGCGAGCGGACTGCCCTGATACCCCGAGACGAAGGTGGCGACGCGTCGGCCGGCCCGCTGATCGCGTTCGTGCTGCTCGACCAATTGGCGCGCGATTGCCTGGACTCCTGTCATCAGCACAGGCCCGGACTTCGACCGGTAGCGATCAGCAAGGTCAACTGAGGCGGCCGGCTTTCGCACGTCGTTCATTTCGATAGTCACAAGAATCCAATCCATGCATCAGCAGGCACGCCCACGATGGTTAGTGATGTGTTCATCTTCCATATCTGCGTTAATCTGATCAATACAAACGACTGCAACTATGCAATACAGTCAATCGGAGGCTGTAATTGCGAATGGAGCTGATCCCAATGCTCAACATCGACCGCTTGGACATCGACCTACTGGGCGCGCTGTCCCGCAATGCTCGGACCGGGATCGCCGAACTTGCCGCCACACTCGGCGTCGCGCGTAATACCGTGCAGGCCAGGTTGACTCGGATGGTCGACGGGAATTTCTTGGCCGGATTCCGGCCCGAACTCGATCTGGCGGAAGTGGGCATCGACGTCCAGGCGTTCATGGCTCTGGAGTTGCAACAGGGGCGACTGAATTCTGTTGTGGATGCGCTGGCATCAGTGCCCGAGGTTCTCGAGATTCATGCCACGACGGGTCGAGAAGACTTGCTCGTTCGAGTCGCGACGGCCACGCACGCCGACCTGCAGGACCTCATTCAACGCGTGGTGTCCATCGAGGGGGTGTCGCACTCGAGCACAACCCTCACACTGACGACTCCGCTGCGGTACCGGATCCAACCGCTGCTCGAACATCTGGGCCAGGAACGCGGATGGGGGCGCTCGACGCCGATCGCACGTTGATCGGAAACTGAGCCATGTCGGCCCTTCGATCAACGTGCGATGGGCGGAGAATCAGCGCCGTGCAACCAATCTGCGACCGACCAGATCGAGCATGACCTCGTTGGCACCGCCGTAGATTCGCTGAATTCGCGCGTCGCGCCAGATTCTAGCGATCGGCGTCTCCTCCATGTAGCCATAGCCACCGAAGTACTGGAGCACCTGATCGACCACTTCCCATTGGAGATCTGTTGCCTTTGCCTTGACGCCGGCCGCCTCTTCTGCGGTGAGCTGTCCATCGTTCAGCGCAAGGACACAGCGATCGATGTAGGTCTCGAGGATGTCGGTCTCGATGTGTAGATGTGCCAACATCATTCGAATCGACTGCATGTCCGCGAGCGGTTTGCCGAATGCGATCCGCTGGGTGAGGTGCTCCAGACCGAGCGTGAGCGCGTGACGCGCCGACGCCACGCCGGACACCGCGATCGACAGTCGCTCGCGGGGGAGATTGCCTACGGCAGCGGCGAATCCGCGCCCTGGTTCTCCGATGATGTTCGAGACCGGAACTCGACAGTCATCGAAGAACAGTTCGGCCGTGTCCTGCCCTTTACGGCCGATCTTGTGCATCGGTCGGCCCCGCTCGAATCCGGGTGTGCCGGCCTCGACCGCGACGAACGTTGTACCTCGGCCGTCTCTCTCGCCCGTTCTGGTCAGCACGATCGCGAGATCGCAAGTGGCACCGCTGGTGATGAACGTCTTCGACCCGTTGAGCACGAGCATGTCGCCGTCCCGCCGTGCCGTGGTCTTGATGGCGGCGAGATCCGAACCCGCTTCGGGTTCGGTCATTCCGAGCGAGACCACCAGGTTGCCGGCAGCGAAGGGCGGGTGCCATCGCTGCCGCTGTTCGTCGGTGGTGAGGTCGCGCAAGTAGGGCAGGATGATGTCGTTCTGCATGGAGAAGAGATCGGCGGCGATGTTGGCTGCCACCACCTCCTCGGTCATGATGGCGTTGTATCGGAAATCGTCGATTCCCAGTCCACCGAGCTCGGGGTCGAGCTCGAAGCCCAGGAACCCCGACTCGCCCGCTTCGCGGATGAACTCACGATCCGGGGTGCCTGCCTCCTCCCACTTCTCGATGAAGGGCACGGCTCTGCGATCCAAGAATGTGCGGAACGCTTTCCTGAAAGACTCGTGTTCGGAGTCGTACAGCGTCCTATGCATGCGTCACCTCCCGATCGGTGGACTCCGCCTGGCGCACAAGCGAATCAGGCGGAGTGAATCGTGGTCCATGGCGCTCCGCCAGGTCCTGCGCCCGCGCGACGAACGCGCTGACGCCACCGGGATAGCCGCTGACGAATTGTGCCGCTCCGCCGGTCCAGGTGGGGAATCCGATACCCAACATCGATCCTACGTTTGCATCGGCTGTGCTGCGCAGCAATCCGCTCTCGAGGCACCGGGCGGTGTCGAGTGCCTCGGCGAAGAGAAGCCGATCCTTCAGCTCCTCGAGATCGTCGCTCGGTCGACTGGGTCCGAATTCATCTTCCAGTCCCGACCACAATCCGGTGCGCTGTCCATTCTCGTACTCGTAGTATCCGGCACCTGCCGCGCGACCGGAGCGCCCGAGAGCATCGACCAAGCGTGTCAGCACAGTGTCGCCGGGGTGCTCGTGGAATTCACTCGCGGTTCGCTGAGCCTCGGCCCGGAACTGCCCGTAGATCTTGTGCGGCAACGCCAAGGTCAATTCGTCCGACAATGCCAAGGTGCCGAGCGGATATCCCGCCTGCCGGGAGGCCTGCTCGATCGACGACGGTGAGATGCCTTCCCCCACCATCGCGGCGGCCTCGAGCAGCCTGGTCAAAATGACTCTGCTGGTGAAGAATCCGCGGCCGTCGCCGACCACGATCGGAGTCTTGCGCAACTGCCGGACGATGTCGTAAGCCTTCGCCAACGTGGCGTCGCTGGTCTGCTCGCCGACGACGATCTCGACGAGCTCCATACGTTCTGCGGGAGAGAAGAAGTGCAGCCCGACGAAGTCGGCAGGTCGGTCGACAGTCCCGGCCAATCCACTGATGGGCAGCGTCGAGGTGTTGCTCGCGATCACAGCGTCGGGTGCCACGACGCCGAGTATTTCTCGGATGACCGTGGCCTTGAGGGTGGGATCCTCGAACACTGCTTCGATGACGAGGTCCACCCCGGAAAAATCTGCGGGATCGGCGACGGCGGTGATACGCGACAGGATGTCCGCGGCGCTTTGTTCTGTTCGCGACCCTCGGGAAACCTGTTTGCCCAAGGCCTTTTCCGCGTAGGCGCGTCCCCGCTCGGCAGCCGCGACATCGACGTCCTTCAGCAGGACCTCGATGCCGACCGTGGCCGCAGCGAGCGCGATGCCGGCACCCATCATGCCTGCACCGATGACCCCGAGCCGTTCGGCGTGGTGTGTCGGGAACCCGTTCGGTCGGCTAGCGCCCGACGCGATGGCCTGACGGTCGAAGAACACACCCTGAATGATGTTCTTGGCGATCGGCGACGTAGCGAGTTCGACGAAGTAGCGTGTCTCGACGTCGAACGCCGTGGTCAAGTCGACCTGGGTGCTCTCGACCGCGCTGGCGAGTATCGCGGCGGGAGCGGGCATTGGCGCTCCCTTGTATTGAGCGCGTAGCGCGGCGGTGCGGACTGCGAGGGTCGCCTCCACAGCCGGGTCGTAGGCGGTGCCACCGGGGATTGCCGAGCCGGCGTCCCACGGCTGACGCGCGGTCGGATTCTCCGAGATCCATTGTCGGGCAGCAGCTACAGCCGTACCGACGGGCACGACGTCGTCCACGAGGCCGAGATCGCGGGCCGCGGCGGGACCGTAACTGTGTCCACCGAGCAACACCTTGTCGAGCGCAGTGTCGAGTCCGAGCAGCCGGACTGTCCGAACCACGCCGCCGCCGCCGGGCAGTAGTCCGAGCGTCACTTCCGGTAGCCCGATCTTGATCCGCGGGTTGTCTGCCACGATGCGGTGATGCGCGGCCATCGCGAGCTCGAGGCCACCTCCCAGAGCCGAGCCTTCCAAGGCAGCCACCACGGGCACACCGAGGGTCTCGAGTGCGCGTAGCTGAGCCTTCACGCGGTTCGCGAATGCGGTGAGGTCGGCAGCGTCCTCCGGGCGCGCCGCCAGCAGTTCGTTCAGATCGCCACCGGCAAAGAACGTTTTCTTTGCGGACGCGAGCACAACGCCGGTCAGTCCGTCTGTCTTACGGAGCGCGTCCAAGACCGCATCCATGGAGGACAGGTACGCCGCACGCATCGTGTTGACACTCTGGGCCGGGTCGTCGAACGTGAGCGTGACCAGGCCGTCGACCTCGGTCAGAGTGATCGTGTTGTCGTGATCGTTCATGGCTTCAGATCCGTTCGATGATGGTTGCGATGCCCATGCCGCCGCCGACACAGAGCGTGACCAGTCCACGTCGCTGGTCCCTGCGTTCGAGTTCGTCCAGCACTGTTCCGAGGATCATCGCTCCGGTGGCACCGAGCGGATGTCCGAGCGCGATCGCGCCTCCGTTGACGTTGACCTTCTCGTGCGGAATGTCCATGTCGCGCATGAACCGCAGTGCGACCGAGGCGAATGCTTCGTTGATCTCCCACAGATCGATGTCGTCCGGAGTCAATCCTGCGATGGCTAGGGCCTTTCGGCTGGCCGGCGCCGGGCCGGTCAGCATGATCGTGGGCTCGGATCCGGCGACTGCCGTAGCGACGATCCGAGCACGCGGCGTCAGTCCCATGTCGATGCCCACCTGCTCGTTACCGAGCACGACGAGTGCGGCACCGTCGACGATCCCCGACGAATTACCGGCGGTGTGAACGTGGTCGATCTTCTCGACCCAGTGGTACTTCTCCAAGGCGATGGCGTCGAAGCCTGCCGCGCCGAGCTTGACGAAGGCCGATGGGAGGCGACCGAGGGACTCGACCGTGGATTCCGGACGCGGGTACTCGTCGGTGTCCAACACGGTGACGCCGTTGCGATCGCTCACCGGAACAACACTGCGCTCGAAGCGCCCATCGGCTATGGCCTTGGACGCGCGGACCTGTGACTCGGCGGCGAAGGAATCCACATCGTGGCGGTTCCAACCCTCCAGTGTCGCAATGAGATCGGCTCCAATTCCCTGCGGGACGAAGTCTGTGCCGAGAGCGGTCTCCGGATCGTTCGCCCAGGCACCACCGTCGGAGCCCATCGGTACCCGCGACATGCTCTCGACGCCTCCGGCGAGCACCAGCTTCTCCCAACCGGACGCGACCTTCTGTGCGGCAGTGTTCACCGCCTCGAGGCCCGATGCGCAGAACCGGTTCATCTGCACTCCTGCAATCGACTCGGGCAAGCCCGCAGCCAGAATCGCGGTTCGCGCGATGTCCGCACCCTGATCCTTGACGGGCGAAACGCAGCCGAGGACCAGATCGTCGATGGCGGACGGATCCAGTCCGGGGTTGCGCGCGAGGGCAGCGTTCAACAGACCGACTGTCAACGTGACCGGCTTGACGCCATGCAAAGAGCCCCTGCGTCCTTTGCCTCGCGGGGTCCTCAGTGTGTCGTAGATCAGGACATTGTCGGCCATGGATTCTCTTTCGGTTCGTGAGGCAGCCGCTGATCACGGCGGGACGGGCCGGGCCGGAATGCCCGACAGAATCGGCATCGTAGAACGGCGCGGCGAGGTGTGAAAAAACCTGGGGCGCAACGAGTCGCTGCGAAAGTCGCCGCAGCACCCAAGCTGATAGTGCACCTACTTGACACGGATGTCAATAACCTCGCCCGAGTTGCCGAGCGCAGCACGGTGCGCAGATGTGACACGACTCGATGAAGGAAGCTCGGGGCACCCTGGTTCCGACGTGAGTGCCGGGGACGTCGGTCGCGGGTTCGTCGAATCCGACCGTTGCACGGTGCGCTGAGCGGACGCCGTTGTGGTCCGTCAGCCCGTCGGGCGCACGGTCCGTGCAGGTTGTAGCGATTTTTCCCAGATGGCGGCGAGCGCTTCGATCAGACGGTCCTCGTCGAATTCATGGTCGAGCGTGAACCACATGTAGCAGGTGTATTCGATCATGGCACCCAGCGCCTCGGCCGTGTACTCGACATCCAGGTCAGCGTCGGCGAGGCCGGCAGTCTGCATACGCTTGATGCCACGTTGTGTCCGCTCGACGAATGAACGCCGGACGTCGAGTCTCAGGTTGCGCAGATCGGGTGCCGAGAAACCCACCTGTTCCATGACTCCGATGATCTTGGCATTGGGCCTGTACGCATGGACGTAACGGATGATCGCGTCGTGGACGCGGTCGTGGAAGTCGGCGTTCGTATTGGGTAGGGCCATCGATCCGAGCATGTCCTCGACAACCGCCGACGACACCTCGCTGAAGATGGCTTCCTTGGTGTCGAAATAGGTGTAGAACGTTCCGTGCGAGACACTCGCCTCGCGCGCGATATCTCGAATGGACGCGTCGACGAACCCTTGCCGCTCGAAGACCCGTCGCGCAGCGGCGAGTAGAGAAGCCTTGGTCTGAGCTCCGCGCCCGGTGAGAGGCCCCTCATTTCGACGCGTTTGCTGTATTTCCGTAGGTCCCGGCACCGCACCTCCCGCAACAACACTTCACCCGTGTGAAATGCACCGTCCGCACGGTACCGCGCGATGATGTTCCGGCTGTCAGCTGCCCGCAGGCTTCGCGCCTCCGGTGTCGAGCAGCCAGTCGACTATCGCTAGCGCTGCCCGCAATTTGATGACCGGCGTGTCACTCGCGTGAGCGCACAGCGCGAACGCCTGCTGGACGCGATAGGTCACCGCGTTTCGTGAAATATGCTCTAGTGCAGCTGTTTTCGCCAGGCTCCGGTCCAAGTCGAGGTAGCAGCGCAGGGTGGATCGCAACTCCTTCATTCTCGGGTCGTCGGCCCCGAGTGGGCCGAGATAGCGGGTAACGAACTGCGCGGCACCCGCCCGATCCGATAGCAGGAGCGCGTCCAGGTCGACATCGTGATGAGGAACCGTCGTGGTGTGTCTACCACTGCCCTGACGGATCAGACGCTCCACCGAACGAGCCTCGAGGTGTGTGCGGCGAAACCCGTCGAGTCCCATTCCGGCCTGGCCGACGACGAGGTTGGCGTCGGCGAACTCCGGCAATTCACCTACCGGGTTGCGGTAACCGTCAGCAGCGAAAGTGCCCCAAGCCCACAGGGTGTTCGAGCCCACGGGTATCACCAGCGACGCCCGCGGCTGTCCCCAGCACTGCAGGACTGGATCGATAGCCGCCCGGAGGCGATGAGCCGTGCGCTCTCCGGGGGCCAGATTCCACGCGATGATGGCCACATGTGGACCGTTGAGCGGATAGCGGAGCAGCCGTTCGGCGTCAGGGATGTCAGTGCCTGCCCCGCCGACGATCTTCTTCACCAGTTCCAGCTGAGCGGCCGAGGTGCTTTCCCCCCACGCGCTCTGCTCATCGAGGAACACCGCCGTCAACGAGGCGATGAAGTCGTCGATGACGCCGAAAAGGATGTCCGTCACCCGACGAATCTCGACGAAGCTGTCCGGTGACGACGTAGCAGATATCGCGTCGATGAAGGCAGCGTTCAGGATCGAATGTCCGAAGCGGATCGCCTGGGCGAACTCGCCGAGCTTCAGACCGCGGCGTGCGAGGTCTCGCGTGGCTTCGACGGATTCTGCACTCACGACCGACAGCTCCGAATCGGCGGATCCCGAGACGATGGCCAGCACACGCAGTGTCGTCGACGTCGTTGCGCGAAACAGTGCGTCCACGATCGACACGCTTCCGCCGAGCAGCGGAAGCTTTCGACTCGCTTCAGCGATGGCGGCCTCTCCTACCTCGGCGGCCCACATCACGGCCCCGTGCCCCCACGCGACCCGAATTCGATCGGCGTCCGCACCGACCCATTCGTACTCACGGCCACCGACCTGAGTGCTCGAAAGCTGGCTCGCCCAGTGCATTTCACGCCACCTCCTCTTCGGTCCGTGCGGAGCCGGCGACGTCGACTCTCAGTCGATCTGGCTCCGGAGCCAGACGGGGCTACGCGCTGTGGGCTGGCTGCCAATTGTGAGCAGCGTAACACCGGGGTAATTCTTTAAAGGCGTCCTGTTTGCTCGAGGCCCGAGCACGACACAGGACATCGCCACCTATCTAGGAGCTCGACAATGACACTCACGACCGAGCCAGTCCGGACCGACGCGCAGAAGGCCGAACTGTCTGCCGAATTGGTCCGTAGGGCAGAAGCGCTCGCACAGTTCGTCGCCGACGGGGCTGCCGAGACCGAGCGCCGTGGTTCTGTTTCAGCGGAGGCCATCGAAGCCTTCACCGACGCCGGCTTTTTCAAGATCCTGGTTCCGCAGAGCTACGGCGGCTACGAGCTCGGCGTCGACACGATGGCGCGCGTCGTGCGGGCGATTGCTCCGAGCTGCGCATCCACCGCCTGGGTGCTCGCGTTCTACATCGGCCACAACTGGCTGCACGCGCTGTTCCCCGAGAAGTCGCAGGACGAGGTTTTCGGCGAACGTTCCTTCGCGTTGACTCCCGGGACATTCGCCCCGTCGTTCACCCTGACTCCGACGGACGGCGGCTATTTGGCGAGCGGCCGGAGTTCCTGGAATTCCGGAAGCGCCGCCGCCGAGTGGTTCATGAACGGGGGTTTGGTGAAGACGGAAGGGCAGCCGCCGAGTCTGCTGTTCTTCCTCGCCCCCCGATCCGACGTCGAGGTGATCGAGAACTGGGACGTCGCGGGGTTGCGCGGAACAGCCAGCCACGACCTGGCCCTGGACCAGGTGTTCATCCCCGAACACCGAACCGTCGACGCAGCCTCGGTCATGAACGGGACATCACCCGGTGCGGCGCTGCACGACAACCCGCTCTACGCGATGCCCGTCATGCCCTTCATCGTCGGTGAGATCCTCCCCGTTGCTGTCGGAACGCTGCGGGGTGCAGCGGACGAGTTCACCCGTGTCACCCAGAACCGGTACCTCAGCGACGGATCCGGCGCAACCAGCAAGCAGTCCCTTCGAATTGCGATCGGCAGGGGTGATGCCGCTGCTGCGCTGGCTGATTCGATGCTCGAGACCTATCTCGATATGCTCGGCAACACGCCCACTTCCGAATTGCAGCAGACGATCGTACGCGGCCGGCTGAAAGCCGAGGGGGCGATGATCACCGATTTCTGCGCGACCGGCGTCAATCAGCTCGTCGCTGCCGCCGGTGCCAATGGATTCCGCAACAGCTCCCCCATGCAGCGTTACTTCCGAGACATCAACATGATGCGCGGCCATGCGACGCTCGACAGTGAGCGTGCCACCGAGTCCTACGGTGACGTCATGCTCGGACTGACCCCCAAGGCTCCCGTCTAGCCGAGATGCACTGTCGCCGAACGATTCCTGCAACAACCACCATCAATCCGTGAACACTTCCACAAAGGAGACGCTGTGAGCGAACAGCAGAAGCAAGCAATCTTCGACTTGCTTCGATCAGGACCCAACCCGGCGACGCTGTCGGTGGCCGACCTGCGGTCGATGGTCGACCAGGGCGGCGCCGTGACCAAGCCCCCAGGGGATGTCGTCATGGAATCGGTGACGATCGGCAATGTACCCGCCGAATGGTCGGTCACCCCTGCAGCCGATCCCGCCGGCGTCATTCTTTATTTCCATGGCGGTGGTTTCATCTTCGGCTCGCTCACGTCGCATCGCGGTCTGGTGACGCAATTCGGTGCACAGGCCGGAGTCCGCACGCTGGCGATCGACTACCGGCTCGCGCCGGAAAACCGCTTTCCTTCTCCTCTCGAGGATGCCCTTGCCGCGTATCGGTTCCTGCTCGAACAGGGAGTCGACGCGGAGCGGATAGTCCTGGCGGGCGACTCGGCCGGTGGCGGTCTGGTCATCGCGACTCTGGTGGCCCTGCGTGACGCCGGGACGCCACTTCCGGGTGCCGCGGTATGCATGTCTCCGTGGGTCGATATGTCCTTGGCAGGCGAGTCGATGAGCACCAAGGCGGACCTCGACCCTCTGGTGAGCAGCGCCGTCCTGACATGGGGGATGGACGAGTTCATCGACGCCGGAGATCGCAACGATCCCCGGGCGTCGCCGCTCCTCGCAGATCTGAGCGGACTTCCTCCGGTTTTGATCCAGGTCAGTTCCCACGAGGTGTTGCTCGACGATGCGACTCGGCTCGCAACCCGGCTCGGAGCCGCCGATGTCGCTGTGCAACTGCAGGTGTGGCCGCAGATGCCGCATGTCTGGCAGCTGTATGCCGACATCCTCGACGAGGGGGCAGACGCGCTGCGTCACGCAGCCTCGTTCGTGCGCGACCACATCGGCTGACGCGGACACCTCCCGAATTCTTTTCTCTCGCACAGGCAGCCTATGGAGGCATGACAGTGGAAGACCAAGCACTCGTTCAAGGGCACCCCTCCACCAGCGGGGACGATTTCCCCCTGAACGTCAACACGTTGTTCCGCCACGCGGTGCGCACGTACCCGGAGCAGCACGTGGTGTATCGCACTGCGGACGGTGGTTGGGATCGATACACGATGGGCGAGTGTGGAATTCGAGCATCCACCGCGGCAACGGTGCTCGCTGAACTCGGAGTTACGGCAGGCGATGTCGTAGGAGTACTCGACTGGAACAGCAAGCGCCATTTCGAGCTCTACTGGGCGATCCCGGCGCTGGGTGCAGTCTTGCTGCAGATGAACCTCCGGCTGGCACCTGCCGATCTCGCATATGTCACCGGCCACTCGAATGCGACGATCGTCCTGGTGGACGAGTCACTTCTCGAGGTAGCGGAATCCATCGCTCCCCTCAATCCGCACGTGCGGCACTGGGTGGTGATGACCGACAGGCCGTCGAAGGACGTGAAGACCACCCTTCCGAACGTCAGTTATTTCGAGGACCTGATGCGCACGAGTGAACCACTCACTGCGTGGCCGATGCTGTCGGAGCAAGCCGCCTATTGCGGCAGTTACACCACGGGCACCACCGGTCGACCCAAAGGCGTCTTCTACTCACATCGCTCGCTGTATCTACACGCAATGACGATGGCGTCGCTGCTGGAGATGAGCAATGCAGACTGCACTTTGCTGGTAGCGCCCATGTTCCACGCCTTGAGCTGGGGACTGCCTCAGGCAGCGATCTACGCCGGTTCGAAGATCGTTCTTCCGGGTCGCTACATGGCGTCAGATACATCGGTGTTGATCGACGCGATGGTTGCCGAGGGTGTGACCGTGGTGAACGGTGCACCGGCTATTTACCAGCCGATGCTCGACCACATCGTCGAGATGGACGCCAAACCCGATTTTCATCGGGTTCGTATGTTGTGCGGGGCCGCCGAACCACCTGTGTCCCTCATGCGAGACCTGTTCGAGCAGACCGGAGCCGAGGTCATTCACGGCTACGGTGCCACGGAGACAACAGCATTGATCTCCATCAATCGAGTGAAGAAGTCTCTTCAGGAATCGTTGTCGGACGACGAAGTGTGGGAACTCAAACGGTGCCAGGGGCTACCGCTGCCCGGCATGGAAATACGTGTCGTCGACCTGGATGGACACGCACTGCCACATGACGGAAAGGCAATAGGAGAAATTCTCGTCAAGGGGCCGGGTGTTGCCACGAGCTATTACGACTACAACGGGGACGACACGCATTTCACGGACGGTTTCTGGCGTACCGGCGATATCGGAAAGATTCTTCCGAACGGCTACCTCAAGTTGACCGACCGACTCAAGGACGTCATCAAGAGCGGTGGCGAGTGGATCTCCTCGATCGACATGGAGAACGCTCTCGTCGCTCATCCGGACGTTCGCGAGGCAGCAGTGGTGGGTGTACCGGACACCAAGTGGCAGGAGCGGCCGGTCGCCCTGGTCGTACTCAGACCGATGTCCACGACCACTGAGGATGATATTCGCGCCACGCTCGATGGACTGTTCGCCCGGTGGCAGATGCCAGACGAGATTCACTTCGTCGACGCCATCGCGCGAACGAGTGTCGGCAAGATCGACAAGCGCGCCATCCGTGCCGAACTGGCCGAACTGGCCGAACTAGCCGAACCATCGACCGGGGTGCCGCGTGACCAGTCGACCGTCGGCGCGAATTGAGGGATGCAATCATGACTCTTGTGAATAGTCCGGCTCCGATCCGGACGACCGAGCTTTCGAATTCTTCCACCCCTGCGGAACGTCTCGCCAACGGCATAACGGCTCTCGCGTCGGGCCATGCCATTGTTTTGTGCGACAACGTCGTTCGACCCGAGTGGGCCGAATTGGTGTATCTCGCGGAACGCGCAGACGTCCCGACCACAGCATTCGTGATCCGACACTCGTCAGGATTTCTGCAGGTGGCGCTGCCGGCCGATCGTTGCGACGAACTCGGCCTGTCAGCGCAGTGCGGCTCGAGCCCGTCAGGTATACCTCAGTGTGTCTCGGTAGACTCGTCTGCCGGTATCGGTACCGGCATTTCAGCCACAGATCGTGCCGCGACGATCAGACTGCTCGCATCGTCTTCGTCTGCGCCGCAGTCGTTCACGCGGCCCGGTCACGTGGTCCCGGTGCGTGTCGACGCCGGCCAGCATTCCGACGACAAGTGTGCATCGGCCTCTCTCCTTCTCGCATCCCTGGCAGGTGCGAGCCCGGCAGCTGTGCTGGCAACGCTCGAAGGAATTTCTGATTCGACACGCGCAGCCGAGGGTCCTGAAGTTGCTCGATTTGCTCGCGAGTACGGCTTGTGCCTCGTAGCGCTCAGCGACCTGCCACGCAGTGCCGACACCGCACAGCGCCTTTCTGACGGCCTCGGAGTGCTCGTGGGTCGACTGCAGACGTGGCTCTCGAGGAATCGACCGACAGTTGGCTACCGAACACCGAAATTGCCTGTATCAGAAGGGAAAACCGTAGAGATGGTACGACCGCAGAAGGGGTCCGTCCGATGACCTATCGCATCGCCGTCATTCCAGGCGACGGAATTGGTCCGGAAACGGTCGGCGTGGCAGTGGAGGTCATGAACGCCATGGGCGTCGAGTTCGAGGACGTGCGCTTCGACATCGGTGCCGATAGGTTCTCTCGCGACGGTCACGTCCTCGACAACGAGGACGTCCTCAGGCTTCGTGAGTGCGATGCGATCCTGAAAGGCCCTATCGGACCGGCAATCACCGACCGGTCGATACCTTCAGGGACTGTCGAGCGTGGCATCATCCTCCGTCTACGCACCGAACTCGATCTCTACGTCAGCGTCCGTCCTTTCGTGGGCGCATCGAGCGATTTCGTGGTCATCAGGGAGAACAGCGAAGGCGCGTATGCCGGCGAAGGCGGGTTTCTTCGACGCGGCACAGCAGCCGAGGTGGCCACTCAGGGATCTGTCAACACTCGACTCGGAGTGGAGCGATGCATCCGTCATGCGTTCGCGGTGGCCGCATCTCGACCGCGGCGCCTACTGGCCCTGGTGCACAAGAAGAACGTGCTCACCTATGCGGGCGACCTGTGGCAGCGCACCTTCGACGAGATCAGCCCTGAATTTCCAGATGTGTCGACGGAGTACTACCACGTCGATGCGGCGTGCATCCATCTCGTGGAGGATGCGGCGCGCTTCGACGTCATCGTCACGGACAACCTTTTCGGAGACATTCTCACCGACCTCGCTGGAGCCGTCACCGGAGGCGTCGGGTTCGCCGGGACGGCGAATCTGAATCCAGAACGCGCGTTTCCGTCGATGTTCGAACCGGTTCATGGGTCGGCCCACGACATCGTCGGTACCGACCGGGTGAATCCCAGTTCTCAGCTGCTGTCGACCGCGATGATGCTCGAGTTTCTCGGCGAGATCGAAGCAGGTGCCAAGATCCGAAAAGCACTGACCGTCACCATCGACGCCGGCACAGCGCCCAACCGAATCGGCCCCGAGGTACTCGATCTTCTTCGAAGCACGGCGGTCCTGTGACCGGCGCAGTGGACGGACGGGTTGCCGTCGTGACCGGGGCGTCTCGCGGTGTCGGCCGAGGCATCGCGGTGACTCTGGCCGCCGGGGGCGCGGCGGTTGCGGTGAACTACCGCAAGGACTCCGATGCGGCCGACGAGGTGGTCCGGCAGATTCGAGCCGGTGGCGGACGGGCACACGCGTTCCAAGCGTCGATAGACGATCGCGCCGCAGTCGACGCGATGGTCGATTCCATTCACGGTCACTTCGGGCCGGTATCGATCGTGGTCTCCAACGCCGGCACGGCCAGCAAAGGCGCCG
The DNA here is from genome assembly GCF_054960675.1 of Rhodococcus sp. PSi06. NCBI lineage: Bacteria > Bacillati > Actinomycetota > Actinomycetes > Mycobacteriales > Nocardiaceae > Rhodococcus > Rhodococcus sp. PSi06. The sequence continues at coordinate 371,790 of NZ_JBHNYO010000002.1, forward strand.
GCGTGGCCGACACTCCCCTGTCTCAATTCGAATCGCAACTCGCCGTACATGCGTTGGGGCCGATCTCTTTGGTGCAGGCACTCCTGCCTGATCTACGTGCCGGCGGACGCGGCGACATCGTGATGATCTCGAGCAACACCGTTGCGACCACACCCGCAGGTGCCGCGCCGTACACCATGGCCAAAGCGGCCATGGAGACAGCCGTGATGACCCTCGCCCGCGAGGAGAGACGGCACGGCATTCGGGCCAACATCGTGGCCCCCGGCCTGGTGGACACCGACATGGGTCGCCGACTGGTCAGGGCGACCACGGGTGACGAGCTCGGCGAGAACTCACGCGATTTCCCTTTCGGCCGCGTGTGTACGCCGGAGGACATCGCGGGGGTCGTGAGCTGGCTCGTCTCCGACAGCGCGAGCTACGTGACGGGCCAGAAAATAGCCGTGGACGGCGGGGGGCCCGGCGTGTCCATCTTCTGACCCTGCCGCAGGCAGCACCACCCAGATCACGTCCCACCCGCAGATGACCGACCTCGGCGGGTGGGACGCTTCAATCGGACTGCTGACGATCTACGAAGGAACGGCCATGACCATCGAGGAAGACACCGGCCGCCATGCTGCTGCAGGTACGACGGTGACCGGCGTGGCGAACGCCGAGACGCTCGACATGCTGCTCGCAACCCGTTTCAGCTGTCGGGCGTTCACGTCACAGCCGGTCCCCGACGAGACGATCTGCGCGATCCTGTCGATGGCGCAGCGCACCGCCTCGTGGTGTAACAGCCAGTCCTGGCACCTCGCGATCACGAAAGGCGCAGGCACCGAGCGCCTACGTACAGCATTGACGAACGCAGCGAGCCAGGACATCGTCGAGGAAACGGATATTCCCTTTCCTCGTGAGTACCGCGGTGTGCACCTGTCGCGGCGCCGCGAGAGCGGCTTCCAGTTGTACAACGCTCTCGACATTCAACGCAGCGACATAGACCGTAAGCGTGAACAGGCACACCAAAATTTTCGATTCTTCGGTGCGCCACACGTGGCATTCATTCACACCGATGAAGCACTCGGACCGTACGGGGCCGTCGATTGCGGCGCCTACGTCAGTAACTTTCTTCTCGCAGCAACCGCCTTCGGTGTCTCGACCATCGCGCAAGCGGCGCTCGCGGTGTACCCGAACATCGTCCGCGAACAGCTCGAACTCGATTCGGACAGAACGATCGTCTGCGGCATCTCCTTCGGATATGCGGATCCCGATCACCCGGCAAACAGCTACAGGACGAATCGGGCCGAGATCGACGAAGTAGTGGATTGGATCGATAGATGACGACGACCGAACAACCCCGTGTCGACTCTGAGCGGGTCGGCGACGTACTCGTGATGAGGATGAATCGGCCCGCGAAAAAGAACGCCGTCGACGCCGGGATGACAGCCGCTCTGGACGCAGCGTTGAACGAGCTGGACGACGATCCCTCACTCCGATGCGGAGTGTTGACCGGGACGGCCGAAATATTCAGCGCTGGAACCGATCTCGCGTCAGGCCCCGGTGACCCAACGGAACGCGGCGGCATGTACGGGATCACTGCCCGACGCCGGAACACGCCTCTCATCGCCGCCGTCGAAGGATACGCTCTCGGTGGCGGCTTCGAGATCGCGCTCGCATGCGACCTGATCGTGGCGGGCCGATCCGCCCGGTTCGGACTCCCGGAAGTCACTCACGGCCTGGTCGCCAACTGTGGCGCATTGTTTCGCGCTCCTCGGGTGCTGCCTCTGAACGTGGCACGACAACTTCTGCTGACCGGCGTCGCCATCGATGCTGACCGTGCTCTCACACACGGGCTGGTCAACGAGGTGGTCGACGACGGCACCGCCGAACACGCTGCGCTCGCGTTGGCTGCAGTCATCGCCGCCAATGGCCCCGTCGCTGTCCGATCCACCCTCGAGGCAATAGAGGCACTCACCGCCTCGACGGATGCCGACGGGTGGGTCGTCACGAAGCAAGCGGCAGCCACGGTGGCGGCGTCCGCAGACTTCGATGAAGGAATCGCGGCGTTTCTCGGTCGACGGGCACCGAAGTGGTCAGGACGGTAACTGAGTCACGGTGAACGACCACGCTTCGGCAGCGTGCAATGGATCGGACAGCGAGATTCACAGATCCATTGCAACGCGGCCGAAGCGGTCGCTCAGCTCATCGACTCCAGGCCTGCGCCGGACTCCGGCGCAGGCACAGCACCCTTGACGGTCGGCACTCCAGAGACGTAGTCGGCATCAGGCGGTGCCCAGCGAAGCGATTTCGTAACCCGAGGCTCGGGATGCGGCCAGCATGTCTTCGCGTTCGACGACTTTGACGCGTTCGCGGCCTTCTTCTTCGCCGAGGGAGCGTTCGTGTGCGTCGAGGCGGTACCAGCCGTCCCAGGTGGTGAAGGGAACTTGCTTGCCTTCGAGGAACGAGGTCACCGCGTCGAGGTCGGGTTCGGTTGCACCGGTGAAGTTCGGCATGTCTTCGAGCAGGTTGGCGACGGTTTCGTTGGCGTCGCCTTTGGTGTGTCCGATGAGGCCGACGGGTCCGCGTTTGATCCAGCCGGTGACGTAGGTGGCGGGCACCGGTGTGGTGGAGGACGGGTCTGGAGTGGAGCCTGCGGAATGACCATCAGCAGGGCCGACGACTCGTCCGGCTTCGTTGGGGATGGTGCCTGCTTGTTCGTCGAAGGGCAGGGCGCTGATGTTTTGGCTGAGGTAGCCGACGGCGCGGTAGACCGCTTGGACGTCCCAGTCGTTGTATGTGCCGGTGCCGCGGACGTTGCCGGTGCCGTCGAGTTCGGTGCGTTCGGTGCGCAGTCCGACGACTTTGCCGTTCTCGCCGAGGATTTCGGTGGGGCTTTCGAAGAAGTGCAGGAACAGTTTGTGCGGGCGGTTGCCGACGTCGCGGATGGCCCAGTCCTGGAGGGTGTTGGCGACCATGTCGACCTGCTTGGAGTTGCGGCGGGCCTGCTCGGAGCCTTCGTCGTAGTCGATGTCCTCGGGGGCGACGATGACTTCGATGTTCGGCGAATGATCGAGCTCGCGCAGTTCGAGGGGGGTGAACTTGGCTTGGGCGGGTCCGCGGCGGCCGAAGACGTGCACTTCGAGTGCTTTGTTGGCTTTGAGGCCTTCGTAGACGTTGGCGGGGATTTCGGTGGGGAGCAGTTCGTCGCCGGTTTTGGCGAGGACGCGTGCGACGTCGAGGGCGACGTTGCCGACGCCGAGGACGGCGACCTTCTCGGCGTCGAGGGGCCAGGTGCGGGGGACGTCGGGGTGGCCGTCGTACCAGGAGACGAAGTCGGCGGCGCCGTAGCTGCCGTCGAGGTCGATGCCGGGGATGTTCAGGGCGCGGTCTGCGTTGGCGCCGGTGGAGAAGATGACGGCGTCGTAGAAGCGGCGTAGGTCGTCGAGGTTGATGTCGGTGCCGTAGTCGATGTTGCCGAGCAGGCGTACCTGGGGCTTGTCGAGGACCTTGTGCAGGGCGGTGATGATGCCCTTGATGCGGGGGTGGTCGGGGGCGACGCCGTAGCGGATGAGTCCGAACGGGGCCGGCATCCGTTCGAAGAGGTCGATGCTCACGCCCGGTCCGCTGACATTGTGGTCGGACTTCATGAGCGCGTCGGCGGCGTAGATGCCTGCCGGTCCGGCACCGACGATGGCGACGCGGAGAGGTCTCGTTGGACTGAACATGAAATGGGGCCTTCGTCTCGATGGTAAGGATGCAGAAAGGGAAAGACACTCCGCATGCAGAACGGGGATCTGATCGGATTCGGGCCACTACGAACGACACTTTCATGGCGTGGAGTAACCAGATCCTTTGCTGCTCAACAGTGTTCTCGACCGTGGACAATGTCCAAGGGAACGCAGCCATCCAGCAAACACATGGCGGAACTGTGCAATGTCGAACTCCGCGAACGGATCTGGCCTCGAAGTGGCTGTAGCGGCATCAATCGTTGTGGTCGATTCCTCCGTGGTTGGGCGAACTCGACGCTGCCGTACGACGGCTTGTGGCCGATGCGAACGTCAAGCGTGGTCGTCGATATCGAAAGATTTCATCCGGGTGTTACGTGTTAGCAGTTAAGCTGCGGAGTGATGGGTGCCACACTGGCCTCGAACACACAACACGATTCGTTTCCTGGTGCACAGCCCAGGCCACTCCGGCGAGAGCGCGACGCGACACTGGCGACAGGATGTCCCCGACCGCTAGTTGGGGCCGGCGACCAGGTTCGTGGGACGCTCACCACGTGCGTAGACATCGAGTTGGTGGCGGGCGATATTCCAGGACCGCTGCCACACGCCTTCCGTGAGGCCGGAGATGTGGGGGGTGAGTATAAGGCCCGGTGCCGACCACAGCGGGTGTCCGGCGGGCAGCGGCTCGGGGTCCGTGACGTCGAGCGCTGCACGAAGCCTGCCGGCCGTCAACTCCTGCAGTAATGCATCGGTGTCGAGGGTGCCACCGCGGCCGGCGTTGACGACGATCGCGCCGTCACGTAATCGAGCCAGAAAATCACCGTCGACGAGGCGATGAGTCGACGAGTTCTCGGGAAGCATGTTGACCACAGCGTCGGCGGTCGGCAGCAGCTCGTCGATGTCGTCGAGCGCGAGCACGCCGGCCCGGGCGCTCCGACCGTAGAGGGTGACGTCTACCTCGAACGGCGCCAGCCGGGACGCAAGACTCAGCGCGAGGTCACCCGCGCCGAGCACCAGGACGCGTTTTCCGATCAACGTCTCGGTAGTCGTCGGAGTCCACTCGCCGCGTTCCTGCTGCTCGCGGAAGAGCGACAGGTCACGATAGATTGCCAGGAGCGCGGCCACCGCCCACTCCGCGCACGATCCACCGTGGGCACCGCGGCCGTTGGATAGCATCACACCGTCGGGTAGGTAGGGCAGCCACTGCTCGTAGCCGGCGTTCAGGGTCTGGATGAGGCGTAGGTGCGGGAGCTCGGCGAACCGTGCGCCTACTTCCGCCCAATTCTCGAGGCCCACAACGACCGCGGTACTGTCGGCATGCTCGGCAGGCCAGGGGTCACCAGCCACGTAGCGAACCGCCTGGAGACCGGGCGAGTGCGACAACGTCTCCTCCCCGAGCTCGTCGGGGACCAGAACCTTCAGTTGACGCGCAGTCCGATCAGTCACTTCCGCCACGATAGCCTTCCCACCCTTTCCTCGTCGGTATCGGCACCTGCGCTTGGGACACCTCAGCCCGGACTCGACTTGCCGTGCCGCCAATAGCCTCCGAAGGTGATGTTCGACTTGGGTATTCCACAATCGTTGACGAGGTGTCGACGCAACCCTGTCGGCAGTTTCTGTTCACCGGCAACCCAGGTGTAGAACTTGCCGGGAGCGAAGGTCTCACCCTTCATCTCCCGCAGCAGTTCGGTCCCGGGTACTTCTCTCGGGTCGTCACGAACAACCCAGTGGATCTGTGCAGATTCTGGGGCGAGCACCTTCTCGGGGATGTCGGACGCCTGTGGCACTTCGAGGAACACTTCTGCACGCAAGTCTTCGGGAGCGCATTCGAGTATCGACAAAATTGCTGGAACAGCACTCTCGTCACCTGCCAACAGATGCCACTGAGCGTCCGACGGCGGTAGATAAGTGATGCCCTCGTCGAAGATTCCCACCGGATCGCCTGCCCGCGCATGCTCGGCCCACCCCGATGCCGGTCCCCCGCCCTCGTGAACCACGAAGTCGATGTCGATCTCGGCGTCGCCGGGCCTGAACCGCCGGATGGTGTAGTTGCGCACCCACGGACGCCGAGACTTCGACTGCAGAAGGAACTGCCCCATCCACGCGTCATTCGACACTGTCGGCATTGTCAACTGCGCTTGGCCGTCCCTGGGAAAAAAGAGACGAACAACCTGATCGAAGCCGAGGTACTCCAGCTCGGCCAGACCCGCGCCCGCCATCGTGACCCTCCGAAAGCTCGGGCTGATCTGCACGCTGTCCACCACTGTCAACGTGGTCATTCGGCGATTCTTCGGACGTTGAACTTTCGGCAACACACTCATCGACCAGGACCCCCAAAGACTCGCTTCTTACCTAGGATAATATTAGGTAAGGCTACACTACTTTTGAAGCCAGCGGGTGTACCGGAATAAAATGCAAAGATACTGGATTGCTTTTCCTCTGACTCAACGCCTCCTCGCGGCACGCCGTCTGCGGAGAGCCATTCGGCGGTCATGAGTGGTCAGGTATCGACGGTCCAGCTATCCACAGACGGTCGGATCGCTGTTCCATGGACTGCTCTGCCGCTGAGCAGATTTCGTATTCGGTGACGTAGGGGAAATCCTGAGGGTCGTCTTTGCCGGCAGGATCCCGTCGGTCACACCGCCATCGGTGTCATTCCGAGAATCATCAGCACCGAACCGATTGCCACTCCCCCTCTCGATGGACGACGATGCGAGGCGGCCACGAGAGTGGCTGCTGCAAGCCAACATGCGAGTACCACCGCCGGTGCCCAGGGCAGGTGCGTACTGCTCGCTGCGTGGTGGTGGCCCGATGACGACACCGCCGAGGTGCCCGAGCTCGGCATCGACAGCAGCAGAGTGCCCATAGCGGTGAGGTCGACGGTGCACAGTCGGTTGGTTCGATTGCCGGCGTTACACCCCGCCATGTGGAATGCCTGGCCTAGCAGTCCGAGGGCGGCTACAACGTAGATCCACTGCGGCACGTGGGTTGCTACCATTACCGCCATCAGCCCGGCCATGGAGCAATGCGCGATCGTCATCGAACGTGACATCGCACGCTGCGTCACCAGAGGAAAAAATGCGCCGACAGCGCCGACAACCATCAACGCGTCGGCGGCGCTCACTGGGCCAGCTCACCGGGTTCGTGTTCGATCGCCCGAGAGACCTCGGTCGATCGTGAACGGCGCGTGGAGATACCCCGGAGCAGACCTGCGACGAAGAATCCCACGACAATCAGCAGCAGGATCGTCGCGATCGTGGACGAACCTCCGATGAGCAGAGTGAAGTTGTCGAGGACGAGTCCGAGAACGATGAGGAGTCCGAGGGTTCCGAGTACGGGGGCGATCTTGGTGTGCCACGTCCGCGAGTCGACTCGGCTTCGAGCGAAAAATGTATAGATCGCAGCTCCGGTGAGAATCATCAGCACCAGAATGCTGACAGTCGCCAGCCCGGACATCCAGGTGAACAGCTGAAGTATCGGGTCTGCGCCCGCCAATGCGAATACACCGACCACCAGGATGGCCGAGAGGGTCTGGAAGATCGAGCCCACATGCGGGGATCCGTGTCGGGCATGTGTCCGCGCCAGCGCTTTCGGTGCTGCGCCTCGTCTCGCCAGTGCGAAGACGTACCGTGAGATCGCGTTGTGGAAGGCAAGTAGTGCTGCGAAAAGGCTTGTCACGAGCATGATCTGGATGACGTCCGACCACGTCGAACCGAGGAATTGTGCGGCCGCAGCGAAGGTGAGACCCGCCGGATCCGCGGCGGCCGCGGCGGCGACGGAGTTGCTACCGAATGCGAGCACCACTGCCCAACTCGACACCGCATACACGGTTCCGATGACGATGACGGCGGCGTACGTCGCGATCGGCACCGTTCGCTTGGGGTCCTTGGCCTCCTCGCCATAGATTGCGGTCGCCTCGAATCCGATGAACGACGCGATCGCGAACATCAGGGCGATTCCAGGAGATCCGGACAGGAACGCGTCCGGAGTGAACGACTGGACGTCGATACCGTCGGCACCACCCTGAGCGAACACCGCGACCGACAACGCCAGCACGATACCGATTTCCAGTACGAGCAGAACACCGAGAACCTTTGCGCCCAAATCGATACTTCGGTAGCCGAGCACAGAGACGATGCCGATGAGCATCAGCGCCCACAACCACCACGGAAGGTCCGGGCCGCCGTAGGAGACGACGAGCCCCTGCAACGTGGACGCCGCCAGTCCATAGATTCCCGCTTGGATGGCGGTGTAGGTCAGCAGCGCGAGCCCTGCCGCTCCGAGACCGACGTTCTCGCCCAGGCCTTTTCCGACGTATGCATAGAACGCGCCGGTATCGGTCATGTGGCTGCTCATCGCCGCATACCCCACACTGAACACCAGCAGGACCACTGCCGCGACGATGTAGGCCATGGGCGCACCCGCGCCGTTGCCCGTTGCGATCATGATGGGTAGTGCGCCGCCGATCGCGGTGAGCGGAGCCGCTGCTGCGATCACCAGGAAGACGATGCCGACAACGCCGATCGAGCCCTTCAGCTTTCCTTCTCGAGTATCAGACATGGGAGCTTCCGTTCGTCGAATGGCACTGGGTGCTCGATGGCGCACAGTGCGCCGAGGTCGAGGCGGGGACATCGAGCGTCGGATTCCGGTCGAAGAAGCCGACGGGCTTGAGTTTGAAGCCGGTGTAGTCGACCGGCATGATGGGCCAGTCCTCGGGTCGCGGGAAGTGGGTCAGTCCGAACGTGTGCCACACGACGATGTCTTGTGCCTCAATATCCCGGTTACCGGCCACATAACTCGGCAGTCCTGCCCCGCCGGAATGCTGATTCACGAAGTCTCCCGAGGCGTATCGCTCGGCCGCATCGAACTGCGTGACCCACAGGTGTTTGGTTGCGAAGGTGGCACGCTTGGCAATGGACGAGTTGTCGTCGGCCAGCAACAATGGCTGACCTTCCGGATGCAAGACGTATGCGACCGGCTTACCGAGCCGGTTGAGTGATTCGGGGTTACTGATGTGCCATACCCGTCCCGTGGATCCGTTCGCGCAGCGCGCGGCCTCGGCCTCGGTCGTCAGAGGAGTCGTGGACAGTGCAAAAGCGTTGCCGTGCGGGTTGTCCGGACCCATCGGAACACGTCTGGTCTCGACTTCCTCGACCGAGTTCACGGCACCGTCGACCATCATGTCCAGCCGCGCACTGAACAGGTGCTGATGGCACGGAGCACCGAGACCAGGAGCGATCTGCGAGGAGTACGGATAGTCGTCACCGAGGTGACCCGAGGTGAACACGATGCCGGTTGCTTTGACCTCGAATTCGATGGTGCCGTCGAGGTAGAGGTACCAGAAGAAGCCGTAGTCGTAGTTGCCGATTGTAGTGAAGAACGAGATAACAAGTCTGCGTTGACGTCTGGTCTCGCTCGAGCCGGCCCACAGGTCGGTGTGCTTCCACAGGATGCCGAAATCCTCTTCGTGCATGCAGACCGCATTTCGCAACGTCTGCGGATTACCCAGCTCGTCTGCGATCACGGTGTCGAAGTACGTGATGTCGCCGACGCAGTCACACCCGAGCTCCAAGGCGTTGGCGTACCTGCCGACGAGATACTCGCCGGTGTCGAAGTAGTTCTGCCAGGAGCGCACCGGAGATGGATCACCGTACGGGACAACCATTTCCGCGATAGACGCGCGGTGGATGATCGGCCTGGTCGCACCTTTGTCGTCGAATCCGATTTGGTGCAGTACCAGACCTTCTCGGGCGTCGAACCCGACGCGGAAACTCCACTTCTCCCATTCGACGAGATTGCCGGTGACCTCGAAACTCGGCCCCTCCGGCTGGGTGATCTCGATCGGCTTCTGTGTCGTGCGCATCGGACCGGTGACTGCAGGGTCGGTGAAGTTGCCCGACTCCTCGGGAATCGGCACCACTCCGGTGTCGAGCACCTTTTCGACCGTCTTGTTCATGACGTCGACGAACCCGACCAGGCCGTCGATGGGATGCGCCCACGCATGATCCGTCGGGAAGTCCTGGCGAAATGCCAAGCCCCGCAGAATTCTTCGTCCCTCTTCGCCGGGATAGTCGAACACGCCGGCAGACAAGGGAGCGACCCGGACGTGGTCGACATCGAGACCACGGCGTTCGAGTGCAGCCAGCCATTCGGGGTCCGTTCGCAATACCTCTTCGACGAGTCCGAACTCTTCGTCGAGGACGGGCATCTGGCCGTCACGAATTGCGTCGAGCGTTACCGACGACACGACCGTTCGCTCGGTGACCGACACGACGACGTCGACGGCATTGGGCGTGGACACATCGTGCAGCAAGGCTCGAAAGCGGCGGTCGATAGCCGTCGCAGTGGGGTACAGCTCGGACTTGAGCGGCTCCTCGAGACCGACGTAGACGAAGCGGGTGTGCTCGCCCAGTAGACCAGCGTCATCGAGGACGGCGCGTACGTCTGCGATCTCCTCGGCGGTGGCCAAGTCCAGAGGGTGATCGATTCTTGTGGGAGAAAGAGTCGGCATGAACAGTCCTAAAAGTAGGTTGGTTCTACGTTCGTTGGAAAAAAGATGTGACGGACGCTACACCCGCAGACAGCGGCTGTACAGATCACATTCGAGGGATGATCGGGAGTCACCGGCATCGAGCCCAGTGAGCGCGGGCGCTAGGAACGCAGCAGTGCGAGGAAGTTGTCCAGCATCGTGAGCTGTGACTTCGCCGAACTGACGGAGGGCGTCAGAACACCCAGAATTTGAACGCCCATCATCATGCTGAGCAATTGTTCGACGACGATCGCCACGTCGATATCGCCCAACTCGCCCACCGCGCGCGCGTCCTCGAGATACCCGGCCATCTGGTCACGCCACAGACCCAGTACCCGACGATTGATGTCATCCATGTGTTCGTCGTACATCGCACGCTGAAACAACGAGATCGCGATACGTGCTTCGAGCAGGGTCTCCTGCGTCGTCGGCATGATTTCGCGACAGAAGATTCGAAGCGCGGCGAGACCTCGTGCGTCACGCATCCGTGCGTCGATACGAGCGTTCGTCGCCTCGAACACGAGCTCGTACGACGTTCTGAGGATCTCGTCTTTGCCCGAGAAATAGTGGCTGAGTGCGCCGTTGGTATAGCCAGCCTCGGTGGCGATGTCACGCATATTCGCCGCGTCTATCCCTTTTGCCGCGATCAGACGCCACGTGGCAGCGGCAATTGCTCGCCTGCGTTCGTCGTGGTCGACCAGCTTGGGCATGAGTCCACGGTAGCGGCCCGCCGGACGGGTCCGACACTCCGGTCAGAGATCAAGGTCCTGGCTTCACACTGCACCTCCTCTCCGTCCAATAGATCGTGGTTCTACGACCGTTGAAAGAAGAATCCGCCGGCTGCATTACGAATCATCGCCGGCGCTGTGAACTTCGCGTTACCGAATCATCACCGTCGACAGATCGGCCGTTCAGCCGAGACCGAGTCTCCGTCGTCTGGTTCGCGGGTCGAGATCATGTGCGTGCTCGGTCGCAAACGCGACAACCGCGGACGCCCTGTCCGAAAGCTGGACTCCGCGCGGCCACATCATCCGTACGCCGCTACTGGGGTTGGCAGGGGTGATCTCGCGGACCGCCACAGGAAGCCCCTCGTAGGTGTTGTCGATCGCGGGACGCTGGATGAGAATGGCGAAGCCGAATCCCCGCGCCACGAGCGACCGCGTGAGCTCGAAGTCGCAGGTGCGCTGAGTGATCCGCGGAGTGATTCCTGCCCGCTCGAACAAGAGGAGGGTGTGCTCTGCCGCCGGGGGAAGATCGAGCAGAATCTGCGGTTCTCGGGCCAGCGCTTCGAGAGGCACCACCTGGTGCGCGGTCAGAGGATGCCCGTCAGGGAGCAGGACGTATGCCGGTGTCCGGTAGAGCAGGACCGATTCCAGACCGGGCGGGAGAGCTATGTCGTACCCGATAGCCAGATCGAGCGACCCGTCCAGCAGTTGCTGAGGGAGTTCACCCTGACTACCCGTGATGACCGTGAGATCGACTTTCGGATGTGTCGCGGTGATCCACTCCATCACCGGGGGGATCGCCGTCGGTGCGATCGTGGCGTAGCAGCCGAGCACGAGAGGACCGGCAAGCTCGGATCCACCACTTGCTGCTGCCAGTTCCAGCTCGTCGGCGGAGTGAACCAACGTTCGAGCACGCTCCCGCAGATATGCGCCCGTGGGTGTCAGCGTGATTCCGTGTGCCTTGCGGCGCACCATGAGTTGGGTGCGTAGCACTCGTTCGAGGTCCGTCATCGCGGACGCGACAGCGGTCGGCGTGACGTGCAGAGCCGACGCTGCACCAGAAATCGAGCCGGCATCGGCGACCGCGACGAAGTATTCGAGTTGCCTGAGCGTGTAGGTCGACATAAAGAACTTTTCCTTCGCTTGTTCCAAAGTATTTTGAAGTTTACCTGTTGATGTGGTGCAGGTCATACTCGTCGAATCGACTCATCACGGAAGGCGAATCGACAATGACCGCGAAAGTGGCTGCAAGCCTTGATATCCCAACAGCAGACTGGGTCACGATCCCGGACCTGTACGCCGACCCGTATCCCATCTACCGCACACTGAGACAAAGTGCGCCCATCCACTGGGTTCCGGCGGTGAACCGGTACCTGGTGATCGGGTACGACGCGTGCCACACGATCGAACTCGATCCTGCCCGCTTCTCCGCTGACGAAGCGGGGTCGTTGATGAAGCGGTCGATGGGCCACAGCATGCTTCGCAAGGACAACCCCGAGCACGACACCGAGCGCCGTTCCCTGGGTGGAACATTGCGACCCAAAGCAATCAAGGAACATTGGAATGCCGCATTCGCTCGCAACGCCGCAACGTACCTCGATCGGCTTCGCGATGCGGGGAGCGGCGCAGACCTGGTGAAGGAATTCGCAGCACCGTTCGCGGCGGAGAACCTTCGCGAGGTTCTCGGTTTCCGCAACGCGACTCAGGCCGACCTGCAGCGCTGGTCACAGACACTGATCGACGGGACCGGCAATTATGCCGACGACCCATCTGTCTGGGCACACGCGGCTCGATCCTCGAACGAAGTGGACGCGGCGGTCGACGAGATGCTGGCCGTTCTACGCGCCGATCCCGACGCCAGCCTGCTCGGTCAATTGGCCGGCACTTCGATGCCGCTCGAGTCGATTCGCGCAAACCTCAAGATGGCCATCGGTGGAGGCCTGAACGAACCACGGGACGCGATCGCCACAACAGTGTGGGCCCTCCTCTCGCACCCTGCCCAGCGTGCAGACGTGGTGGCGAACGACCGTTGGTCCGACGCCTTCGAGGAATCGATTCGATGGGTGGCACCGATCAGCATGTATCCACGCGAGGTCACCACCGACACGGAGCTCGCCGGCATGGCGCTACCGAGCGGGGCACGCCTCGGAGTGGTCATCGGTGCCGCAAACCGCGACGCCGAGGTATTCGTCGACCCCGAGTCCTACGACATCGACCGACCCAAGAAGCCACACCTCGCCTTCGGCGGAGGTCAGCACTTCTGCGCCGGTGCCTGGGTGGCACGAGCATCGGTGGTGGGGGTCGCGCTGCCCGCACTCTTCCGCGAATTCTCGGATCTGCGCCTCGATCCGCAGCGCCCGGAGACGTTGGGCGGCTGGGTATTCCGAGGCGTGACCGCCCTGCCGGTGCAATGGTCCTGAAAAACACCGCCCTTACTACGGAGGAGTACCGATGCCCAAGGTAATTTTTCACCACACCGACAACGCGACCGACACCGTCGATGCGGACGCAGACTCGAACGTGATGCGCGCAGCAGTACAGAACGGCGTACCGGGCATCGTGGGTGAATGCGGCGGACAGGCCATGTGCGCCACCTGCCACGTGTACGTACGCGAGCCGTACCTCGATGCTCTCGGTGCGATCAGTGAGGACGAGGAAGAAATGCTCGAGTGCGTTGCCGCACCCCGAGACGAACGGCGCAGCAGACTCGGCTGCCAAATCACGTTCGACAGTGGCACCGCAGGTGGCCTCGAAGAAATCGAAGTCGATGTTCCCGCACAACAGATCTGACGACGCGAAGGGCGCTCGGGTAGTCATCGTCGGAAGCGGTCAAGCCGGCATCCAGGCTGCAGACTCCCTGCGCGCCCGTGGCCACATCGGGACACTGACAGTCATCGGCGACGAGCCGGTACTGCCGTATCAGCGGCCGCCGCTGTCCAAGGGCCACTTGACGTCCGGCGGCTCGATCGACCCACTTCCCTTGAGAGCCGAGAGGTTCTTCACCGAACAACGAATCGTTCTGCGCACAGGTGTGAGCGCCGCATCGGTGGACCGCACCGCCCGCACCGTGCGCCTCGATGACGGTGACGTTCTGCCCTACGACTCTCTGATCCTGGCAACGGGCGCGGCAAACCGGTCGCTCGACATCACGGGAAGCGAGCTGGCAGGAATTCATACCCTGCGTACGCTCGCCGATGCCGACGCATTGCGACGCGAATTGCACGAGGCACGAAATGTTCTCGTGGTCGGCGCGGGCTTCGTAGGGCTCGAGGTGGCGGCCGCCGCCCGGGCGCAGGGAGCGAATGTCACTGTCCTCGAAGCAACGGACCGGCCGTTGTCACGCGCGGTATCGCGATACACGTCCGATCACGTGACAGCAGTACACCGACAAGCCGGCACGCACGTGCACACGGAAGAGGTGGTCTCGTTTTTCACCGGACGCGAGGGACGAGTGGTCGGCGCAGAGACCGAGACCGGAGAGCACTACGAGGCGGATCTCGTGATCGTCGGTATCGGTGCGATACCCCGCACCGCACTGGCTGCCGCAGCAGATCTCCCCGTGGCCAACGGGATTGTCGTCGACGATTTCCTCCGCACGAACGACCCCGCCGTGTACGCGATCGGTGACTGCGCGAACTATCCCAGCCTCCACACCGGTACCCGTGTTCGCCTCGAATCGGTGCAGAACGCAACCGACCACGGCAGACGTGTTGCCGCAGTGATACTCGGTGACGATAACTGCGGTGCAGAAGTGCCCTGGTTCTGGAGCCATCAAGGCGCGCTGAAGCTCCAGATCGCCGGAGTTCGTCTTCCCGACGACACCGCGGTTCTCTGCGGCGACCCGACGACCGGACGATTCTCCGTCTGCTGCTACCGAAACGGCCGTCTCGCTGCGGTGGAGTCCATCAACCGTCCTGCCGACCACATTGCTGCGCGGGCTCTGCTCGCTTCTGCGCGGTCGCCCGATCCGATCCTTCTCGACGACCCCACCTTCAACCTGAAGAGGTTTGCTGCACAACCGGATTCGGCCCCCTCGAGGAAGACCTCGGCATGACGACCTATCGCGCCACGGTTGCCGAACCGTCCCGCAGGTAGTGGCTGCCTCCTGTCGGTGACACCGCGCCGTTGTACGGATCTCTGCCCGGCCTTCGGGCCGCGGTCTCGTCGCATTACTCGCCCCTTGGAATTCTCGACCGAACATCGGAGAAACTCGACATGAGCACTTCACACTCCCCTACGCGGGCGGCCACTCAGCGCCGCGTCGCGATGGCAACGGTCGTCGGAACGACGATCGAATGGTACGACTTCTTCATCTACAGTACCGCTGCGGGACTGGTGTTCTCGCAGGTGTTCTTCGCACCTGCAGGAACCGAACTCGGCCTTCTGTTGTCGTTCGCAACGGTCGGTATCAGCTTCGTGTTTCGCCCGTTCGGCGCGGTACTTGCCGGACATTTCGGTGATCGGATCGGTCGCCGAGCGATGCTCGTTCTCACCCTTCTGCTGATGGGAGGAGCAACCAGCCTGATCGGATTGCTGCCCACGTACGAGACAGCCGGCATCCTCGCGCCGATCCTCTTGCTCGTACTTCGCATCGTCCAAGGTATATCCGCCGGTGGTGAATGGGGCGGTGCCGTTCTCATGGCGGTCGAGCACGCCCCCGACAACCGACGAGGCCGCGCAGGTGCGTTCCCCCAACTCGGTGTCCCACTGGGCATGCTGCTGGCCGCCGGCATGACTGCTCTGATGACCGGCGTGATTTCTCCCGGAGACGAGTTCGTCGAATGGGGCTGGCGAATTCCGTTCCTCCTCAGCTTCGTCCTGATCGGCGTGGGCTATTTCATTCGTAGGTCGATCGACGAGAGCCCGGTCTTCAGCGAGATCGCGGATCGCAGGCAACAGACCAAACTGCCCCTCGTCGAGCTGTTCCGTAAGCACTGGCTGCTGGTGATCCTTGCCGCTCTGGTCTTCGCGGGCAACAACGCCGCCGGATACATGACCACGGGTGGGTTCATCACCAGCTACGCGACCAAGCCCGACGGACCTGTCGGCCTCGGACGCACTCCAGTGCTACTTGCCATCACGGCATCGGCAGCTCTCTGGGCGATCTTCATCTATCTGTCCGGATACGCCTCGGACCGCATCGGCCGCAAGCGCACCTACCTGATCGGATACGCCGGCCTTGTGGTGACGGTGTTTCCAATGTTCTTCTTCGTGAACTCCGGAAATATCTGGCTGCTGTTC
Organism: Rhodococcus sp. PSi06; assembly: GCF_054960675.1. NCBI lineage: Bacteria > Bacillati > Actinomycetota > Actinomycetes > Mycobacteriales > Nocardiaceae > Rhodococcus > Rhodococcus sp. PSi06. The sequence continues at coordinate 387,986 of NZ_JBHNYO010000002.1, forward strand.
CTCGGACTTGCACTGTTCACCTTCGGACTCGGAATGTCGTACGGGCCGCAGGCTGCCTGGTACTCGGAGATATTTCCGGCCTCGGTCCGCTTTTCCGGCATCGCAATCTCCTACGCATTGGGTGCGGTCATCGGCGGTGCGTTCGCACCGACCATCGCCACCGCGCTCGTCGGCGCTACCGGAAGCATCTACGCCGTCGGGGTCTATCTCATCGCCATGTTCCTCCTGGCCATCGCGGCCACGGTTGTGCTGCGCGACCGAACAGGCATCGCACTCGGGATCGAGAACCAGGCCGAACAGGAGGTCGGCGCAACAATTTTCGATTCGCGCCGAGCTCCGGTGCGGGTCGAGCAGATGCGTAAGCAAGCCCGATCCCCTCAGGTCTGACTGCAGTCCATTTCGACACTCACGACACCTACGAAGGGATCTACTGTGGGACAACAGGTACGTGGCGTAGTAGCCACGGCTCCGGGCAAAGCCACCTCGATCGAAATCGTCGACGTACCGGATCCGGGACCACGAGATGTCGTGGTGAAGGTTCTGGCGTGCGGTGTGTGCCATACCGACCTGGCTTATCGGGACGGCGGTATCAACAACGAATACCCCTTTCTACTCGGCCACGAGGCCGCGGCCGTCGTGGAGACCGTCGGCGAGAACGTGACCCACGTGGCAGTGGGCGACTTCGTAGTACTCAACTGGCGTGCAGTCTGTGGTGCGTGCCGAGCGTGCAAGCGAGGCAGGCCGTGGCACTGCTTCGACACCTTCAACGCATCGCGGAAGATGACACTCGTCGACGGCACCGAGCTGACTCCGGCCTTGGGAATCGGAGCATTCGCCGAGAAGACCCTTGTGCACGAGTTACAGTGCACCAAAGTCGATCCCGACTCCGATCCGGCCGTCGTCGGGCTTCTCGGGTGCGGCGTCATGGCGGGGCTCGGTGCCGCGGTCAACACCGGAGGTGTCTCCCGCGGAGACAGCGTCGCCGTCATCGGGTGCGGAGGCGTCGGCAATGCCGCGATCGTCGGTGCGCGACTCGCTGGAGCCACCAAAATAATCGCGGTGGACCGTGACGAGAAGAAGCTGGCCTGGGCAACCGAACTCGGGGCGACTCACACGATCGACGCCTCTCGGGTCGACGCCGTCACGGCGGTGCAGGAGCTGACCGACGGCTTCGGAGCCGACGTCGTCATCGACGCGGTCGGACGCCCGGAGACATGGAAGCAAGCCTTCTATGCGCGAGATCTGGCCGGAACGGTGGTTCTCGTCGGGGTTCCGACGCCGGATATGACGCTCGAGATGCCGTTGATCGACTTCTTTTCGCGCGGTGGATCACTCACATCGTCGTGGTACGGAGACTGCTTGCCCGAACGCGACTTTCCCATGCTGGTGGACCTATACCAGCAAGGTCGAATGCCGCTCGACAAGTTCGTCACCGAGCGGATCACACTGGATCGGATCGAGTACGCCTTCGACCAGATGAAGGCCGGCGAAGTCCTGCGTTCTGTGATTGTGCTGTAGCGGAGGTCGAGAACATCGTGGGCGACGAATCCGACATTTGCACAACCCTGTCACTGCCGGTGCCGCATCAGACGACGCCGCGCGACAGCATGTTGCCGGCGAAAAACGTCGCCAACTCGTCGGTTGCGCTGAGTGGAAGGACCTGGGCCACATACTGATCGGGACGGACCACCACGACTGCGCCGTCGCGGTCGATTCCGCGCTCGGTGAAAATGTCGATATGCGGATCGGTTGCGAAGACCTTCTCGTAATCGACGAGTCCGAACGGACCTCTGATGGGGAGGAAAACGGGATCCACCGCGCCGATGTCGACCGAGACGTGGCCCTGCTGATAGATCACTTTGACGTCGAAGGAACTGTCGACGTCGGTCCCCTGCGGGGTGAACTGCACAATCGGCGACTCGGGCGATTCGCGGAGCCACGAGGACAATTCGTTCAACACGACGCTGTTCGAATGAAGGCCGGCGGCTGCCGCGTCGGCGAAAACGTAGATTCGCCAGCGCCCATCCGCACGGTGGTGGTGACCGAGATGTGTCGGATTGGCGTCGCACACTCGCACCACCGGTGCCGACTTGAAACGCTTGCCCACCGGGAATCCTATGGCCACATTCTGGTGGGTGGTGTCACCGATGATCATCGACGGCCGATACTCGGTCATGAAGCCTGCCGGAAATTCTCCGGTTTTGACGTAGAACTCCTCGAGTTCGGATGGATTGTCGAAGTCCTCCGGGCGCTTCGCCATCATGGCCGACCACTGCTTGTCGAAGTCGATCAGATTCTGCGCAATGACCTGACGTTCGGCGGTATAGGTCGCGAGCAGGCTCTCGGGCGCGCGGCCTTCGAGCACATGCCCGAGTTTCCAGCCGAGATTGAACCCGTCCTGCATGGACACGTTCATTCCCTGCCCCGCTTTGGCACTGTGGGTGTGGCAGGCATCGCCGGTGATGAAGACGTGCGGGATGCGCATCCCGACCTGATCGGCCGGCACGTCGTCGAAGCGATCGGTCACGCGGTGACCGACCTCGTAGACACTGTGCCAGGCAACGTTTTTCACCTCCAGGGTGTAGGGATGCAGAATCTCGTTGGCCTGCGCGACGATCTGATCGATGCTGGTCGTTCGTACCTTGCCGTTGTCGTCCTCGGCTACTTCACCGAGATCGACGTACATGCGGAACAGGTGGCCACCCTCGCGTGGGATGTGCAGGATGCTGCCGCCCGAGCCGGACTGGATGGCGCACTTGAGACGAATGTCGGGAAAGTCGGTGACGGCGAGAACGTCCATCACACCCCAGGCATGGAAGGCTTTGTCTCCGATCGGCGTGCATCCGATCGTGTCGCGTACAGCGCTGCGTGCACCGTCGGAGCCGACGACATACTTGGCATGGATTGTTCGCTTCTGTCCCACTCGACTGCCGCCGGTGTGTCCGAGCGTGACCGTGACGGGGTGGTCGCCCTCCCCGATCTCCAGCGTGCAGAATTCGTAGCCGAAATCCGGCGTCATCCGAGTGGGCGACAGAGCCATGACCTCGGCGAAGTAGTCCAACACACGGGCCTGGTTGACGATCAAGTGCGGGAACTCACTGATTCCGGTCGCGTCGTCGGGTGTACGCGCGGTGCGCACGATCTTCGATGCGTCCTCGGGATCGGGCTTCCAGAAGGCCATTTCGGTGATCCGGTAGGCCTCGGCCGTGATGCGATCTGCGAACCCGAACGCCTGGAAGGTCTCGACGCTACGAGCCTGAATCCCGTCGGCCTGTCCGATAGCGAGCCGTCCTGCACGCCGCTCGACGATTCGCGTTGTCACACCGGGAAACTGGGAAAGCTGTGCGGCCGTGATCATTCCAGCCGGTCCGGTGCCGACGATGAGCACATCGACGTACTCGGGAAGCTCGTCCGGCCGGTCGATACCGATGCCCGAGGCTTGCTGGACACGTGGGTCACCGGAGACATAACCATGGTGGTGAAATTGCATTGCGGGACCTTCTCCGATTCTCATACGGGCTCGAGTGCTTCGGAGCACTTCAGGGACTCATTGCGATCTGCATCACTTATCGTATACGATCTGAGATATGATGCAAGGGTCGCTATCGAGGAGGAACATGAAGACCGAGAGCCGCGATGCTGCCGTCATCGAGTCGAGCAGCTCACTGACCAGGCCCGGGAAGATCATCGCGGTGCACCTGAGCTACGCATCGCGAGCAGATCAGCGGGGTCGCCGCCCGGCTCATCCGTCCTACTTCCTCAAGCCGTCGAGTTCCGTGGGATTCACAGGCGAGACCGTCGAGCGGCCCGCAGGCACCGAACTTCTCGCTTTCGAGGGCGAAATCGCCCTGATCATCGGGGCGACAGCGCGCTGGATATCGGCAGAGAACGCCTGGAGTCACATCTCGGGCATCACGGCTGCCAACGACTTCGGCCTCTACGATCTGCGCGCCAACGACAAGGGATCCAACGTCCGTTCCAAGGGCGGAGACGGCTACACCCCACTCGGACCCAACGTCATCGACGCCCGGTCGGTCGACCCAGCCGCCCTGCGAATACGCACGTGGGTCAACGGAACCGTCGCGCAGGACGACACCACGGCCGGCCTCATCTTCACGCTGCCCCAACTGATAGCCGACTTGTCGCAGCATTTCACCCTCGAACCCGGCGACGTCATCCTCACCGGCACACCCGCCGGCTCCTCGGTCGTTGTTCCCGGCGACGTCGTCGAGGTCGAGGTGAGCGCAATCGACGAGAAGGCCACATCCGGTCGCCTCGTCACCACCGTCACTCAGGGCGACGTCGCCTTCGACGGCTCACTCGGCTCGCTGCCGGCCGCGGACGATACTCAGCGCGAAGACGCGTGGGGATCGGCCGAAGCAGCCGGAATCACCCTGCCTCGAACAGGATTGAGCGTAGAACTGCGAGACAAGCTCGCCCGGGTGCCGGTGGCGGGACTGTCGGCCCAGCTCCGCAAACGTGGACTGAACAACGTGTCGATCGAGGGTGTTCGCGCATTGACTCCCAGCGACAAGATCGTCGGAACGGCCCGGACTCTGCGGTTCGTACCCAATCGAGAAGATCTGTTCGTCAGCCACGGCGGTGGATACAACGCACAGAAACGAGTGTTCGACGCGGTGAACGACGGCGAGATCATCGTCATCGAGGCCCGCGGAGAACTCGGCTCCGGCACTCTGGGCGACATCCTCGCCCTGCGGGCCCGATCCCGCGGCGCCGTCGGCGTCGTGACCGACGGAGGAGTTCGCGATCGCGACGCCGTAGCCGAGATCGGTCTCCCTGTGTTCGCCGCGACCGCCCACCCCGCAGTATTGGGCCGCCGACACGTCCCCTGGGATTTCGACCTGACCGTCGCCTGCGGTGGAGCGACGGTGCAGCCCGGTGACGTCATCGTCGGCGACAGCGACGGGGTGATCGTGATTCCGCCGGCGTTGGCCGAGGAAGTGGTCGACGAGGCGCTCGCTCAGGAAGAGCAGGACGCGTGGGTTGCCGACCAGGTCGCGGCCGGACATCCACTCGACGGGCTCTTCCCACCGAATGCGGAATGGAAGCGCAAGTACGAGCAGTGGCGTATGGATCAGGGAGTTTCCCAGTGACACAGAGCAAATCGCAGGCCGCCTACCACTACATCAAGGACCGGATAGCGCGGCAGGAATACACGCCCGGCTACCGCCTCGTACTCGGCTCGATCGCGAAGGATCTCGACATGAGTGTCGTTCCGGTTCGTGAGGCGATCCGACAGCTCGAAGCGGAAGGGCTGGTGACGTTCGAGCGGAACGTCGGAGCCCACGTGTCGATGGTGGACGACACTCAATATCGCTACAGCATGCAGAGTTTGAGCATTCTCGAGGGCGCAGCCACGGCCATGTCCGCGCGTCGACTGTCCGAAGACGACATACGCCGTGCCCGGGTGGTGAACGAACGCATGATCGAGTCTCTCGATGACTTCGATCCCCATCTGTTCACGTCGCTGAACAAGCAATTCCACGAGATCCTGTTCTCGAAGTGTGTAAACCCGCGAATGCTGACACTCGTCGAAGCCGAGTGGGGCCGCCTCGGGCACTTGCGTGCATCGACATTCGCGTTCGTTCCCGGTCGCGCACGTGAGTCGGTGCACGAACACGAAAACATCGTGCGGCTCATCGAAATCGGTGCGCCCCTAGGCGAAATCGAAAAGGCCGCTCGACGACACCGATCCGCAACGCTCGACGCTTACCTGGTCCACGAGCACCCTGACGAAACCATCGGCCTACCGGCCTACTGAATCAGATCGGACAACCGGTCCCGACATTGGAGCATTCATGACGAACACTGTCGCCGAACAGGCACAACGCCACGTCCCCACCGACCTTCCCAGCAAGATCCAGCACTACATCGGCGGTGCGTTCGTCGATTCGATCGACGGCGACACTTTCGACGTTCTCGACCCGGTGTCCAATGAGGTCTACCTGCAGGCCGCCGCCGGCAAGAAAGCCGATGTCGACCGAGCTGTCGAGGCCGCCAAGACCGCGTTCGAGGACGGCCCCTGGCCGAGGATGCTCCCGCGCGAACGCTCACGCATCCTGCACCGCATCGCCGACATCGTCGAATCACGCGACGCACGGCTGGCCGAACTCGAATCCTTCGACTCCGGCCTCCCCATCACCCAGGCTCTGGGTCAGGCTCGCCGCGCCGCCGAGAACTTCCGTTTCTTCGCCGACCTCATCGTGGCGCAGTCCGACGACACCTACAAGGTGCCAGGGCGGCAGATCAACTACGTCAACCGCACGCCTATCGGGGTCGCCGGGCTGATCACCCCGTGGAACACCCCGTTCATGCTCGAATCGTGGAAGCTGGGCCCCGCGTTGGCCACTGGGAACACCGTTGTTCTCAAGCCCGCCGAGTTCACTCCCCTGTCGGCATCGTTGTGGGCGGGCATCTTCGAGGAAGCCGGCCTGCCGGAGGGTGTGTTCAACCTTGTCAACGGTCTCGGTGAGGACGCGGGCGACGCTTTGGTCAAGCATCCCGACGTTCCCTTGATTTCGTTCACCGGTGAATCCAGCACGGGTCAGCTCATTTTCGGCAACGCCGCGCCCTTCCTCAAGGGTCTGTCGATGGAACTGGGCGGCAAGAGCCCGGCCATCGTGTTCGCAGATGCCGATCTCGAGGCCGCTGTGGACGCCACGATTTTCGGTGTGTTCTCTCTCAACGGCGAACGCTGCACCGCGGGAAGTCGCATTCTCGTCGAACGGTCCATCTACGACGAGTTCGTCGAACGCTATGCAGCACAAGCGAAGCGGGTTAAGGTTGGCTACCCGCACGATCCCGCGACCGAGGTCGGTGCGCTGGTGCACCCGGAGCACTACGACAAGGTGATGAGCTACATCGAGATCGGTAAGACCGAAGCGCGCCTGGTTGCGGGCGGCGGCCGGGCCGAAGGCTTCGATCAGGGCAACTTCGTGACCCCGACGGTGTTCGCCGATGTCGCACCCGACGCCCGCATCTTCCAGGAAGAGATCTTCGGACCGGTCGTGGCGATCACCCCGTTCGACACCGACGACGAAGCTCTCGAACTGGCGAACGGTGTCAAATACGGTCTCGCAGCCTATGTCTGGACCAACGACCTCAAGCGCTCGCACAACTTCGCCCAGGCCATCGATGCCGGCATGGTGTGGCTCAACTCCAACAACGTGCGCGACCTACGCACCCCGTTCGGTGGCGTCAAGGCTTCGGGGCTCGGGCACGAGGGCGGCTACCGCTCCATCGACTTCTACACCCAGCAGCAGGCCGTGCACATCACGCTCGGCGAGGTACACAACCCGACCTTCGGCAAAAAAGATTCCGACAAGCACTGACTCCCTTCATCTTTCGACAAGGACCATGACATGACCATCACCCCCGATGCCCCCGAGCCCGTCGTGACACGCAGCAGCCGCGTCCGCTCGGCCGACCCGGTCCCCACCCCGCAGGCCACTCCCCCGGACGTACTGCGTTGCGCCTACATGGAATTGGTTGTCACCGACCTCGAGCGCTCGCGCAAGTTCTACGTCGACGTACTCGACCTCGTGGTGACCAAGGAAGACGAGAATGCCGTCTACCTACGATCCTTCGAGGAGTTCATTCATCACAACCTAGTACTGCGCAAGGGGCCGGTCGCCGGGGTAGCAGCGTTCTCCTACCGTGTACGCAGCCCGCAGGATCTCGACAAGGCCGTCGCGTTCTACACCGAACTCGGCTGTCGTGTAGAGCGGAACCCCAACGGGTACAACAAGGGAATCGGTGATTCGGTGCGAGTCGAAGATCCCCTCGGTTTCCCGTACGAGTTCTTCTACGACGTCGAGCATGTCGAGCGCCTCGCCTGGCACTACCACCTCTATACCCCCGGTGCGCTCGTCCGACTGGATCACTTCAACCAGGTGACTCCCGACGTCCCCCGCGCCGTGGCCTACATGGAAGACCTCGGTTTTCGCGTCACCGAGGACATTCAGGACGAAGCCGGCACGACATTCGCAGCCTGGATGCGACGTAAGTCCACAGTGCACGACACCGCAATGACCGGGGGCGACGGACCACGGATGCACCACGTCGCCTTCGCCACGCACGAGAAGCACAACATCATCGCCATCTGCGACAAACTCGGCTCACTTCGGATGTCCGACCACATCGAGCGTGGACCCGGACGCCACGGCGTCTCGAACGCCTTCTACCTCTACCTGCGTGACCCCGACGGCCATCGCATAGAGATCTACACCCAGGACTACTACACCGGCGATCCCGACAACCCGGTCGTCACCTGGGACGTGCACGACAATCAGCGGCGCGATTGGTGGGGCACTCCCGTCGTCCCCAGCTGGTACACGGACGCATCGATCGTCCTGGACCTCGACGGCAACCCCAAGCCCGTGATCGCACGAACCGACGATTCCGAAATGGCCGTCACCATCGGTGCGGACGGATTCTCGTACACCCGCAAAGAGGACACGGACGAGATGCCGGATTGGAAGAAGGGCGAGTTCAAGCTCGGCGCACAGCTGTAGTGACAACTCATTCCTCGACGGCACAGGAGAATCCATGCTCGACCCGAACACCGTTACCGCGATCGCAGACCAGCTCGAAGAGGCGGAACGAACGCGGACGATGATCCCGCGACTGACCGCACGCTATCCCGAGATGACATTCGAGGATTCCTACGCGGTGCAGAACGAGTGGCGCAAACGCAAGGTGGAGTCAGGTCGACGCCTGGTCGGACGCAAGATCGGTCTGACGAGCAAGGTGATGCAGGTCGCGACCGGCATCACCGAGCCCGACTACGGCGCGATCTTCGACGATCAGGTCTTCGACAACGGCTCGGTGATCGAGCACGGACGCTTTTCCAACGTGCGCATCGAAGTCGAGCTCGCCTTCGTCCTCGGCAGCCCACTGTCGGGTCCCCACGCAACGATCTTCGACGTTCTGAAAGCAACGGAGTACGTCGTACCCGCTCTCGAAATTCTGAGTTCGCGGATCGAGATGGACGGACGCACAATCGTCGACACGATCAGCGACAACTCGGCACTGGGTGGGCTCGTGTACGGCGGCAACCCGACCGACCCAACGGCGGTGGACATGCGGTGGATATCGGCGCTGCTCTACCGCAACGAGACGATCGAGGAGTCCGGGGTTGCCGCCGCCGTGTTGAATCACCCAGCGATGGGGGTGGCGTGGTTGGCCAACAAGTTGTCTCAGCACGACGATCGCCTCGAAGCGGGTGAAATCGTGTTGGCCGGCTCGTTCACCCGCCCGATGTGGGTGCAGAAGGGCGACAGCGTGCTCGCCGACTACGGACCGATGGGGACGATCTCATGCCGCTTCGACTGAACAAGACTTTTCGGGATGCGTTGGCGGAGGCGGATCGGCCGCTGTACGGCGGCTGGATCACCACAGGTTCACCGGTGGCCGCCGAGATCATGGCCGGCTCGGGCCTGGACTGGGTGCTCATCGACATGGAGCACGCCCCCAACGGTCTCGAATCCGTTCTCGCACAGCTCTACGCGATTTCTGGCTACCCCGTGACCCCGGTGGTGCGAGTACCCGTCGCCGACGCGGTGATCATCAAGCAAGTCTTGGACCTGGGTGCTCAGAACATCCTGGTCCCGATGATCTCGACGGCCGAGCAAGCACGCGAGGTGGCCGCCGCCGCCCAGTACCCGCCAGTGGGGCGGCGCGGTGTCGGCAGTGCGCTGGCACGTTCTGCGCGCTGGAATCGGGTCGAGGGTTATCTGGCGAACGGAGCCGATCACGTGTCCGTGTTCGTCCAGATCGAGACGGCCGAAGGGGTATCCAACGCAGCGACTATCGCGGGAACGCCGGGGATCGACGGCGCCTTCCTCGGACCCAGCGATCTGTCCGCCTCGATGGGACTACTCGGACAGCAGAACCACCCCGATGTCGTAGCCGCCGTGAACGATGGGTTCGCGGCGATCGCATCCACCGGAAAGCCGTTCGGAGTCAACGCCTTCGATCCCGACCGTGCCGACTCCTACGCCGAGGACGGCGCGCAGTTCCTGCTCGTCGGTGCCGACGCCGCAATCTTGGCGCGGGGTTCCGAGGCCCTCGCTCAGCGCTACATCGATCCATCGGCGCACAGCGCGCGCGCCAGCTACTGATCCCCAAGCCAGTTCGCCGCCCGAAAGGACAGACAGTGACCATCACATTCGATTCACTTCTCAGCGAGATCGCCGACCCCAACGGACGCGAAATCTTCGACCCCGCAACCGGAGAGGTCGTCGGCAAAGCCCGCTTCGAGGGTGTCGAGGTGCTCGACGCCGCTATTGCTCGCGCGAAAGCAGCGCAACCCGCATGGGCGGCGTGCTCCGACGAAGACCGCGCTGGCCTGTTACTGCAGGCCGCCGATGCCATCGACGCAGCTACCGAACCGCTCGCGGAGCTGCTGTCACGTGAGCAGGGCAAGCCGCTCAACGGACCCAACGCCCGCTTCGAGGTCGGTGCCTGCGCTACGTGGCTGCGCGCCACTGCGACAACGGAACTTCCTGTGCAGGTGCTGCTCGACGGCGACGAGGGTAGCGCCGAAATGTACTACAGACCGCTCGGGGTCGTCGGCGCGATCGGGCCGTGGAACTGGCCGATGATGATCACCGTGTGGCAGATCGCGCCGGCACTGCGCATGGGCAACACCACCGTCGTCAAACCGTCGGAGTACACCCCGCTGAGTGTCCTGGCGCTCGTCGCGGTCATCAACTCGGTACTTCCAGAGAACGTCCTGACCGTCGTCGCAGGCGAAGGAGACCTGGGTGCGCGACTGTCTTCCCACCCCGACATCGACAAGTTGATGTTCACCGGCTCCACCCGTACCGGGCAGTCCATCATCAAGAGTTCCGCGGACACGATCAAGCGGCTCACCCTCGAACTCGGCGGCAACGACGCCGGCATCGTCCTTCCGGACGTGGACCCCAAAGCCATTGCAGAGGAACTCTTCTGGGGTGCTTTCATCAATACCGGACAGACCTGCGCTGCCCTCAAGCGACTGTACGTGCACACCGATGTCTACGACGAGGTCTGCACCGAACTCGCTGCCGTCGCCAGATCGATGCCGATGGGCCGCGGACTCGACGAGAACAATGTGCTGGGGCCACTGCAGAACAAGGCGCAGTACGACATCGTGGCGAACCTCGTCGAACGCGCCCGGGAATCCGGTGCGACCATACTGGTCGGCGGTACACCGGACGCCGATGCACCCGGGCACTTCTACCCCACCACCCTGGTGTCGAACATCGCACCCGACAACGCCCTGGTAACGGAGGAGCAATTCGGGCCTGCCCTACCCATCATTCGGTACGAAACTGTCGACGAGGCAATCGAACTCGCGAACGGATTGGATGTCGGCCTCGGCGCTTCGGTGTGGAGTTCCGACCGCGACGCCGCCCGAAAGATTGCCGCGCGAATACAAGCAGGCACTGTGTGGATCAACAAGCATGGCGGTATCCATCCGATGGTCCCGTTCGGTGGTGTCAAAATGTCGGGCTACGGACTGGAGTTCGGTGTCGAAGGGCTGAAATCCGTGTCAGCGCCACAAGTTATCAGCGGCTGACAGACCCAGACCGATCGTCGATCTCGGCATGCATTGCAGAGCGGCGATCGGCATTCTCGCCTTCCTGACATGATCTTGGAGCCCCTATGTCTGATCCCACTGTCGAAAGCCGAGCCGGCCGGCTACACACCAACGCAACAATCTGGACTGCCGACGCCGACCGCCCCACGGCCTCCAGCCTGCTCGTCCGCGATGGCGTGATCACGGCGATCGATCCCACCCCCGAGGAGTTGGCCGGCAACGAGCAGATCGTCGACCACGGCGGTGCCTTTCTGATGCCTGGCTTCGGAGATGTTCACAACCATCACCTGCTGGCCGGCCGAGCCAGCTTGGTCGAGCTACAACTCGACGGAAACGCCGATCTCGATGAGGTGCTCGCATCGATCGCAGCCTGGGCCGAGAAGCTCGACGACAACGCGTGGGTCGTCGGCGGCGGGTGGGGAAGCCACCTGCTCGATGCGGTGTCCTCTCTCGAAGCATTGGACCGACTCGACGAGGCCGCGGGAGGCCGAGCGGTCATGCTGCGCGACGACAGTTGCCACAATCGGTGGGTCAGCACCCGAGCGATGTCTCTGGCGGGTCTCACCTCCGACACCGAAGACCCGGACGGTGGCCGTATCGTGCGAGTCGCACCGTCGTCGAAGCCGGTGGGCGTGTTGATCGAAGCCGCCCTCACCCCCGTCGAACGAGCCTATGCGGCAACCCAATCGGACGCGACGGATCTCGATGCCGCGAGCTGCGCCCACGCCATCGAGACGTTGCACAGTTTCGGTATCACCCACTTCCAGGACGCGGCCGCTTCCCTGCCGATGATGCAAGCACTCGCCACTCTCGATGGACGTGGTGAGCTGCGAGCCTGGGTCGTGACCTCCGCACAGATCAACGACAAGATTTTCGGTACGAGCCCGGTCGGCATGCCGCTCCTCGACGCTGCGGTTCGGTACCGCACGGAGCATCACCGACCCGACTTCGTGAAGATCTTCCTGGACGGAGTACCCACCTCCCGCACGGCGTTGTTGCTCGAGCCGTACTTGCCTGTCGAGAGCGATGACACCGAGTGGTTCGGTGAGAGCACGATGTCGCAAGCCGAACTGACCGAATGGCTCCTGGAGGTCGCGCGGCGGGGACTAGGTGCCAAAGTCCATTGCACAGGAGACGGATCCGTACGGATGGTGCTCGACGCGACAGCCGTCATACGCGACCACGGACACGCTGACACCGTCGTTCAGATTGCACACGGGGAGTACATTGCCGACGACGACCTACCCCGCATGGCCACACTCGGCATCATCGCCGATCTGTCTCCGCCCCTGTGGTTCCCCGGCGTCATCCTCGAGGCCATCTGCCGGTGCGTTCCCCGCGACCGCGCGCGACGGATGTGCCCGAACCGCACACTGCTGGACCTCGGCGTCGTCATGGCAGGCGGATCGGACTGGCCCGTGATGCCGAGCCCAGACCCCTGGATCGGAATACAGGGGTTGGTCACGCGGGCCGACCCATCCGGGCTTCACCCCGGAACCCTTTGGCCGGAACAGGCTTTGACGCTCGACGAGGCCTTGCACATCTACACGATCGGGGTAGCGAAGGCCACCGGACTGGCCGCCGTCACAGGTTCACTCGCTGTCGGCAAATCAGCCGACTTCACGATTTTGAACAACAACCCCTTCGCCGTGGCCTCTTCGGATCTGGTCACGCTCTCCTCGCAGCAGACGTGGTTCGCCGGCGAACTGGTCTTCGGACGTCACGGCTCACAGCACGGTCATTCCCGAGTAACGCCATCCGCAGTCTGATCGAAAGGAAGAAATCATGCCCATCACCACCCGTACATCCGTCCTTCGAGAGGCACCCGGCCGGTACGAGACCATCGAGGTCGAGCTGGACGATCCACGGCAGAACGAAGTGACCGTCAAAATGGTCGCCGCTGGACTGTGTCATTCCGACGACCACGCCGCAACAGGCGACGTCCCGGTCGTGTCTATCCGTACGCAGGCGGGCACGAAGGTGCCGGAATAATCGAGGCCGTCGGTCCGGACACCCCAGGATTCGAGGTCGGCGATCACATCGTGTTCTCGTTCCTACCGGCGTGTGGACGCTGCGAATTCTGCGCCCGCGGACTGTCCAACCTGTGTGACCTCGGAGCTTCGCTGCTCACCGGAACTCGCGCCGACGATCCCACCAGTTTCCGTATGCACCTCGACGGCAAACCCGTGGGGCAGCAGTGCGGCATATCCACCTTCAGCGAGTACACCACTGCCTCGACGGCATCGGTGGTCAAGGTCGACAAGTCCCTGCCATTGAAGCCGGCCGCCCTGCTCAGCTGCGGGGTGCCGACCGGCTTCGGATCCGCTGTCAACTCCGCGGGTGTCCGGCCCGGCGATACGGTAATCGTGATGGGCATCGGTGGCATCGGCGCAAATGCATTGCAGGGAGCCGCATTCGCGGGCGCGACCAACGTCATCGCCGTCGACCCGGTGGCGTTCAAGCTGAAGATGGCACCACAGTTCGGTGCCACCGCGACATTCGAGACCATGGCCGAGGCCACCGAATACGCACGGTCGCTCACCAACGGCCAGGGCGCCGACGCGACCATCATCACGATAGGCCGCATCGACGGTGGCCACGTCGCCGAGGCGCTCGATTCCATTCGCAAAGCAGGTACGGTCGTGCTGACCGGCCTCGGAGACCGACGGTGTTCCTGCCGCGCAGCAACATCACATCACCGCAGCAGGAGCCCCGGTCCTGCTGGGCGATCTGACCCTGATGCAAAAAAGGCTGCAGGGATCGCTTTTCGGCGAATCGAACCCGCGCCGGGATATTCCGAACCTGGCAAGGATGTATCTACGGGGACAGCTCGAGCTCGACAAGTTGATCACCGCAGAGTACACGCTCGACCAGGTTGCCGAGGCCTACGAAGACATGCACGCCGGAAAGAACATCCGAGGTGTGATTGTTTTCGACGACTGATGTGTTCTCGACTGCATCAGGGACACGGAAACGTGGCGACTCACTGATTCGATTGAGGCCCAACAGATTCGTCGCTCGGAGCCGGGGCCACGGTCGGTCGAGCGGCATTCAGTCATGAGGGACGTGAGACCAGCAGGGTGGTTGCGGCCTCGAAGGCGTCGTCGAGCCGGCGTCCGAGCAGCTCGAGTGACAGGTCGTTCTCCTCGCGCCACCGCTCGAAGGCGACCCGTAGAGCGCTCAATGCCCAGGCCGCGAGCAGTTCGGCGTCTCGGTGCGACCGCGGCTCAGGGAGCCGTTCGAAGATCACGTCGGACAGCAGTACCTCCCAGTCGAAGACTCGGTCGCGGATGCGCTTCATGAGGGCGGGAGATGAATAGGCCATCTCGGCGCTGATCCGCATCTGCTCGGCGAATCGGCTCGACGGGTCGTGGACGGGGTCGAACGCGCGCCGCAGAGCGAGCCAGATCGGCTCGTCGGCCGGGCGCTGTTGCAGTACCGAGCGGAAGGTCGGGCCCGGGTCGTCGAGCCACGCCATCGCGAGGTCTTCCTTGGACTCGAAATGCCGGTAGAAGGTGCGGCTGGCGACACCGGCCGCCGAGGCGATCATCTCGATGCTCGTGCCCTCGATGCCGCGCTCTTCGAAAAGTTCGCGGGCTGCGTCGGACAGGCTAGCGCGTACCGCCTGGCGGGCGATAGCCCTGCCGCCCATGGGGCGCTCGGACCGGTCCGTCATGGGGCACGCTCCTTGTCGGACGGTGGATCGGCGTCAGTTCAGCGTCGCGCGAACATCTGCCGAATGGACGTCGCCTCGTCCGTCAGGTGATCGATCACGCCAGGTACGGGCCGATCGAGCCAAGACTTCACCTGCGCGAATTCGGCCGGTCGGTCGACAGCTTCGATCCGCGCGACCCGATCGTCGACGATACCAAAGGTCATGAACGATCCCTGCGACGTCTCGCCCCTGGTCAGCCATCGTTCGACCCACGCTGCCGGGTCGCCGGCCATCTGGATCTTGACACCGAACTGATGCGACCAGAACCAGGGCGGGCCGTCCATGGGAACAGGGAGCCCGAGGATGACCGCCGCGACCCGTCGGGCACTGGCGGCGGCATGGGGTGCGGACTCCAGTCGACGCGTCGACCCGTCGGGACGGGCCATCCGCGCGCAGTCGCCGATTGCGAACACGTCGGGTGCCGACGTGCGGTAGTCGGCATCGACGAGCACGCCGTCGTCGACGGACAGGCCCGCAAGCTCGGCCAAAGAGACCTCCGGAACCATTCCGACACCGATCACGACCTCGTCCACCCCCAGATCCGCCTCGTCGGTGACGATCCGAGCGATCCGGCCGTCGTCGCAGGCATGAAGGCGCAACCCCGTCACCCCGGTGCGGACATCTACGCCGCGGCTGCGGTGCAGGGCCGCGACATGGTCGGCGGTCACCTCGCTGCAGACGCGCCCGAGCAGACGCGGTGCGAGCTCGAATACCGTCACGGCTGCCCCGCGAGAGCATGCGCTCGCCGCGACCTCGAGCCCGACGAATCCGCCACCCACGACCCCTACCCGGGTGCCGCGGAGCAAGCGACCACGCAGCCGCTCGACGTCGGAGTGCGTCTTGACGTGGTGCACGTTCTCGGCGTGCTCGGCGGCCGGATCGGCCAGGGCGCGGGGCCGACCTCCCAGTGCGAGCACCAGCATGTCGTACCCGACGGATTCGTCGTCGAGGTGAACTGTCTTGGCGCTCGTGTCGATTCCGCTCACGTGGCGACCGAGTACCAGTTCGATGTCGTGCTGCTCGTAGAACGACCGGGGCCGGGCGAGGAGCTCGTCGGCGGTCGTCGTTCCGAGCAGGAATCCCTTCGAGAGCGGCGGACGCTGGTACGGCGGCAGGTCTTCGTCGCCGATGAGCGTCAGGGGGCCGTCGAAACCCCCGGCCCGCAGCGCGGCGACGACCTCACCTCCAGCGTGCCCCGCCCCGACGATCACGATTTTCGGACTCACCATTGGCTCGCCGGGATGCGCAACCTGACGCCGTCGATGTCGGGGCCGACCGTGATCTGGCACGCGAGCCGACTACCCGGCTCACGTTCCTCGGATGTCGCGTCGAGCATGTCGTTCTCGAAGCCCGTGGGTGGTCCGACTACGCCGATCCACGCATCACCGACGATGACATGGCACGTCGCGCACGAGAGTTCCCCGCCGCAGTCCGCGACGATCCCCGGGACGAGGTGGGTGAGAGCGCTGCGCATGACCGACTCACCGTCGGTGGCGTCGACCGCAGTGACAGTGCCGTCGGGTTGTTCGAACTCGACCGTGCTCACGATGTGGTCACTGCTCTGTCGGCCGCTACCGCGTGTTCCGCTATGCGGTCGAGGGCTGCCGTGAGGTGCGGGCGAAATCCCTCGGGGTCGTCGGACGGGGTGAAGTGCGAGAGTCCTGGCATCGCGAAGAACTCGGCACCGGGGATGTTCGCAGCCAGCGCCGACCCGTTGTCGTCGGGCGTCAGCATGCTGATGTCGTGCTCACCGGTGAGGATCGTCAACGGAGTCCTCGCGGTGTCGATCAGATGTCCGTCGATGCGCAGGTCGTGACCGAACATGAAGTAGTCGTTGTCGGCCGGGTAGACATCGCGGTGGTTCGACGTGTAGATCCACTCCACCTCACGTCTGAAGTCTTCCGGCGCGTCGATGCCGGTGACATCGAACATCGTCGAGCCGACAGCGCCCGCCGCGACGCGTGGGTCGCGGAAGCGGTCGTTGTCGAAGGACTGCCACGACTCCATGTGGTAAAGCCCGTTCACCCCGATCGCGCCGCGGATCACGTCAGGGTGGTGGGCGCACAGATCGGACGCCAACTGACCCCCCACGGAGCAACCGACGAAGATGGGGCGGTCCAGGCCCGTCGCGGCGATGAAGCCGGTCACCCAGTTCATCAGCGTGGTCTTGTCGAACTTCAGGTCCTTCTCCCACCAGCGCGAACCCAGCGGGGGCAGCGACTTTCCGTGGTACGGCAGGTCGATCGCGATCATCGTGTACCGCTCCTGCAGCACGGGGTCGGCGAGAACGTGGCGGTATTGACGGCCGTCCGCTCCCGCGGTGTGCATGAACACCACCGGTACCGGACCCGTGCCCGCCTGCTCGTAGTAGACGCGGTATTCGAGCCCGTCGATCGTGTAGCGGACGTAGCGGCCGACCGGGTCGTCGGAGTCGGCGAACGGGTCTGCGTCCGCGACCTTCTCGCGGCGACCGGTCGCGGTCTCCACGCCGAGGCGGACGATTCGGTTCCACGCGCCGAGGTAGGGAGCGACGACAGTAGGCCAGTCGGCGTCGATCGTCGCGCCGAAGACCTGGGCCGACGTCATGCATTCGAGTCCCAGCTGCGGCTTCTCGACAGCCATGAGGTCCCACAGCACCGTAGGGACCGTGATGCCGACGGTCGGCTCTCCGGCATCGGGGGCCGGGTCGGACGCCGTGACTGCGCCGTCGTCCACATGCAGTTCCAGAACGGTCTCGCCGAGGGTCACGCGCACCGACCCGCGGAAAGTCTTGAGGCGCACCGCAAGTTCGCGGTCGCTCTCGAGTCGCGTCCGCAGTTGCAGGCTGTCGAGGGTCATGGGCGTGTCCTTCCTGACACTGGCGAAAATTTGTTAGTCACATATTGACTTGATGTCACACTATGACAGATAGTCATGGTGCGCAAGATCACAGACGCTCCAGCACGATCTCCCCGGCGACAGGATGACGATGACGACACAACAGGACAGGGCAGCTCTCCTTGCCACCGCGACGCGCGCCCAGCACGACGCGATCGACTGGATCGAGCAGCAACTCGAGGACGGCCGCCCCCGCGACCACGCCCAGAAGAACACGTGGTGGCGCGTGCCGTGGGCGCTGTCGGTCGCCGGAGCCTCGGACACAGCCGCTTCGGTCCTCCGGTGGGTCGAGCGCGACGCCCTGGACGACGACGCGGATCTGAAGCAAGGACCCGCCGAGTTCATGCCGGGAGCAAGCCCTGTCTATGAGCTCAGCGCCCTTGGGATCGCAGCGTGGCGCCTGGGCCGACACGATCTCGCCAACGCTCTGCTCGACCGCTGCCGGCTGTTCCAGAGCCCGGTCACCGGCGGGGTGTACGACCGGCGCGACCGTGCCGACGGCAGCGTGCAGGATCTGCTGAAGACCTGCCAGCTCGGCATCGCGGCGGTGGTCGCGGGCCGCCTGGACATCGCCCACCCGATCGCGGCCTGGGTGCGGGAGCTGTGGGCGCTGCAACCCGAGCTGCCCGAGGTCCTCTATGCGGGCCGATGCGACGACGGTTCGCTGCTCATCCCGGCGGAGGACGACTTCCTGGCCCGGTTCTTGCTGCGCGTCGATTTTCGCGTGCCCCTGCAGGCCTACTACAACCCGGGGATCGCCGCCGCCTTCCTGCACGACTTCCGCGCTCTCACCGGTTCCGACGACCGCGACCTCGCTCGCAGCTTCCTCGCTCTGAACGCCGGCGGCACCGACTCCCAGTTCACCGATCCGAACTCGGTGCAGATCTGCAAGTACGCCTGGGGCGTCGCCCGCGACGTCGCACTCGACCCGGTATCACCCTTCGTCGCCGATGCGGAGCGGATGACCGAGTGGTTTCTCGACCGCCAGAACGCCGACGGCTCCTGGTCTGCGTCGACCTTCGGATCGACCGAGGTACCGGCTCCCGTCGACCGACTGTGGAAGACCGCCGAGCACCTCATGGAGCTGACGTTCCTGATCGAAGCCCTGACCACTGCCGACCCGACGACCGCTGAGGACTGACATGACCGACGACACCACCACCTCCCCCGCACTGTGCCCCGTGACCTCACCCGAAGGCCGAGTCGACATCGACTTCGACCACCTCGCCCCCGACTACTCCGACAACTGGAGCGACCGCCTCAATCAGCTGGCCGGGTGCCCCGTCGCCCACTCTGCACATCACGACGGCTTCTGGATGATCACCGGACACGAGGAGCTCAAAGCTGCCGCAGCCGACTGGGAGCACTTCTCGTCCCTGCACGACGGCGTCGCGGGCGACGCATTTGCCGCACGAGACCAGGTCGCCTATCCCGAACCGCGCACTCCACGTGGCGGGTCGATGATCCCGGCCGCCTCGATAGCCCGCATGGTGCCGAGCGAGGCGGACGGGCCGATGCACACCGACATCAGAAGACTCGAAGTGCCGTTCTTCACACCGAAGGCAGTCCGGTCCCACGAGCAGCAGATCCGCACATACGTCGACGAGGCACTGGACGCCGTGATCGAGACCGGGCGTATCGATTTCGCAGCAGATCTGGGCCGGGTGATCCCGACGAAAGTCACGATCTCGGTCATCGGCTTCGACCCCGACGAATGGCACGACTTCGCCGCCGTGGTCCACGCCATGAACCTGCACGGGATCTTCTCTCCGGATTTCCCGTTCGAGGCGCTGTTCGCCACGCAGGCAAAGGTCCTCGAGCTCGTCAAGGCGCGCCGCGAGAATCCGCAGGACGATGTCGCCTCGGCCCTGACCAGGGGCTCGGTGCTGTCGTCACCGGTCACCGACGAGGAGGCGGCAACGATCCTCAACGGTCTGACGTTCGCGGCCACCGACACCACGACCTCAGCCCTGCTGCACTCGCTGCGGTGGCTCTCGGCGCACCCCGAGGAGCGCGAACTCCTGACGCGCGAGCCCAATCGGATCCCTGCGGCGATAGAGGAGTTCCTTCGCTATTACAGCCCGTTCTTCGGCATCGCCCGCACCGTTGCCGCGGACACCGAGCTCGGCGGGCAGTCGATGGCCGAGGGCGATCGCGTCATGCTCACGTATGCCGCCGCCAACCGTGACGCCCGCACGTTCGAAGACCCCGACCGCGTCGATCTCACCCGCTCCAACGCGTCCGAACACGTCGCATTCGGGGCCGGCCCGCATCGATGCCTCGGCGCGCCGCTGGCCCGCCTCGAGCTGCGCATCATGCTCGAGCGGATCCTCGAGCGGATTCCCGACTTTCACGTGCTCGAGGACGACGTCGTCGAGTACCCCATCAAGTCGACCATCAACGGAATCGACCGGTTGCCCGCGACATTCACGCCCAGCACGCGCGTCGGTGCCGTCCACTGACCTGCAACCCCTCATCACCAAAACCCCTTATCACCGTAGGAGAGTCATGAAGAGTGTTCATCGCGAGACCGGGGACCTGACCGGACGCGTCGTCGTCATCACCGGAGGCGGCCGCGGCATCGGCCACACCACCGCTACCCAGCTGGCCGCGGCCGGCGCACGGGTAGTGCTGGGCGACCTCGACCCGGCCACAGTCACCGAAGCAGCCGACTCCGTCGGCCGTGGCACCGTCGGAGCAAAACTGGACGTGACGAGCCGCGAGTCGTGGAGCGAATTCCTCGAAGCGACGGCCGCCGTCGGGCCGATCGACGTTCTCATCAACAACGCAGGCATCATGCCCATCGGTCGCTTCCTCGACGAGGACGACGCCATCTCGCGAGCAGTGCTCGACGTGAACGTGTTGGGCTGCGGACTCGGCATGAAGATGGTCGTGCCGGGCATGATCGCCCGCGGGGGTGGGCACGTGGTCAACGTCGCCTCCGCAGTCGGACGGCTGCCCTTGGCCGACGGTGCCAGCTACTCGGCGTCGAAGGCCGCAGTCATCGCGATGAGCGAGGCCGTCCGCGACGAGCTCGCCCACGACGGCATCGACATCAGTGTGATCCTGCCGACCGCCGTCGAAACAGCCCTGGCCGCCGGCATCTCCCACGCCAAGGGAGTCAAACACCTCGCGCCGGAGGACGTCGCACGGGCGATAGTCGGCGTCGTCCGACGCCCCAGAGCCGAGACATGGGTGCCTCGCTCGGGTGGACTCATGGTCGCCGCGTCGGCGGTGCTGCCCCGCAGCGTGCGACTGGGTCTGCAGCGGCTGATCAGTGCCGATACGGTTCTGAGCGATGCAGACACGACGGCTCGCGCGTCCTACGAGCAGGAGCTGCGTCGAAAGATCGGGCGGGCCTGACCGGCCGGCGTCTTGCTCGTGAACGGTCTCTTTCACTCGAGTGCGACAACGGCGTCGCCGGTGAGTGTGACGGTGCCGTCGGCGAGGGTGACGGCCAGTTCGATTGTGGCCGTGCGAATTCCGTCGACGTCGTCGATGGAGACGACTGTGCCGGTGGCGGTGGGCTCGGCCAGCACCGGGGTGATGGACGCGAACCGAACCCGGTAGGAGCGAATCGCTTCCTGCGGAACCCAATTGGTCAGCAGTCGACCCAGGTGGGCCATGGAGAGCATGCCGTGGGCGAAGACGTCGTCGAGGCCCACCGACTTCGCGACATCGATGTCGATGTGCATCGGGTTGTGATCGCCGGATGCGCCGGCGAACAGCGCCAGCGTGGTGCGGGAGAGGGTGCCGACGTTCAACGCGGGAAGCTCGGTGCCGACAGTGAGGTGTTCGAAAGATGTCATTGCCGGACTCCCGGATTGCGTACGACGATGACCGTTCGGAGATCGGCGACAGCGGAGCCGTCGACACGGGTGACTGCCGTGTCCTTGACGACGAACTCCAGTGCTCCGCCCTTCTTGGAATAGATGTCGGAAATCGTGGAGGTAGCGACCAAGGTGTCGCCTGCGTGCGCCGTCGAGTGGTACGTGAAGGCCTGTTCGCCGTGCAGGACGAACCGAAGATCGACCCCGAGGTCCGAAATCCACGGGAACGGATCGGGACCGCCCAGTTCGATGGAGAACAAGAACGTCGGGGGCACGGGCAGAGCCGGGTGCCCCGCTGCTGCAGCAGCAGTGCTGTCGAGGTAGATCGGGTTCGTCTCGCCGATGGCCTTGGCGAAGAAACGCAAGCGCGCGGCGTCGACGGTCATCTCGACCGGTGGCAACGTGGTCCCGACAGCGGCGGGATCGATCGGCATGCTTCAGCTCACCTTCTCGTACAGAGTGTTCACGGGCACCGACACACAACTACCTCATCATGGTCGATTCCGAGTCGCCGTAGAGTTGACGGCCTCGCGCATCGAACTCGCGAAGCCCGGCTCCAAGTCACTCCACTTCATCTGCTTCCGAACTCGGGCGAGGTGTTTCTTGTACACCTTCGCGTCGACGTAACCGGCGTGGCGCGGCGAGTCGACTAGGTGGAGGCTGCCGGCGAGATTCGGGCGGTCGTTCGCGATCATCTCTTCGAATTTTCTGGCCGATTCCGGTCGGGTCACCTGGTCCCTCAAGTACTGAGCAATGACGTTCGAAATGTTGTCGAACAGTGTGTATGCGCTCGAGTTGGTTTCGATGAAGCCGATGGTGAACAAGTTACGGTGGTGTCGATTGAAGGCGGTCAAATATTGCGCGGGGCGATCACCGTCCCATTCGAAGATCTCCTTGTCGAGATACGGAATTCGCATTTCGTATCCGGTTGCGTAGAGCACCAGGTCGATCTCGAGGCGCGATCCGTCGGTGAACACGACGTGATCGCCGTCGAACCGTTCGATATCGTTCTTGACCGCGATGTCCGCGTGCTGAAGATGATGCAGCAGTTGACTGTTGAGCAACGGGTGCGTCTGAAACAGCTTGTGGTCCGGTTTCGGCAGGCCCCAGCGGGTGACGTCGCCGACCAGTAGGCGAAGAAGTGCTGACAAGACCGGACGTTCGAGCCACATGGGCATCGTGATGCCCTCGTCGAAGGAATCGGCCGGTCTCCCGAAGACGTGCTTCGGTACGATGTGGTACCCACGGCGAACGCTGATGTAGGCGCTGTCTGCGAACTGAGCAGCGTCGCAGGCGATATCCGCCCCCGAGTTCCCCAGGCCCACAATGAGAACCCGTTTGCCGGCGAAGTCGCGCCCGCTGCGGTGGCTGACTGCATGCCGGATTTCTCCTGTGAAGTTGCCGCGATGACGAGGTACGCGAGGGTGCCAATTGGTACCCGACGCACAGATCACTCCGCGATACCGGCGGGGAGTCTGCCCAGCGGGAGTGACGATCCAGGTGTCGTCGTCTGCACGCACGTCGGTGATCGGGGTCCCGAACTCGATGATCTCCTCAAGCCCGAAAGTGCGTGCGAAATCCTTCGTGTAGTCGAAGATTTGAGCGCGTGACGGGTAATCACCGAAGTGATCGGGCATGGGAAAATCGAAGAATCCGGACACGTCTCGTGAGGAGATGAAGTGCGCCGACTCGTACATCGGGGTTCCAGGGTTGTCGATATCCCAGATTCCGCCTACGTTGTTGTGCCGTTCGAAATGATCGTATTCGACACCGTAGTGGCGCAGAAGTCGTCCAGCACTGAGCCCGGCAGGGCCGGCTCCGATGATAGCGACGGCCGAGCTTCGATCCATCGCTTCCGATTGTGTCGCGTTGCTGTGCATGCCATTTCCTTCAGGGAGGGGACTTCGGGGAGGGGACTGATCACGATGTCGAGGAGGCGAGGTACCGGAGACGCCCGCGTTCACCGATGCGTTCTGCCAGTGGAAGCAGAACAGGTACGAGGCGAGGGAACAGCTGTAACAATTTGACGCTGAGTGCGTCGGTACGCGGTAGAAAAACTTCGAGTCGACCGGTACGGATCGCCTTGTCGACGCCGTCGGCGACGTGCTCGGCCGTGGAGACCGTTCCCACGAAATTCAGCAGGCTGCCGTCGTGATTCGCCTCGTGGCGCAGCATTGCCGTATCGACCGCGCTCGGGTAGACACCCCCGACTGTTACCCCGGACCCCCGAAGTTCGAGGTGCAGGGCCGCGAGAAACGCTCGTAGGCCAGCTTTGGCTGCCGAATACGCAGCCGATCCCGGTAGTGGCAACACCGCCCCCTGGGACACTGTTGCGACTATGTGACCGCGACCTTGTCGAGTCATAACCTGCGCCGCCGCCTGCGCCAGGTGAACAGTTGAGGACAGCATGATGCGCAGCTGGCTGTCTATGTCATCAGGATCGGCGTTCACCACGTTGCCCGGAACAATCGTTCCCGCGTTGAGAAATGCGATCTCAAGATTGCTCGACCACTCTGCCGAGACCCGTTCGCGAAGAGATCGGACGGCGGCTGCGTTGTCGAGATCGCATGTGATCGGAACGGCTCCCGTAATGGCGTGCGCAGCGCGAGCGGCCAGGTCATCGTCACGGTCGGCGGCCAGAACCGTGTAGTCCCGGCCGGCCAGACGGCGTGCCACCACCTGGCCGATGCCCCCGGCGGCACCGGTGACGAGTGCGTACTTCTTCATGGTGATCCTCTCGCCAATAAGTTGGTCAACCGACCAAGTCAGTTGACACACTAGCCCAGTAATCCTGATGTGCGCCAGTGCAGAATTGCGGTCTCGGATATGGATCGAGTTGCGCGACCGAGAGGCCGTACGCTGATCGCATCTGCGAGGAAGGGGGCTACGTGGCTCGACTGACGGCCGAGAACCGCCGCGCGCTGCTGGTCGAGGCGGCTCTGACCGTGATGGCCAGGGATGGGGTCGCTGCAGCTACCACACGATCGATATGCGCCGAAGCAGCGATGCCGCAGAGTGCATTCCATTATGCATTTCGATCCAAAGCAGAGTTACTGCAACGGATCACAGAAATTTCGGTCGGTACGGTCACGACCGACCTCGATCAGCTCGCACTCGACGAAAGAGATCTGCGCACCACGCTCGTGGCGGCGATGGACCGCATCCACGAGTCGATCGTGGTCGACGCCCCCCGGCAGGCGGTGGTCTACGAGTTGACGCTACTGGACATGAGAGCGCCGGAGGATCCCGGATCTCTCGGTCGCTGGCAATACAGCCTCTACACTCAACGGGCGGCATCGCTGCTGGCCTCGGTTGCCGAACATGCGGATGTTCGATGGACAGTCGACCTTCACGCCCTGGCTCGACTGGTGGCCACTGCGATCGACGGGACCGCCCTTGCGTGGCTCGCCGACCGAGATTCCGATGTCTCGAGGGCGTCGCTGCATGTACTGGCGGACGCCGTGGTCGCCCTGGCTGAACCGAGGTCGTAATGGTCGGCCATGCTTGAGGAGCGGCGCTTGGCGCCAATGGTCGTGAGGAGCAATCGCGCGGCGTCGACGGTAATCTCGATCGGTGGCAACGTGGTCCCGATAGCGGCGAGATCGATTGCCACGGTTGACGCCAGCGGGAGCCGAGGGCCCTTCAGGCGTCGCGTACTTCACACACCAGAGGGCTGGTCACTCACGAGCCGGCACACATGAGCCTCCCCGCGGCGCGCGAACCGGTGCCACTGAACCGATGGTCGGTCGGGTGGCGACAATCGTCGTCTGGTCAACGGGCACGGACCACGACGTCACGAATATCGGCGTCGGACGGCGCATTCACCGCGTTGGCCACCATATTCGCGACGGTCTCAGGGCTCAAATAAAGCGAGGGGTCGTATTTGTCCCCCGCATACGCGATCAAACCCTCTTGCATCACCGTCGCGATACGCCCTGGGTAGATCGACGTCACACGCAATGATGGTTCGTCGTTGCGCAGCGACTCGGCGAACCCGCGTAACGCGAACTTGCTCGCCGAATACGACGCCAATCCTGGTGAGACATTGATGCCAGACCCTGAATTGACGAAGACCACATGGCCTTCAGCGGCACGCAAGGCAGGCAGGAGCGCCAAAGTCAACGCTACAGCACCAATAACGTTGACTTCCATAGTATTTCGCCACTCAGCCGCACTCGATTCAGCTACTCGAGCGGGGAACGCGACGCCGGCGTTATGAACGAGGACGTTCAACCGGTCAATCGAGTGGACGGCCGCTGAGAGTTGTTCGGTATCAACCAAATCGACTGGCAGCGCGGTGGCACCGAACCGCGTGGTCACCTCGTCGAGCCGCGACGACGGCCGCCCCATCAGAAACAGCCTGTGCGTCGGAGCCAGTGCCTCGGCCAGTGCCGTGCCAAGGCCGCCGGCAGCGCCTGTGATCATCGCGGTAGTGAGCATGTTGCCGATCCTGGCGAGCTGCAACTCGGGTAGCGCCCGAAAACCCTCGAATCGATTGGCCAACTGCCTACGCGCCCACGGGTGCGAACCAAAGATCTACGAGGGGACGGCAATGAGCTCCGCGCAACTCCGGTCCTACGAATCGGGAGTACGCACGGCGCAAGGCCCCGCAACTCGCAGAGGCGCGCGCACGTTCGGCTGTCATCGCGGGAGCCTGGTTAGGTCGTATGGTTGTTCCGTGAGCGCGCGAGACACCATCATCGTGGCAGCTGAGCGTTTATTCGCAGAACGGGGCATCGACGACGCCTCGCTGCGCGAGATCACTCGCGCTGCCGGCGAACGGAATGTGAGGGCACTGCAATATCATTTCGCCGACCGGCGTGGCCTAGTGGTGGCAGTCCTGGAATTCCATGCTCACAAACTCGCGGTGCAGATGCACGATCGACTCGACGCCCTCGAGCATGCGCCCGACTCAGACGCACGCAGCGTTGTGGAATGCTTCGTCGCGCCACTGTGCGCCATCGCGTGGACTCCACGAGGGCTCTGCTTTGCGCAGATCGCCGCCGAGGTGATCGGGCGCGCACGGCATTCACCCAGCGGAAAAGACGACCCGCTCCAGGTTCTCGTCGACGACCCGGATGGGGCAATTCAGCGATGGGCTCAGATGATTGCGCCTTTCATGTCGCCCCTGGTCAGCGGCGGACCGTTGCATCAGCGATTTGCCCTGTTGAGATTCGCTTATGTCGAAGTCGCCCGCCAGGCGCAGGTCGCCCATCCTCCGCGAAATCGGGCGTTGTTCGAGTCGCACCTGACCGACTTGTTGACCGCACTCGCGGAGGCCCAGCCCTCAGGCGGGACTATGGCGGCGCTGGAAGACCGGAACCGCGCCTAGCGCGAAGGCGGAATCGGCCGAACGCTTTACTAATGCACTTGCATCACTTAATCTGAAGCGGTGACCGGCCATCCGACAAGACCGAGTACCGAGCGAGATCTTGAATCCGACTTGAGGTCATGGTCGCGCCAACACATAAACGAGAAGGCCGACATTGCCGACCTCTTGCCTCTAGGAGGCCACGCCGGCTTGAGCTACCGTTTCGACGCCGTTTCGCCCGGCGGTATCAGCCGGCGGCTCGTCATTCGTCTCGCTCCGGCCTCAGGGCGTCAGGGAGGACCCGCCGACGTCCTACGTCAGGTTCCGCTGCTCACTGCTTTGAGTCGGGCCCAGCTTCCGGTGGCTCCACTGGTCTGGTCGACGCCGAGCCGAGAGCAGTTCGGTACGGATGCGATCATCCAGGAACGACTGCCGGCGAACTCGATCGATATGTTCGGACCCTCCCCCGCTTCGGCGGAAGAAATCGTTGCAAATCGAGTACCCCTGAGCAAAGCCGTCGAGACCTTGGCCATGTTCCACAGCTTCGACTGGCGACGCGATCTGCAGGGATGGTCTGAACCTCAGACCCCAACCTCGTTGCTGAACCTGACGTCGCGAGTTCTGGCCCGGTCCCCCGAGCCGAGCTGGCAAGACCACGGGCTACGTCTCCTCGAATCGCTGGCAGCGACACAACCCGGGCCGGGGCCGGTCGGGCTGGTTCACGGCGACTTCCAGACCAACAACGTGTTGTTCGATCCAGATGGTCCGCAGGTCGTGGCAGTGGTGGATTGGGAGCTTGCCGATATCGGACCGCAAGAACTCGACCTGGCCTGGGCCGCAATGATGGCTGATCCACGGTGCTGGGACACCAGCGTGGCTGCGGGCCTCCGAGTACGGGCCGAACCGGAAGAAGTCTTCGGCTGGTACGGCAAGGAACCATCTCCGCGCTTGTGGTGGCACTTCGCTCTGGCATGCCTGCGCTACGGTGCCATCGCCGCGTACAACGTGCACCTGAGCCGCTCGGGAAGACGCCCGGACCCCTTCAACGAGGCACTCGCCAGCACAGTCCCGGTACTCTTCGATCGCGGTCTCGAGACGCTGCACTCGATTTCCTAGACCCTAGGCCTGGCACACGAAACACTCAGGCCTGGTGGAGAAGTGTCGGCTGCTCCAACGATGGGAACCGGACGCCAATATTCGACCGGCGGTATCGATTCCGTTGCCTCGTTCGAGGTTCCGTGAGCCGTGCCGTCTTCACGTCGGGTGGGAAGGTACGAAATGCAATGCCGTCGAGCTCGATATCCTCACGCCGACAACGTCTTCGAGGTTCCTGGAGGTATCTCGTGGCCGCGTCCAAGGTTTGATGGTCCTGCGGAAGCGGCGGCCGGACAATGCATCCCGGGCAGCTCGCCGACCTGGACGTCGACTGCGTCGGGAAGTCGGTTCCCAGGACTCGATCACTAGCCCTCCTTGGCAGAACGACCGGCTACAGCGCGTGTGTTCGCGAATCACATTGTCACGGTGTGTAATTGCCGCAGTGAGAATCTCACAGGTAGCGCCAGTGTGTCGGGACGAGACAACACAGATGCGAGGCCCGTCACTCGGAGTCGTCCGAACCTCTTGCCCGAATAATGCAAGTGCATTACAGTTGCATTCGGAGGAACGCCCCAAGAGACGGAGTACACGATGTGGAGCTTTGAAACTGACCCCGAGTTCCAAGCGGAGTTGGACTGGATGGACGAGTTCGTCAGGGCGCGGGTTCAACCCCTCGATTACGTCCTGGGCAGCCAATGGAACATCCACGACCCGCTATTCGTGGAACACATCCGACCCCTGCAGCGCGAGGTGAAGTCACGCGGCTTGTGGGCCTGCCATCTGGGACCAGCGCTCGGCGGCCCAGGGTACGGGCAGGTCAAGCTCGCGTTGATGAATGAGAAATTCGGTATGTCGCGCTTCGGTCCGATTACGTTCGGTGTCCAGGCACCCGATACCGGGAACGCCGAGATACTGGCGCGATTCGGCACAGAACAACAGAAGCGCGCCTACCTCGACCCGCTTCTCGCTAACGAGATCGTCTCCTGCTTTGCGATGACCGAGCCGCATGGCGGAGCCGACCCCACCGCCTTACGCACCACCGCGGTGCGCGACGGAGACGACTGGGTCATCAACGGAGAGAAGTGGTTTGCCTCCGAGGCAGAGTTCGCAAGCTTCTACATCATCATGGCGGTCACGAATCCCGAGGCCGAATCTCCCCACAGGCGGGCGTCGATGTTCGTTGTCCCGACCGATACGCCCGGCATCGACATCGTCCGCAACTACGGCTTCTACGGAGAGAGCGGCGACAGCCACGCGCACCTCCGGTTCGACAACCTTCGTGTCAGCGACGACCAGATGCTGGGTCAGGAAGGCGCCGGGTTCGCAATTGCCCAGTCACGGCTCGGTGGCGGGCGGCTCCATCACGCCATGCGTGCACTGGCCCAAGCCACTCGCGCTCTCGAGATGGCGTGCGAACGAGCTGTCTCTCGAACGACCAAAGGCGAGAAGCTCTCCGAAAAGCAACTGGTACAGGAGAAGATTGCGGACAGCTGGATCCAACTGAGGCAGTTTCGGCTACTCGTGCTCGAGACCGCCTGGCTGGCAGACCAGGGCCGGGAGTGGAAGGACCTGCGTCGCCATATCTCCGCAGTCAAGGCTGTGATGCCAACCGTTCTCCACGACGTCGCAGCCCGCGCGCTCCACCTCCATGGCTCCCTCGGCCTCAGTCATGACGTTCCGTTCGCCGAGTGGGTCGTCAATTCGTTTCATGTCGGCCTCGCCGACGGACCGACCGAGGTCCACAAAATGGTGGTCGCCAAAGACATCCTGCGCGAGACCAAGCCCGGCAACGAGGTATTCCCTGACTACACCCGGGCCGCCATGGAGGGGCGAGCGCGCAACCTTACCCATCTTTCGACCACGCCATGAACGCTCGGGGCGACCTCGCCGGCCGCGTAGCGGTCGTAACGGGAGGCAGCCGTGGGATCGGTTATGCGTCCGCAGAAGCGCTCGCGGCGCGGGGAGCCGACATCGTCGTGGCCAGCCGCAACCTCGAGTCCTGCCAAGCGGCGGCCGCGAAACTGCAAGAGGACCATGGGATCAGCGCCCTGGCGTGCGCCGTGAACGTCAGTAGGTGGAGTGACTGCGATGACCTCGTCCACGCCACGTATGACACCTTCGGGCGGCTCGACATCCTCGTCAACAACGCCGGCCTCTCACCGACTTACGACGATTTGGCAAGCGTAAGCGAAGAACTGTTCGACAAGGTTCTGGCCGTCAATCTTCGCGGGCCCTTCAGGCTGATGGCCTTGGCCGGCGCGATGATGGCGGAACGAGAAGGGGGTTCCATTGTCAACATCGGTTCGATATCGGCCGTCAGACCCGAGCTTCGTGCGCTCCCTTATTCTGCAGCGAAAGCTGGACTTCACGTGCTCACCGAAGGATTCGCTCAAGCACTGGCACCCAAAGTACGCGTGAACACCGTTCACCCCGGGCCTGTCCTGACCGACATTGCACGCAACTGGCCCTCCGGACACGAGGAACATCTGGCGAGCAAGGTCGCGATGCGCCGATGCGCAACACCGGAGGAAATCGTAGGTGCGATCTTGTATTTCGCATCACCAGATTCGAGTTTCACGACGGGCGCAGCCCTCCGCGTGGACGGCGGCTGGGCATGACCAAGACCCACAGCGGAGATGCGCCGGCGGCGGTTGGCTCAGTTGGCTCACCGACCCCCCGAGAGGCCGGGCACGCGGGCGACCGAACGTGTTGCGCAAGGGATCGTTCGAGGACAACCGAGATGCTCGTCGCGTCAGCATCGACCGAGATGACGCGGCCAGCGAGCCGACGACTCGAAGTGGCTGGTTCAGTCATGTCCTCCGGGGTCCGGCTGTCGCATCAAAAAGAGTATGGCCCTGTAAAACACGCTTTGCGACCCGTGTCACGCGGACGCTGTGCTCTTGCATCCACCCATCACGAGTCATGGAAACACGTTGCTCAGCAGCGTGTTTGGCTCGGGAGCCAGTCGGTCCGTGGCTTTGCGTGCTTGCAGCCAGTTGTGGTCGAGGTCACACCGCACTAAACCTGAAGGTAACTGTTTACCCGTACAGCCGTCCCGCCGCGCGCCGCGTCACATCCTCGCGGCCGGGGTCGGATACATCGACCAGGAGAGTTTTTCATGACCGATATCGTCGAACGCACCGAAACCGCCCTGACTCGTTCGGGCGCTGACCGCGACACCCTGGTGTATCAGAGCGGTCTGGGCAACGAACTGGAGACCGAGGCGTTGCCGGGCACCCTGCCCCTAGGACAGAACAGCCCGCAAAGAGTAGCCCACGGACTGGTCAGCGAACTGATGTCGGGCACCACTTTCACCGCGCCACGGGCGTTGAATCGACGGTCCTATGCTTTCCGCATCCATCCCTCCACCTCACGCGGGCGATTCGAGCGGATCGACAACGGCAACCTGAGCACGCCTCCCTTCGACCTGCCACCGTCACCGAACAACCTGGGCTGGGGCTCGGTGGGCAACCTCGCCCCATCCGGGGACTTCGTCGACAGCCTGGCCACGCTGTGCGGCAACGGCTCGCCCGCCTCGCAGTCCGGCATGGCCGTCCACGTGTACTCCACGGTGACATCGATGCGCCAGCGGGTGTTCGCCAACGCCGACGGGGAAATGATGATCGTCCCCCAGAACGGGCGTGTCCGGTTGTTCACCGAGATGGGCAAGCTCGACGTCGGCCTCGGCGAGATCGCGGTCGTCCCAAGGGGTATGAAGTTCAGAGTCGAGCTGCTCGAGGACCGCGCGCAGGGATTCGTGTTCGAGAACTTCGGTTTGCCGTTGCGGCTACCCGAGCTCGGACTGCTCGGCACCAACGCACTGGCCAACGTTATCGACTTCCAAATCCCGGTGGCAGCCTTCGAAGACGAAGACGGCCCAGTGCAGATGGTCCACAAGTTCGCCGGCAACCTATGGTCGGCTGAGCTTGCCCACTCACCGCTCGACGTCGTCGCATGGCGAGGCAGCCTTTACCCCTACAAATACGACCTCGACCGATTCGTGGCGATCGGACCGGTCTCCGTGGACCATCCAGATCCGTCGATCTTCGCGTTGTTGACCTCGCCCTCCGACCCGATCCTGGGGCCCAACTTCGACGTGATGGCGCTGACCCCACGCTGGACGGTCTCGGAGCACAGCTTCCGGCCACCGGGCTACCACCGCAATTGTGTGACCGAATTCAGCGTCTTCCTCGACGGCGACTTCGGAGGCAAGGATCTTCAACCCGGTAGCAGTGTGCTGCACAACAACTGGACTCCACACGGTCCAGGCACCCAGGTCTGGGAGATGGGACGCGAAGCCGAGCTGTCGCCGAAGAAGATCGAAAACCAGAAGGTCTTGCTGATCGAGACCCGGTTCCCGTTGCAGACCACGGCGTTCGCCGAAACCCTCATGCCCAAGGCCAATTACGCCACCCAATGGGACGGGTTCGTCAAACAGTTCCAACCCGCCCCCACGAGTCACCACGAAGGGAACTAGATCCAGTTGTCTACCACCCAGCGATACGAGGTCACCACCGAGCTCGTCAACGTCGCCCACAACGAAAAAACCCCGCTCCGCGAGATATACGGCTTCGTCTCATCCGACCGCGTCATCCTCGACGGTGTGCGAATGGTGCCCAAGGGATGCCCGTCGGACACCCTGCTGATGTTCATGCACCCCACCGGCTCGATCAAACGCATACCGCTGCCCCACGTCATGGCGACGACGGGGATACACGTCCTGTGCGCAGAGAGCCGCTACGCCCGCAACGACACCGCCCTGATCATGGAAAAGGTGCTCCTCGACTACGGTGCCTTCGTCCGCCACGCCAAAGAGGTCTGGGGATACACCAAGGTCGTGCTCGTCGGGTGGTCCGGCGGCGGATCCCTTACTGCGCTCTACCAATCCCAAGCCGAAAACCCCACCATCACACACACTCCCGCGGGAGACCCCATCGACCTCGGTGGCCTGATCCCGGGCGACGCCTTCATCTTCCAATCGGCTCACCTCGGACGCGCCGAGATGCTGCGTGAATTCATCGACCCATCGGTGCTCGACGAGACCAACCCCGACATCCGCGACGTCGAACTCGACCTCTACGACCCACGCAACCCCCACAAACCACCCTATTCGCCGGAATACCTGCACTACTTCCGATCCCAGCAAGCAGCACGAATCCAACGCCGCACCACCTACGTCAAAGAACTGCTCGACCAGCTGACCCGCCGCGGAGGAATCGAGACCGACCGCGTCATCCTCACCCACCGCACATTGGCCGACCCCCGCTTCCTCGACGCCACCATCGATCCCAACGACCGAGAAATCGGAACATCGTTCATGGGTCCCCCCGAACAATCCAACATCAGCCCCGCCGGCCTGGCCCGATCCTCGACCCTGCGCGGATGGTTGTCCCAATGGTCAGCAGAAGACACCAATGCCCGCGCCGACATCTCTGCACGCGAGATCCACGTCCCGCTGCTGGCCATCGAGAACAGCGCCGACAACGCCGTACCCCAGCCACACACCAAACGGCTCTACGACGCCTGCGCCAGCACGGACAAAACCATGCGCGTCATCCAAGGTGCCACGCACTACTACACGGGCCAAGACGACCTCATGAACGACGTCGTCGAACTCACCCGCCAATGGCTCCAAGAACGAGACCTCCTCGAGGCCACCAACGGCGAGCCTCACACTGGGTCGACAACGTAGCCAGAATTCGTCGGACTTGCAGAAGCGTTGAGGTGCGCCGAGTTCGAGAGTGATGCGGAGCATCGATCGCAGTACGGCTGCCTCTACGCGCTCTCGACCGATACGGCCAAGAGGTCACATTGCATGATCACGCCCTTGTTCGCACGCCCAGAGAGGAATTGACCTATGACGATTGACGACAACGCGGCGACTTCGACGCCCGATCCGCTTTCGGAGTTCAACACCTGGACTGTCTCACCCCAGAATGCCGACGCGATGATCAAGGAGTCGGCTGCTCGGTGTCCGATCGGTCACAGCGAGCAGATGGACGGGTTCCACGTTCTGCTCAAATACGACGACGTGAAGAAGGCATCCCGGGACTATCAGACGTATTCGATTGTTCCGGGGTGCTTCCGCCCGCCCGCACCACCGGGAGCACTTACCCCGCTGGACGTCGATCCTCCCGATCATGTTCCGTGGCGCAAGATATACTCCGAACTCACCAACGCCATGACTCCGGCACGCCTGGAAGCTCCGATCGTTCACGAAATCAACGCTCTGATCGACTCTTTCGCCGAGCGTGGCGAAGTCGACCTCGTCGGCGACTTCGCCGCCGAAATCCCGTTGCGGGCGATCTGCATTGCGATGGGCGTCGACACCAAGCATCGCGACGAATTCCGCAAGCGATCAGGGGCCCTCGTGAAGGGAGTGAGTGACCCCCTGGAACTCATGCGGCTGCAGTCGGATTTCCTGGACCTGATGCTCGAGATCGTAGAGGAGCGGCGGGGGCTCGGCGGAGATGCCTACATCGACAAGGTTCCGCACTTCACGATCAACGGTCAGCCACTCGATCGCCAGCAACTGTCGATCGCCCTGGTCACTCCGATCCCGCCCGGCTTCGAGACCACGATGTCCGGTCTTTCCACATTGCTCCATCAGGTGTTGTCTCGACCCGAAGTACGCCGGCGCCTGACCGACGATCCGGCGTTGATCGCGCTTGCCGTGGAGGAGGCTCTTCGTCTACGTCCCCCCATCTTCGGTTTCTACCGTCGGGCAACCAAGGATCTGGCGTTGCACGGCAACCAGATTCGCCAGGGCGACGACGTCTACTTGTGTTACACCGCGGCGAACCGTGACCCCGAGGTCTTCCCTAATCCGATGGACTTCGATATCGATCGTGATCACAACGACCGTCAACGGCATCTGGCGTTCGGGCACGGCCCACACGTCTGCCCCGGCGCACCGCTGGCCAGAATGGAAATGCGTGTAGCCCTTGAGGTCCTGCTCCGACGGCTGCCCGACATCGAACTCGTCGACCCGGCGCGAGTCCCACAATACGAATTCACGGGATCCGAAACGTCACAAATGGTGAGCTTGCCGGCACGATTCTCCCCGACAAAATCCAGATAATTCTTCGATTTCGATTGAATCGTTGGACAAAGTGATCGACAGTTTCCGCGACTCCGGGGCAACACCCTCGGAGATCGCGGAAACAGATCGCGAATTCCATTCTAAGGTCGTCGATCCTGCTGCCATGTCGCGTCTCAGTGCCCGATACCCAGAGCTATCCGACCAGATATTCTTCGTTCTCATAGAATCTTTCGTGTCGCGGACATATGACATGCGATTCAGGCAAATGTGTGCGACCACCGAGAACACCTGCAGAAGAACAAGTTTGCACCAACCAGATCCCGTTCTGATGGAACCCGTACAACACAAAAGCCCGTCCGGGAGCGTCCTGTGCCGTGCGGATTCCGACCCCGTCGAGGTCTGACGAGGCTTCGAGTGGCGTCCAGCAAGCCGAATCGAGGCCACCGGAGAAGCCACTGATGCACATCAGGAAACCAACACCACCCTTTCGCCCGGCCGCACCACAAAGGCCATGGCCTCCTCGAATTGATCGAAGGAAAATTCCCGGCCAATTCTCGTCTCGAGCATTGGATCGTCGATCATCGACTCGATATCTTTCACAGCGGCAGCTCGTTTTTCGGGATCGGTCACCGTCGAGGTCTCGAGACTGGTGAAATGCCGCAGGGTCAGTTTATTGCTGATGATCAACACAGCGGGAACCTCCGCCGGTGTGGCTCCCCCGATAAGACCATAAATATAGACCGTCGAACCCATCGGCAAGCTGGGCAAGACGCGGCTGAGAAGCTCGCCCCCAACGCCGTCGAAAACCGCAGTCGCCTCGAGTTGCGCAGCGAGCGATTCGAGCCGTTCTTGGAAGCCGGCTTCGGTGGTCAAAAGGACGTGCTCGATACCGTAGCCCACGAGCACATCCCGGGCTTGCGGCGACCGAACCAGAAATATCGCCGGGATGTTTCGCCTGCGTGCGAGAGAGGCAGCGATAAGACCGGTTGCTGACGTGCCCGCCGTAACGATAACTCCCTTATGACCTTCCTCGAGCGCTTGCGAGAGGAAGGCGTAGACCGTCAACACATTGGCAAAGGACCCCGTATAGTTTCGGACTCGAACATGATCGGGCAATATCATGCAGCTTCGGTACGGAACATGCACATACTCACTCCACATTCCGATCGTATCGACGCTCGGTGCGGCGGCGACGTAGATGCCCACCTTTTTCCCGGCGTAAGAATCCGGAACGTCCTGGCCGATCGCAACGACGGTACCGGCACCATTCGCGCCGAAAACATCGTATCGACCACCCCTCATCGATCCATCCGGCATGGGATGCGTCAGAAAGAATTTATCGCCAGGCATGATTGCGGCCGAGTCCAGTTGCACAGTGATATGACCGGGCATAGGCGCTTCAGGCTTCGGAACATCTCGCAATTCCAGTGTTCGGCTTGCGGTTGCGCATATAGCTCTCATCTTGTAATTCTCCTTTGACGGCTTCCGTCATAGCATTTCACACGCAGAATATTGGCGTGGCTTTTTGCCGCACACTCCTCGAATCCCGCTGGCCTGATGCCTCGAATCGATGCCCGGGTCGCGAGATTCCAGCACCGTCTTTTCACGACAGTCGATAAGTGAATTCCTAGAACGCTGATCGACATACCCATCACATTGTGTACACGCGTCACTCTCGCCGAAGCAGAGCCTGAACCACAATTCGCCAACGATCACAGAAT
The DNA here is from genome assembly GCF_054960675.1 of Rhodococcus sp. PSi06. NCBI lineage: Bacteria > Bacillati > Actinomycetota > Actinomycetes > Mycobacteriales > Nocardiaceae > Rhodococcus > Rhodococcus sp. PSi06. The sequence goes on from NZ_JBHNYO010000002.1 coordinate 425,182, forward strand.
GCAGCGATCGCGACACCGTCATCGAAGGTGGAGTCGAGCAGATAGAGCCCCGAGGTACACGTGGCACCGAGCTCGGCCAGTACATGTCTCAAAGTCAACACCAGGCACTTGCACGAGTTACACTGAGGTTAGCCTCTCCTATATTGCTATCAAGTGGTTAAGATGCGGGACCAGCAAGTTCGACCGCTCGACGCCAAAGACCCCGATCGGTTGTCGTAGGTGTGTCCACGGCAATCTGCCGCCAGATGCCACCGCACTCCCCAGCTGCGACGACGTCATCGCGCCGCGGAACGGTCATCGGGTCGATGGCGACGTGGCCCCAGACACGGAAGCGTCCTCAGACAACACGGATCAACCGAGGTCCGGACGAGCAGGCGACCCTGTATCGCCCCACGCTCGCGCGACCACGATGACCGCATTGATCGGTTCGAGCTGGAGGCGGCTGCCCCGACCGTCATGAGCCGAAGCGATGTACCAATCCGGATGATCGCCGAGAAGGCATCAACTGCAGCAGCGTTGTTCGCAATTTGAGGTTGGGTCGGTCCACCCCTTGCCACTGCCTCGAGACAGAGGGCAGCCCGAAGGGAGGACACAAATTCTCACGTGGTTGCGTCGGCGGGTTCTGCACTGGCAACGATGACCGAGCCCGTGCAAGTAGATCCGCGAAAGCCTTGAAAGTGTCGACAGTATTCATTATGGTGTTTTCAAGCACACCTCGACTGAAGGAAGCTTCATGAGCGAACTATCGCTGCAGCACGTCACGGATGATCCTCAGCAACGAACTCGCCGCGCGGTCGCTGCCGCGACGGCAGGAACCTTCATAGAGTGGTACGAATATGGGCTGTACGCTTTCGTTGCGGGCCTAGTTATTGCCCCTCTGTTCTTCCCCGCGGATATTGGGTCACTGGCTCAGCTAGCCGCCTTCGGCACGTTTGCAGTGGGATTCATCGCCCGCCCACTGGGAGGGATAATTTTCGGCGCTGCCGCTGACAAATGGGGTCGCCGACCCGTGATGGTCATTTCTATTGTGCTGATGGGGGTCGCTACCACAGCCATAGGATTGCTGCCCCCGTTCTCCGCAATAGGATACTGGGCACCGATACTTCTCATCATATTTCGACTGATGCAAGGCGCGGGGGCCGGTGCCGAATTGGCTACTGCCATGATTTACGTCAGCGAGTCCACGCTACCGAAAAAGAAGGGATTCCATTCATCCTTCTTGATATTCGGGTCGATGGCGGGAAACCTACTCGCGCTTATTCTGTTCACGTTTTTGAGTACTTTCCTATCTACTGAGGCCTTTCTCGATTGGGGCTGGAGATTACCCTTCTTACTAGGCGCGATACTGACAATCGTAGGCATCGTTCTACGAGGCAGAATTGGCGAAACACCAGCGTTCGAGAAGGTCAAGGAGTCGCGTAGAGCTGGACATATCCGAGAGGCTCGTGGTAACCCATTCCTTGCGATGGGCCACGCGTTTCGTGCGAGTCCAAGAAACTTTGCAGGAGGATTTCTCATACCATCCGGCCTCAATGTAACCGGATTTGTGGCAACGACTTTCGGGATAAGCTATCTCACCAAGCAAATCGGCCTGGAACCAACCGAAGCCCTGCTGACAAACCTCGCCATGATCTCCACCGGAATGGTGTTCATTTTGATGTGGGGAAAACTTTCCGACCGGTTCGGTTCCAAGGCGATACTACTGACAGGTGCGATCGGTGGCGTTGTTTTCGCGTTCCCCTACTTCATGCTCTTGGGCACTGGAAACCTCGCCTTGATCGTGCTGGCGAGCGTGATTCTATGGGGAGTGGGTTGGGCGACCGGATCCACGGCTCAGACCCTTGTACTTCCGACACTTTTCAAGCCCGAGTACCGAGCGTCCGGTCTTACGTCGTCACGAGAGTTGCAAGGCGGATTCATCGCCGGGCCAACACCACTTGTTGCTGCCGCATTAGTTCTCGCATTGAACGGTTCGCCTTGGCTCGTGGCAGGGATGTTGGTAGTTGCACAACTGATGACCATTATCGGAGCAACGATTGCGCGGCCGATAATTTCGGCCGAAGACGCGGCAGAGACTCCTGCTTACCGAGGCCTACTTACCATTTCCCCAAATGCTCGCACCAAGTAAAACGAAACAACGAGGAGAATTCACGTGCCACTACACGAATTGCGTAAACACATTGCCGATCGCCCACTGATCGGCACAACGATTTTATCGACAGCCCCCTCGATTGTCGAGATCGCCGCAATGAGCCCATTCGACCTACTCTGCCTGGATGCTGAGCACTCAGCTCTGACTATCGAGCAGATAGAGACGCTTGTTCGAGCAGCCGACGTGCATAACAAACCGACTATCGTGCGCGTTCCGGAGGCCGGCCACTACATCGGTCGCGTTTTGGATCTCGGAGCGTCTGGAGTTGTCGTTCCCCGACTCGAGACTGCGGACGAGGTCGCAGACGTCGTCCAGCGAGCTCGTTTCGCACCGTCGGGAAAACGAGGGGCTGGACCGGGTCGCGGTAGCCAGTACGGGTACTCACTCGCTAGTAGTGATTACACAGCCCGAGCCAACGAGAGCAATTTGGTCATCGTGCAGATAGAAAACGCGGCGGCGGTCAACGCGATCGACGAGATTGTCAGTGTGCCCGAACTTGACGCCGTGGTGATCGGGCCTTTCGACCTTGCACTTTCTATGGGGGTCGCACCGTTTGGGCAGGAACACACCAAGGCGATCGAGAAAGTAATCGAATCCGCGACCGAACGCGGCGTAGCAACAGGTGCCTTCTGCTTCAGCGAACGCGACGTCGACTTCTACTCCAGGAGAGGCAGCCGAGTTCTCCTGATCGGAGGTGACCTACCGTGGATCTCGTCCGGCGTCGCAGCCGAATGGGACATGTGGGACCGTGTCAAGTCTGCAACCTCGACGACGGTGGCGTGAACATGGCTAAAGTCATCATGACCAGCCTGGCCGTTCCTCTGGAAGCCGAGGCCGCCGACATCCTCGGTACGGCGGGGATAGAGTTCGAGGCACGCAACTTGACGACGGAGAATGAACTCATTGCGGGTGCTGCCGATGCCGACGCACTGATCGTAGTTGCCGAACCGATCAGTTCGGAGGTCTTACGCGCACTTCCTCGACTCAAAGTAGTCACCCGTTTCGGGATCGGACTCGACGTGGTCGACATCGCAGCCGCGACCACAGCTGGGGTGTGGGTCAGCAATGTTCCCGACGCCAACTACCGTGAGGTTGCTGTTCACGCAATTGCACTTGCGCTCAACCTTTCGCGGCGAATAACCGCACTGGACAAAGCAATGCACGAGAGCGGATCGGCACCCCTGTCGCTGGCCTTTGGAACCCGACGGCCCGACGACCAAGTGTTCGGCTTGCTCGGCGTCGGCAGAATAGGACAGCGGGTAGCAACAATGGCCCGAGCTATCGGGTTTCAGGTCAAGGCATTCGATCCAGCACTCACTGAGGCGTCAGCACTCGAACAGGGCATCGACCTGGTGACGTTCGATGAGCTCATAGCGACATCGGACATTCTGTCTCTGCACGTACCCCTCACATCGGTAACCGCGAATATCATAGGCGAAGAACAAATAGCGCTGATGCCCCGCGGATCCATCCTTGTGAACGTCTCGCGTGGGGGCCTCGTAGACGAGACGGCCTTGGGGGTTGCGATCGAGTCGGGACAGATCGCAGGTGCGGGCCTGGACGCATTCGTCGGCGACACCGGTCCCCTGGACGCGAACAATCGACTCAGGTCCCTCGAACGAGTAATTCTGACTCCACACTCCGCGCACTTCAGCACAGAGTCGTTCACGGAGACGAAGACGAAGGCGCTCCACGATGTGCGCAGTGTATTGCAGGGTCAGCCCCCCAAGTACGCAGTGAACTCACCGCTTGCCGCCATCCGTTAGCCGCACGTCTGTGGTCCGCAGAGGTGCGGACCACAGACGGTCGTCACGTCACGTCCACACTGCATCTGCTTCGATGGCACGAATTTTGGAAGGTTTATAGTTGTGTCATGTCCGCCGACGATCGAAACTTCGACAGCATCAACGTGCTGTCGCTGGTGGACGAGGCCCAACGACAGATTCGTAAGCGAATCGTGGCAGGAGACTTCGCACCCGGAGCACCGTTGCGAGATTCAGTGCTCGCTTCGCAGATGGGCATCAGCCGGTCTCCGGTCCGTGAAGCGCTCAGGATGCTCGAGCAGGCAGGTCTTGTCAGAAAGGCTGCCAATCGCTCGTACCGGATTTCCGAGTTGGCTGCCACTGACATTCCGGAACTTGCTTCGCTTCGAGTTGCTGACGAGATTATCGCCGTTCGCTCGATCATCAAAAACCGCACGAACATAGAGTCATTGGATAAAGCGATCGACAGGTTTCGCGACGCCCAAGCGACGCCCTCGGAGATCGCCGAAGCAGACCGCGAATTTCATTCAACAGTCGTCGATCTCGCCGATATGCCACGTCTCAGTGCTCGATACGCTGAACTGTCCGATCAAATACGCCTGGCGCTGATAGCCGCGGATTTCAACCATGATCTGGTCAGCTCGATCGCTGTCGACCGCCACGTCGTTCTGCAAACCGCACTGCATGCCGCCGTACAGAGCGGTGAATCCGAAGCTGTCGTGCAGATGTGGGAAGAGCACATCCTCCGCGGAATGCGTGTCCCTGATCTGTTCCACTGAAACGCATTCTTCTTTCGGTCACCACCTCCTGAGGAACGTTATGTCGGTTGCACAACACTGAGCAGCTCAGTCACACAACAACGCCCATGATTATCGAGTTCACCGAGAACGCGATGACCGAGTTGCCCGAGCGCCGATCAACAAACGCCCGTGCGATCCCGTCCGCGCGTCAATTCCCCTGAAACAGAGCCTGCACCATCGGACGCCAGCGATCTGCGTATTCACCGATCACGACGCCGTCGTCGAAGGACGAGTCCAGCAGATACAGTCCTGACGTACAGGTGGCACCCAACTCGGCCAGTACAGGTCGCAGAGTCAACTCGGGCGCTAGTGCATGCGTCGGACCTCCACCCAGCATGAGCGGAACCGCCACTACATGTTCGAGGCCCGTGCCACCGGAAAATTGCTCGAGGAACAGTTTCAACAACCCGCTGTAGGTTGCCTTGAAGGTGGGGCTGGCGAAAATGACCAGCCGTGACGAGGCTGTTCGATCCTTGGTTTCGGACACGTCGGGATCGCCCCAGCCAAGCAGTTTCGGGCCCAGCTCGGACAATTCGATGGTTTCGTCGGCCTTACGGCCCGACAGCTGTTCAGCCAGCATTTCAGCTGCCCGACGGGTATGCGATCCCGGCTTGGGGTTGCCGACCACCACAGTCACACTCATTATCTGTCCTTACGATAGAAGTTTTCGCTGTCGGTCCGATCAGCAGGGAAGCCCGTCGGCGGTCCCGGCGGCCAGACCAATCGACCCCGAAAGGCAACCCTGCGGGTATGGCTCAGTGATGAAGGTCGACTCTACTTGCGACACTCAGCAGTCTGAAGCCGTACTCGAATCACTCCCCCACTGCCGATAGCGCATGAAAACCACTGCCGTGGAAGACAAGCGGCGCAATACCGCGGTTTGTCCACAGTGCGTGGACAGCCAAGAGAACCAGTTCATGATCGCCGGCGGGGACGATCGCGTGCACCGAACAGTCCAACCATGCTGCGGCACCGACCAGGAACACAGCACCCTCATCGGTCGTATCGAGTTCGATACCCGCGAAGCGGTCACCGTCGCGTGCAGCGATCTGCCGACACGCTGCCGATTGGCCGACACCCAGGACGGAAACTCCCAGCCTCGGGGACGTTGCAAGCGTAGGCCACGTCGTCGAGGTGCGCTGGACGCAGACCGATACCAAGGGCGGATCGATTGATACAGCGACGAACGAGCTGGCCGAAATGCCGATCGGGGCTCCGTCCTGATGCGCGCAAATAGTGGTGACACCGCTCGCGAAGGCACCAAAAGCTTCCTTCAGCTTGCGCACGTCACCGTCATGATCTTCGAGCACGGTGAACTCCTAACTGTCAGGTGGGATCGCGAGTCACGATTAATCGTGCACACGCTTTTTGTCTGTCTTCATGCGGCTGCCACAGACCCGAGTCGCTGACGGCACGATCTCCGTGAGATGCATGCGCAGCCAGGTACCTAAGACGGCGCACGGTATTGAGTCCGGCCAGAGCGGTGAAACGCAGGGTCGACGATAAAGAGACTTGGCAATGCGGCCGAAAAAATCAGGCCGAGCGTCCCGCCGCGGCACCTTCGTTTCGGCGGGGATGGCCGAGTTCGGTGTGGCCATCCCCGCGGCGTGACATGAAATCCGGCCCAACCCGCGAGCTCCGAACCACATTGTGCTGCATTGCCGACAGGCGCTGTCAGGGCCTGTCTCCACTCGAGCACGTTCGCGTCGGACTGGATTCGGCACGATCTGGGTCGATATCGACCCGACCATCACTCAACAAGCACAACCCATTCGACGCTGCAGTCACTCGTTGGGGGTGACGCGGGTCAGCACGCCGTGCTCGGCAAGCTTCGGGAGAATGTGATCCGTCACCGCGTCGAGATCCTTCGTGTAGTCGGGAACGATCAGCATGATGCCGTCGAGATCGCCGTCATTCACGATCGTCGCCAAGCGCTCGGCAAGGGTGTCGTACGACCCGGACATGTACCCGTCCATCAGCGCCTGTGGCGGAGCGCCATCCGTGAAGAATTTGGAGTTGGCTCCCGTCTTCGCGGCATCCTTGTTCTGCGCATACCCGGCAATGACATCGAGGACTGCTTCACTGTCCACACCGTCGTTGAAGTGCTTGACGCGAGCCTCGGCCAGCGCGTCTGTTTCCGCGGGCACGAGGGTGACCGATCCGTAAGTTTTGAGATCCGTTCTGCCGAGCTCCCGAGCAGTCTCTTTGGTCCGACGAACGGTGTTCAAGTACTTCGGTTCATCGTTGGCCAGAGTGAAGGCAATATCGCAGTTCTCAGCGGCGAAACGGAATCCACGGTCGGATGATCCGGCGTTGACGAGCTCGGGCATCTTGGAGGGTTTCGGGCCCATGTGGCCATTGTCGGTTTCGAAGAATTCACCCTTGAAATCGATGATCTCGTCCGTCCAGAACTGCTTCACCAAGGAGATCCATTCGTCTCCGAGGTCGTATCGCTTGTCGTGGTCGAGGTCGTCGTTCCATAGTCCGACATGGGACATATCGAGGTAACTCGCCCCCGTCACCAGGTTGAGACCCACTCTGCCAGGGCCGATCTGGTCGAGCGTCGACACCATCTTTGCGATCGTCGCGGGCGGGTACACAACCATGTGCGTGGTCGCGAAGACCTTGATCCGCTCGGTGGCCTGGAGTAGGGCAGCTGATGTGGTTATCGATTCCAGAGCGTGCATCCAGTGGTTCGTCGGACCCTTTCGGCCGCGCCAGATCGCCGGACTGAGAGCGAAATCGAAACCTCGGAGTTCTGCACGCCGCGTGATATCGAGCACTCGGCCGAAGCTGCCGTCCTCGATGTCGGGCGAGTTGGCGGAATGAATCCAGCCGTGATTACCAACCGGTAGGAAGACCCCGGTCTCGATTGTTTTAGCCACTTGGCGCTGTCCTCTCTAGTTGAGTGATGGACAGGTGAGCGCTCTGGTCATAGCAGCCTTGTCGAGGGTCTGCCAGGAAGCGCACAGGGCGCAATCCTTACTGTGCCGGAGATGCACTGTCCAATTCTTTAGTATGTCGACCTCGTAGCGCTCGTCACACAATCGCGAGAGTAGTGGTGGTTCGGGTTTTCGTCAACAGATCGGCATCGCGATCGGTGCCGGCCGGTTGGGCTGCTTCACACGTCAGATGCCCTCCCTCACCAGAACAAGGGCGATACCCGTGGGCGCGGGTCCTACCTCGCGCAGTCGTTCGATGACGACCCGGATCCTGGCGATCGCAAGCCGAGTGATGAACTGTGCTGCACTCGTCGCCGCGTCGAGTCTCTGCGATCGGACGATCAACCGGGTAACGTTTGCTTGACGGACGACCGATATCCGCGATACTTTCCGGGCTACTGTTTCGTGAAATTCGATGACAATCCGACCGGGTGAGCACGCTTCGAGTGGCCGCGTCAATGCAGTCGGACACTGCTACCGAGGGGAACACCAACGGCCGCAACCAAGCTGGCCCACTGCGACAAGACTGATCCCCTTTTGCCTACGTGGCAGATCTCGACCGAAATGCGCTCGGAGTAGCGAACACCTGCAATGCCTTTCCCGCAATCCAAAATTTGCAAAATTGAGGAACACACGATGAACAACACTCAGACGCGCTCAGCCCAAGGGCAGCCGGAAACCGTGGACCTTGTGCTGGTAGCCGGTGCGGTGATAACGGTGGACCCGAGTCGGCGGATCATCCTGGGAGGTGCAGTCGCAGTCGCAGGAACGAAGATCGTCGCAGTGGGCAAACGCGCCGACGTGCTTGCCCACTACAAACCGGATCGGCTGATCGAACGACCGAACGGCATTCTCACTCCAGGCTTGGTCGACAGCCACTCCCACCCAGCTGGCGCGTACTTGATTCGCGGGACTATCGATGAGCAGCCAGCAATCGAGCGGCTCACCCGCACACTGATGCCACACGAGGACGACATTCGACCCGAAGAGGCGTATGTCGCCTCGATGGCGACTTTCGCCGAAATGATCCGACACGGTACGACGACATTCATCGATGCCGGGGGCCCGCAGACCGACCAGACCGCAGCAGCAGCCGAAGCCATAGGTATCCGCGGGGTCCTGTCACCACAGATGAGCGATCTCCCGGGCCCGTTCGATCGGACAGTCCTATCCGCCGACGAGTCGTTGGCTCACGCCGATGATCTGTTCGCCCGATTCGACGGCACCGCGGACGGCAGACTCAAAGTCTTCTACGACTTGGACCTTCCGATGTCGGTGACCGACGAGTTGCTCGCTGGTGTCGTGGAGCGAGCGCGGGCGAACAACACGGGAATCGTCGGACACTACCTGGGGCGTAGGCCGCAGGGGGAAAATCCCGAGCACGCTCCGGATCTCGTACGTTACGACCGAAGCGGGGTCCTCGATCACGGTATCGTGCTCGGACACCTGGGGTGGATTCCGGAGGCCGACGTGCAGAGGCTTGCAGCGTCGGCATCCTCTGTCGCACACTGCCCCTCATCGTCGATGCTCGGAGCTCACGGCAACATTTCCCGGGGCGTCATCCCGGAGTTCGTCGCTGCCGGCGGCCTGACGACCCTGGGCACGGACGGAGCTGCGATCAGCCGGTTTCTCGACCTCGTACGCGTCATGTACCTCGCGGCGGCCACACACAAGGACGTACGCACCGATCCTTCCGTCATGCCTGCGACAAAGGTGTTCGAAATGGCAACCATCAACGGCGCAAAGGCGGCGCGATGGGACGACACCATAGGCTCGATCGAGGTAGGGAAAGCTGCAGACTTGGTGATGTTCGATGCGAGCGGTTTGACTTTCGCACCGAACCGTTTCGCAGACCCGGTCAACGACATCATCTACGCATCGAGTGGTTCCGACGTCGAGACCGTGCTCATCGATGGACGCGTGGTGATGGACGAAGGCAAACTGCTGACTGTGGATCTGCCCGCATTGGTAGCCGACGTAGACGCTGCTGCAGCATCTTCGCTTGGTCGACTCGGTCGGGCACAGAAGCCCGGGTGGCCTATCGTCTAGGGCTGTTTCGACACCGGGGTGCCGTGAGGCGGCGTCAAGGGCGCATCTGTATCCAATTCGGCCAGAATAGCTTTCAACGATTGTGACAGTCGACAACTCGAAGCGGCCGAATGGTGACACCACACCGAGGGCACCGGGCCGGCGGTCACAAAGCGCTCCGCGCAGAGCAGTGTCCAACACGCCGAGCGCCTGGACCTGCCGCAGGAGGATCGGTTCCGCTTCAGCCCACGAAATAGCGAATATTCAACGTCGGTGTACTCGTCGATACATTCTGAGGAGGTTGCGTTGAGCACGCGTTGCGCACACCTCGTCATGCCAGCCCCGAGCTCGGAGAGGGCGGAGCGGTCGAATCCTTATCGTATGGTGATCCTATGAAGCAAGATGCGGACGTTCACGTGGGCGTTGGCGCTGGCCGCGACACGCGTCTCGCGCAGTTGATTCTCACCATTTTCGGCCTGTGTGCGCGCTCCGAAGGCAACTGGCTCTCCGTTGCCTCTGTGGTGTCGCTCATGGGAGACCTCGGTATGGACGGCCAGGCCGTGCGTTCCTCGATCTCTCGGCTGAAGCGGCGCGGGGTCTTACGTTCCGAACGGGACGGCGGTGCCGCCGGATACTCCCTTTCGGACGCAACGCTCGAAGTTCTGGCCGAGGGCGACGTTCGAATCTTTCACCGGAAGCGGGCGACCGAAGAAGACGGTTGGGTTGTGGTGGCTTTTTCCGTTCCCGAGTCCGAGCGAGACAAGCGGCACGCACTGCGCTCGAATCTCACACGCCTGGGTTTCGGGACCGCAGCCCCTGGCGTGTGGATCGCTCCCGGCACGATGGCACGCGAAGCGCGACACACCTTGGATTTGCGGGGCTTGTCTGAGTACGTAGACATGTTCAGCGGAAACTACATCGCCTTCGGTGACTTGCACGCGAAGATTCGCACGTGGTGGGATCTCGACGAACTGACATCCCTGTACGCAGAATTCCTCGAGGTCTACCGGCCGATGTTGCATCAGGCGAAGTCTTCGAGCATTACGCCATCCGAGGCGTTCCAGATCTACGTACCCATGCTCACTCAGTGGCGCCGATTGCCGTACCGCGATCCAGGCATTCCACTGTCGCTACTCCCTCCCGCTTGGAACGGCGAGGCGGCAGGAGATTTGTTCGATCAACTCAACGAGTTGCTCAACCCACTCGCGCAGAAGCATGCCTTCAATGTGGTCCACGGTCGGGGATCGCTGACCGAGTAACGCCTCGTCTTCGGCCGTTTTTCGCCGTCTCCTTCTGAGCTGCGGTCGAGACTCAGCCGCCGACACGCCATCGCGCGCCATTCTGGCGCAATAGCGGGCGTCATATCGACGCGATACTTATCATGTGAGGCTTGAGCGGCACCGATCCGCATCGGTGAAGAACCACAGAATCGATAAACATCAGCCCCAACGGGCCTTCTGTTCCGCAGTGCATTCCGCCGCACCAAGAACCCGAGATGGGCCGCATCGAAGGGTTGACCGCGGTAAACCGACCACGACGTCCACCTTCAGAGCCGCGTCACCCACGATCGTTGCCGTGCAATCACAGCGCCAAGCCCGACTGCAGCTCAACCGGCTTCCCAACCCCCTGGACAATGCCGGCCAGGCCAATGCCATTCGGCCTGGCCGGCCTAGCCATTCGTCTCAAACTTTATTCGCTTTTTGATTGACGCTCGTTCTAAAGCCGCTATAAACTCAACTCATCACCCGACCCGCGGGTCCGACTCTCGTCGAACGAGGCTTGTCAGGTTGGGAGGCACCAAGTGATCGGGACAAGATCGATGACCGGTGCACGCCGATATGCACCAACGGACTCGACGCGCGAAATCGTGCATCCGTCCGCCGCCCTGATCAGTCCTAGTCCACGCTTTTCGAGACCTCCGGCACTCGCTCGGTGGAGTCCAAGCGGTTCCGGGTCGGAAATCGCACTCCCCAATGTTCGTGATCAGTCGCAACCCCGAGCGGGGATTTCGCCACACCCGAATCGTCGATGCAACCAGGCACCTCGATACCGGACAGGACCTTCGACATGAGCGCTACTACTTGGAAACGCGGCAACATGAATCGAGCGGAAGAAAACTCGAGCCTCACAGTCTTGTTGGACACCGAGGGCGCAGTGCTGTTCGCTGCCGCCGAGGCAGTCACCGCTAAAGACGTGGCGATGGCGGTGCGTTACTCGTCCGGACTGATACATGCAGCTATGTACTCAGAGGATCTCGATCGACTGCGCATTCCTGATCAACCCATATTCGACAGTGAGCGCAGTGGTCTCTGTTTCACCGTTGCAGTCGACGCGGTCGGAGTAGGCACCGGAATCTCGGCAATCGATCGAGCACATACACTCCGAAGCCTCGCCGATCCGCGCACCACCCCCAACGATCTTCGTCGGCCCGGCCATGTTTTGCCCGTTCGCTGCCGCCATGACGTCGCGGAACAATCGCGCACCGTGTACGAGCAGGCGGTCAGCGCAGTTGTCGAAGCCGGATTTGCTCCGGTCGCGCTGGTCTGCCGAATTGTCCAGGACCAAGGTCCCGAAATGGCGAATACCGAAGCGTCCCTGTTTGCTGAGCGTCACAGATTGACCGTCTTGTCCTAGACACATTCAATGGGCCTAGTCTTGCTGCCAACCTCATGGGTGTCTGCGGCTGAGTTCATGACATTCGGTTCCGGCAGTCCGGCTTCCGTCGTGATGACTCCCAGCACAGACCTGCCTGTCTCTGACGACATCGATGACGTTGCGAGATCAGGGTTTTCGGCCACGCTCGCGGCCGTGATCGAAGAAACGGCCATCGCTCTTCAATGACATTGTGCGGGATGCTACCTGTCATAGGCGGCCAGTCGAGTTGGCGTCATTACAGTCGAACCTGTCTCAGCGATTGGCATTCATAAGATCTGGGATGCGGCGACACGTTGCAAGGTAACGGTTTTCGATTGGCTACTGTCTAGGTGTCTCCCGTCTGATCGCTGCGTTGGCCGCTGAAGACATCGGCGAGCGGACGCCGCCCGGCGGAGAAATGCGAATTTCCTGTTGTCATGCGTGGAAACTTCCCGAAAAACGAAGTTTTGGCAATAAACTATATAACCAATAGCACCACGTCGGCTGCTACAACTACCCACGAATTTTCCAGGTCGACCGCGGAGGTGGCAACAATGGCAGGCTGACAGTGTGACCCTGAGTGATTCTTTCCAGTTCGCACACTACCTCAACACATCTGGAAAAGAACTGTCCATCAATAGGTGGTCAAGAAATTGGGTAACAGCATCCAGGCCTCTGGTCGTGGAACGGTTTTTCCTACGGACCAGGGAACATTGAAGCCTTGTCGCAGGTTCGAGTGGCCGGCATACGAGGTCGTTCAAGATGTATTGCATTGTGCTGGGAATGAGGGTGATTCCTATACCTGACTTCACCAGACGTCGGACGCTCTCGATTTGTGTAAACGTATGCACCAAATTGGGGACTACGTTGGCTGCTGCGTACATTTCAAGGGTGATATCTCTGATCCGAGCACCCTTCTGCATGAGGATGAGAGGCTCGTTTTCGATGTCGTGAATGGAAACCGAAGACAGTTCAGCCAAAGGGTGGTCGGCAGACATTGCCACCACGATGCCTATTTCTTGCATATCCGAGCAGAGAAGACCATGTGCTTCGGCGCTGCTTCGATCTGAAACTACCAATCCAAGATCGAGCTTTCTCTCTCTCATATCCGAAATTATCTGGTTGGAACCGAGTTCATGAATAGTCAGCTCGACAAATGAATCTTTGGCCACAAATTTTTCCAGGAGTGGGATGAGCACGTGTGCACCGAGCATCGGTGGCAATCCGAGATGTATCGGTTCTCTTTTTTCATCGCCTGCAGCGCGCATTTGCAACACTGCGTCATCTATGGAGGCCAGAATATTACGGGTCCGTTCTTGGAAGATCTCGCCCGCATCGGTCAATCGCACCTTTCCCCCGCTTCGGTCCAGCAAGTCGACCCCCAACTCCATCTCGAGTTTGCGGATTGCCAGGGAGATGCCGGGTTGCGAGACGAAAAGCTCCTGGGCAGCCTGAGTAAAATTGCGCGTTCTGGAAACGGTTGCAAAGAAAACAAGTTGCCTGAGCTCCATTCTCAGATTCTACTCTCCGTGTCAGAGAACATCCGACGATCTTGCGCGCCGGCGGGGTCATCGTTGCCCACCCCCCGATGTGCTTCGATACGGTCGACTATCGCGCCCGACTGACCCGTATACGTCGACGGGTCCAACAGCGACTCGACGTCGCGTCGAGAAAGACGATCGGATAGTTCCGGTGCCGACAGTAGAAGCTCCTTGAAATCTTGGCCTGAATCTCGGGCCTCCGCAGCCAGTCTGTGGACGAGGCTGTGAGCTCGTAGCCTTCCCATGACCGTGGCGAGGTGCATCATGATGCGTTCCGCGCCTATCAAACCTGCGGAGCCGTCGACGCGAGAACGGAGAGCCTGGGTATTGAACTGCAGCGACGCCAGCAGGTCGTTCATCCGCACAAGAGCCGCGTCGAGCATGATGAAGGATCGTGGAACGAGGTCGTATTCGACCAGGAGCGCCCTGGCATCGCGCTCACCGTCGTGTCCGGGCATTGTCATCAATTGAGCCGCAGTCGATGAGACCAACCGGCACAGCGCGGATATCTCCATGGTGTGAAACGGATTCCGCTTCTGCGGCATCGTGCTGCTGCCGACGCTCCCCTGTGACATCTGCTCGGACACCTCGTCGAGTTCCGGCTTCTGCATGGCGTACAGCTCGTCGGCCATCTGGCCGACCGATGCTGCGAGAATGCCCAGTACCGAGACGATCTCCTGTAACGAATCACGCGAGGAATGCCACGTTATGTCCGGTGCGTTCAGGTCGAGAGCGGCCATCAATTCGGCTTGAACCTGGGAACCGAACTCGCCGAATGACGCCAAAGTTCCCACGGCCCCCGAAAACTGCCCCACCAGCAGGCGCGGGAGGGTCTGGTCGATTCGTTGCAGAGAGCGCTCCAGCTCCACCGCCCAGCGGGCCAACTTGAACCCCAACGTCATGGGGAGCGCATGCTGCCCGTTCGTCCGCCCGACCATCAAGCTGTCCCGGTGCTCGACCGAAAGATCTTTCAGCCGCGAGACCAACCCTGCGACGCCTTCCCTGATTATCGAAGAGGCGTCACGCAACTGCAGCACGAGGGCCGTGTCCATGATGTCCTGGGTCGTGGCCCCCCAATGAACGTACTCGCCGGCATCACCGTCGCATATCCGAGCCAGCGCGTTGACAAGTGGGACGAACGGGTGGCCGGTATACCTCAAATCTTTGACGAACGCTTCCACGTCCAGCAGATCGTACCGGGCCTTACGCTCGATTTCCGATGCAGCGACTTCGGGAATGATACCCATTCGCCCTTGAACGCGTGCGAGGGCGGCTTCTACATTCAACCATTGTTGAACCGTGTTCGAGTCTGCGAAAAGTTCTCGCATGCGGGGCGTAGCAAAGATGTTTTTGTGGAGAAAATTGTCGAACACACCTACTGGCATTTTTTTCCTTAGTTGTAGAAGGGCCAGACGACAGGCAGGACCGAGACCGAAAGTACGAGTCCTATCACTACGAGGGGCCATCCGCAGCGAACCCAGTCCAAAAATCTGACGTTCCCGGGCAGGGTGACCATCATGTTGGCTGGAGTACCCATGGACGTCATGAACGCACTGGCGCACCCAATTACCACCGCCATAACGAGCGCTCTAGGATCAGCGCCCATACCCACACCCATCGATACAGCTACCGGTGCCAGAATTCCAGCAGTGGCAGTATTCGACATGAACTGGGTGAGCACGGCTGCTACAAGGAACATGCCGCCGGTGAGCACGTACGGATTCGCAGCTTCGCCCAACACCGAGATAAAACTGTCTGCCACGAGCTGACTTGCACCCGATGACACGATCGCGCCCGCAAGGGTAAGAATTCCGACAATGAAAAAGATGGTCGACCAATCGATATTCCGGTATATCTCCTTCTCGTTCATGACCCCACAGAGCACCAGCAATGCAACGCAAACGAACCCCACGAGATACGCGGCCACCCCGGTCTGCTCCTCCAGAGCGATTCCCAGCACGAAGACGAAAAACAGTACAACGGTTATGATTTGCTTGCGCCGAGGCAGACGGGCGGCGGGTTCACTTTCCGCCACCTCGAGAACCTGTGCCGATATTCGGTCCGCACCGTTCCCACGACCGCCCCCGGGGTTGGACGATCTCACAGTGCCGCTCACGCCGTCGTCGTCCGAACTGCCGACGACATTCTCCGAGCTGGGTAGCCACTTCCTACCTGCAGAAAGCATATACAGAATCCCGATGACCGTGAAAGGAAGACCGATCCAAGCAAAATCGAAGAATCCGAAGGTTGCCGAACCTGCTGTTTCGAGAGCACCCCTACCAACCAAGTTGTTGGGCGACCCGATCAGCGTTATGGTCCCGCCCAGACTCGACGCGAAAGCGGCCGGCATCAGAATACGACCTGGTGCAATCCCTGTGGACTTGGCGACCGCCATGAATACCGGCAGCATTGCGGCGACAACGCCAAGATTCGGAAGGATTGTTGACATCAAGGCGGTGATGGTCATTATCAGACCGATGACAAATCGCTCCCCGCCGCCACCGTACCGCACCGCCATTCCCGTGACCCATCCACCGATCACGTCGGCTAGCCCGGCCCTGAAGAAGGCAGCGCCGAAGATGAATGCGCAAGTGACCAACAGAATCAGAGGATTGCCAAACATCAGAAAGGCTTCGTCCGCATCGATGATTCCGAATGCGACCAATGCAACAGGGATCAGAATCCCCGTCACAGCCATGGGTGTCCATTCAGTGATCAGAAGCAAGACCACCACAGCCAAAATGCCCAAGGTAATATATTCTGGTGCCATTGTTAACTCTCAGTGCGGAGGAATGATTCGGCCCGGATTATTGAAGCGGACCGGCTCCACAACTATAAGTTCGGTCACACGCCTGCTTGAAGTACCATTTCGCTATGGGCATATAAATCCCAGTGATGTTGTCAGTAGGATGTGCTCATCTGCATAGAGCTGTTCTGTAAACGCAAGCTCCCGCGCCGAGGTCGGCTGCACCGGATGGGCAACTCCGTTCATGGTTCGGGTTCTCCTGGATCAAGACGACCACGCTTCCCCACGCATCACTGTCGAGCCCGTTGCTCTCGGGCGTCACGGGTTTGACTGGATGAGCCCTGCGAACCGGTCGGCCTGCCGGCGTGGCGTGTACTGCATTGCCCCCAGCGCAAGAGCGAGCAGCAGCGCGGCCCACACCCTGTGGTGAACAACGTCGGCGACGGACATTGGTTCAGGCGATGACTGCTGCCGTCCGAACCACTGTCCACCATGCGCGGGGACCTCGAGTGGCGATGAGCGCCGTCAGAAAAGAAAACCGTACTTGCCTGACTGTACTTACTATCACGGCTCGCACAGCACAGGCGGAATCAGGTCCGCAGCCTCAGCAGTCAGCGAAGCACTCTCGCTCACGCCGTCCGGTCGTCGAGCGTTAATGCCTTTCCGATCAGAATGCCCGTCGCAGCCTGTGGGATCTCGCGACCTGAGAGAGTCGTACCAGTCATCTGTGCCGATTCGCCAGAAATCGACGTTGGATCCGCGCGCGTCCGGTCGCAGCTTTGGTCGAGTAACCAGAACCGGAACCAGTCGACGATGTCTGTGGGATCTTCAGGGTACTGGTGACCCCATGCACCGAAGACGAGACGTTCGGGGGCAGAGGCGGCGTCGAATCCCTCAAAGTCACACACCGATCAGCGCGCCGATGGAGACTCACCATCGACGATGATCCGTCGATCGAGCGCCTCTTGACCTGGGACTGTAGTGCCAGCTATACCGCAACGGGCATATCGAACACTCGAATTAGCATTTCTTAGGCAAGGCGGAGAGTGTGACAATCAAGACACTGCCGGTGGTCCTCTTGCCATCGTATTCACTCACGGAGGTTCAGATGACTGTTGATGCCTCGCAGCCCCAGGTGTGTCCTGTTGCCCACGACTTCGATCCACTCGGTGCAAGCTACCTATCCGATCCGTACCAACCTCTCGAATCCCTTCGCGCCGAAAGTCCTGTGCACTACGTGCCATCCCTCGGCTACTGGCTCGTCACGCGCTACGCCGATATCGCTGGAGTGTTCGCCGACCGCGAGACTTTCTCGGAACGCATTGCCCAGGAACCACTTGCACCGTTGAGTGAGGAGGCACGCCAGATTCTCATCAAGGGTGTACGCAACACACCGGTGCTGACCAATTTCGGCGCTCCAGGGCACACCAGAGTCCGTCTCCGTCTCGCACGCCCGTTCCTTCCTCGTCGGGTTGAGCAATTACGCCCACTTATCGAACAACGGGCTGAAGAGCTGATCGACAAGTTCGCCTCGAACGGCAGTGCGGATCTGGTCGAAGCGCTGACTTTCCCGCTCCCTGCCTTGACAGTATTCGGCCTCATCGGTTTCCCTGCCGAAGACGCCGACCAACTCAAATCGTGGTGCGACAACAAGCTCGAAGTCAATTGGGGGCGTCCGTCTCCCGAATACCAGCAGCGGGCAGCGACGAACATGTCGTTGTTCTGGGACTACTGCGAACGATTCGTCGTTACACGACTGTCCGACCCGGCCGATGACCTCACCTCCGAGCTGATCCGCCAACGCGAGACCGATGAAGATGCCCTCGATGATCGCGAGATCACCAGCGTGATCTTCGCGCTGAGCTTCGCCGGACACGAAACCACCACCAATTTGATCGGCAACACTCTGCGCCAGCTGCTCTCGCGACCGGAGCTACTCCTTGCGATCCAAGCCGATCCCAGTGTGATCGACCGAGCGGTCGAGGAGACTCTACGGTTCGATTCATCGGTAGTGGCGTGGCGACGTATCACCACCAAGCCCACAACCATCGGAGGTGTCGAGGTTCCCGAGGGAGCAAAGCTCATGCTCAGCCTTGCGTCCGCGAATCGCGACCCCGAGCAGTTCACGGATCCGGAGACTTTCGATATCGGTCGAAAGAATTCTCGAACACACCTGTCCTTCGGCAAGGGTGCGCACTTCTGCATGGGACAGCACCTCGCACGTGTCGAAGCTCGCGTCGTCATCGAAATGCTCGTCTCTCGCTTGCCCGGACTTCGATTGTCCGATGAACAGCAATGGAGTTTTCCTCCCAACATCTCATTTCGAGGCCCGAAGAAACTACAAGTGGAATGGGATGCCAACTGATGTACATCACCATCGCGCGAGAAAAATGCACTAGTTGCGGCAACTGTGTGTTGGTCGCGCCAGAATTTTTCGATCTCGACGACAACGATGCCCGGGTCGTTCTCATCAAAGAACAACCTGACGAGTCCGAAATCGACACCATCCGCGAGGCCATCATCGATTGCCCCACTGACGTCATCGACCTGGTCGATGCATGACTCGGCACCATGGCACTGTCATTGTCGGTGCTTCCCGGGCAGGCCTCGCCGCCGCTCAAAGTCTTCGCCAGTCCAACGAGGATGAACATGTAATCTTGATCGGCGACGAACGGTGGCTGCCTTACGACCGGACCACTCTGTCCAAAGACGTTCTCGCAGGCCTCGTCTCAGCCGAAGACGCGATGCTGTGCACTGAAGAGCACCTCGACGGCATCGACTCGAGGCTCGGATCGCGTGCAACCGCCTTGAACGTGGCGGAAAGCACGGTGGATCTGGACGACGGTACCGCTGTCCAGTTCGATTCACTCGTCATTGCGACCGGAGCAACTCCGCGACGCCTGACCGGAAGTGCAGGATTAGAGGGTGTCCATGTGCTGCGCACATTGGACGACAGCATCGGATTGGCGGAGGACCTGGCAAAATCAGACCACATTGCTATCGTCGGCGGTGGCTTCATCGGTGCCGAAATAGCCTCTACTGCAACGGCTCTTGGCCATCGAGTGACACTGGTGGAAGCCGGGCCGGCACCGATGTCCGCCGTGTTGGGGACCCAGATCGGGCAGTGGTCTGCTCAGTTGCACCGTAGTAATGGCGTCGACGTGCGCACCGACGTGCGAGTAGACGGTATTACCAGCCGTCTGGGTCGGGCCAACGGACTCACTCTTTCCGATGGGTCGTCAGTAGTAGCAGACCTTGTTGTCATGGGCGTAGGCGTCACGCCAAACGTGGGCTGGCTGGCCGGCAGCGGACTTCGTCTCGACAACGGCGTTATGTGCGACGACAGACTTCGAGCAGGTCCGGGCATATACGCCGCAGGTGACGTTGCATGCTGGCCCAATCCCATGTTCGACCGAACCATGCGCATCGAACACTGGACAAATGCCAGTGAGCAAGGTGCCGCGGTGGGTCGGGCGATCGCAACTGGGGAGGATCGCACTTTCGCGCCCGTCCCGTACGTGTGGTCCGATCAGTACAACCTTCGGTTTCAGCTCTACGGAGATGTTGCCGGAGCCGACGCAGTACGGATTGTTTCCGGCTCGCTGGAAGAAACACCGCTGATTGCGCTTTATGGTCGGCAGAACCGACTGGTGGCAGCCTTGGGCGTGAACGCGGCGAAAGATCTACTCAAATATCGCCGATTGATCACACAGCAGACCTCATGGGACGATGTCGCGGCCGAAATGGTCTGAGCCTGAGGCCTTCTTGCTTCACTTT
Source organism: Rhodococcus sp. PSi06 (assembly GCF_054960675.1). Classification (NCBI taxonomy): domain Bacteria; kingdom Bacillati; phylum Actinomycetota; class Actinomycetes; order Mycobacteriales; family Nocardiaceae; genus Rhodococcus; species Rhodococcus sp. PSi06. The sequence goes on from NZ_JBHNYO010000002.1 coordinate 445,565, forward strand.
TCGGCCCTTTCGGCGGAGACCTTCGCACCAACGTCACGCGGAACGGTATCGAATAAACGCTTGCGGACACCGGGAGCTACATCTCAAGACGGACGAGGGCGGAGCAAAGGCTGTTACCGGTGAACCAAGTGACTACCGTGGCATCATGAAAGAACTCGAGAACCGGATCAGCGGGTGAGCAGCCGCATGTTCGACGCCATCGTGGTCGGTGCGGGAATCAACGGGATGGTCGCTGCCGCAGAACTTGCCGGCGCGGGATGGTCGGTCGCCCTGGTAGACGAACGCGAGAAGCTGGGCGGGTTCATCACGTCGGAGCCGTTGACCCGCCCTGGCTTCGTGCACGACACCTTCAGTTCCTGGCACCCCTTGTTCGTTACCGGCGGCGCGTACGCAACGCTCGGAAATGACCTGCACCGTCATGGCCTCGCGTATTCCAACACCGACGGAGCTATCACAGCTGCCGTGTCCGACCGCGGCGTCGCAGTGGCACATCGCAACCCGGAGGAGACCGCCCGAAGCTTCGAGCACGAGCAGGATCGAGTGGCGTACTCGGTGATGTTGGCAGATCTCGAACGTTGGGCCCCACATGCGTTCGGCGCACTGAGCTCAGAATTGCGGCCTTTGGATCTCGCTCGACTTGGTGCATCGATGGCGCGCGCACTCGGCAAGGACGGCAGCATCGATATGCTGCGAGCTACGGCACAGAGCGGGCGGGCGCTGATCCGTGAGCGCTTCAGTGGTTTCGAGGCCGATCACCTCTGGACTCCCTGGCTACTGCATGCAGGCCTGTCGCCCGACCACGCGACCGGTGGGTTGATGCTGCCGATCATGGCTTCTACTATGCATGCGGCCGGACTTCCGGTGGTTACCGGTGGTGCGGACAATTTCGTGACCGCGTTCGCACGCGTGCTCAGCGAGCGCGGGGTAACGGTAATTCTCGACCAGTCCGTCCGGCACATCGAGATTCGCTCGGGCCGCGCCGTAGCAGTGCATCTGGCGGACGAGAGACTCTCGGCCGCACGGGCCGTCCTGTCGTCGACAGGAACTCCCAGACTCTACGACAACCTGCTCGATCCTTCGGTCGTTCCTGCCGCAGGCCGCCGTGCAGCCGATCGGCATCGTCCGGGCCGCGCTGCGATGCAACTGCATTTCGCGCTGGACCGTCCCGTCCGGTGGTCGGATTCGCGACTGGACGAGGTGCCGCTGGTACACATCGGAAACGGGGCGTCCAGCACCGGAATCGCCTGCGCACAAGCCGAATCAGGTCTGCTTCCCGCAGCTCCCACGATCGTGGTCGGCCAACAATGCGTACTTGATCCGAGCCGGGCTCCCGCGGGCAAGGCCACCCTGTGGGTGCAACTTCAGGAACTACCGTTCACGCCGAAAGGTGATGCCGCGGGCACGATTTCGACGGACGGTACGTGGAGTACCGGCACGACGGCGGCATACGTCGATCGGGTCCTGGACTCGATCGAGCGCTTCGCACCTGGTCTACGTGCGACCGTGTTGGACTCGCATTCCATTCCGCCGCCCGCACTGGCGGCGGCGAACGCCAACGCCGTCGCAGGCGATCCCTACGGCGGTGCGGCCGAAATCGACCAATCGCTGGTCTGGCGTCCCGGTACCGGGACGGGCCACCGCACCGGCATAGACGGACTGTTCCACATCGGCGCTTTCACGCACCCCGGACCAGGGCTCGGCGGTGGTTCGGGGCACCTTGTTGCTCAGCAACTGCTCGCGCCATCTCGTCGCACACGCGGTATCGGTCGAATTCGCGATGCAATCGAGAAATTAACATCGAACAGATGACGGAAGTCACCAAGGCGCTATATGGTCGTGATGTTCGGTCACCGGCGGGGTTCTGCCACGCCTACGGCAGCGCGGCACATAGGTACGAGATCTCGACGCAGCCGAAAAAGGATCATGTACAGAACCAACGAAAGGCTCGACAGATGACAACTCCAGCGACAACCTCGACGCTCACGAACCTGCTGACCGAGCTGGCGAACGGCGCGATACGCGTCGTCGACCTCACTGCACCCCTGTCGTCGACCACACCGGTGCTGGCGCTGCCTGCACCGTTCGCAAACACGATCTCCCTGTCACTCGAGCCCGTCAGCGACTTCGACGATGCAGGCCCAGGCTGGGGATGGAACAACATTCACACCGGCGAACACACCGGAACGCACGTCGATGCGCCCGCCCACTGGGCAACCGGCCGCAGCGGTCACACCGTCGACACGATCCCCCCGTCGCGCCTCGTCGGTCCCGCAGTCGTGCTCGACTTCACCGCCGAGGTCGCATCGAACCCGGACTTCCTGCTCGAGCCCGCCCATCTGGAGGAGTTCGTGGCGAAGAACGGTCCGCTTCCGGACAACGCCTGGCTGGTCTTCCGCACCGGATGGAGTGCTCGAAACCAGAGCGCAGAAGAGTTTCTCAACTCCGACGACGACGGCCCACACACTCCAGGTGTATCGGTAGCAGGCGCGGAATGGCTGGCCGCTTCGGCGATCTCCGGATTCGCCGTCGAGACCGTGGGAGTCGACGCCGGCCAAGCAGCGGCGATGGAACCGATGTTCCCCGTCCACCACCATTTGCTCGGCGCGGACAAGTACGGGGTCACCCAACTGCAGAACCTGGATCAGCTCCCCGTGACGGGTGCGGTACTCGTGGTTTCACCACTACCCATCGTCGGTGGAACTGGTTCTCCTGCACGCGTTCTCGCGTTCGTGCCGGCATGACGCGCACGGTAGCGCACCTGGTGGCGGACGTGCTCGCCGATCTCGGCGTCGGCCACGTGTTCGGTGTGGTCGGTAGCGGCAACTTCGACGTCACCAACGCCCTGATCGCACGCGGCATCCCCTACACCGCAGCACGCCACGAAGGAGGCGCCGCATCGATGGCTGATGGATTCGCCCGCCTTGCAGCACTACCCGCAATCGTCAGCGTGCACCAGGGGTGCGGGCTGACGAATGCAATGACCGGCATCGGCGAGGCCGCCAAGAGCCGCACCCCCGTCATCGTGTTGGCCGCAGACGTCGCAGCCTCGTCTAGATTGTCGAACTTCCGCATCGACCAGGACGCACTGGCCCGCAGCGTCGGTGCTGTGTCCGAGCGAGTCCACTCAGCGGCTACCGCCGTCGCGGACGTGACCCGAGCGTGGCAGACCGCCGTGCACGACCGTCGTACCGTGGTGCTCAACTTCCCGCTCGACGTACAGTCCGCTCCCGCACCGGACCACGCCGGGACCGTCCCGCGACCCGCGGCTCCCGAGCCGGTGCGTCCGGCACAGTCGGCAGTCGAACAGTTCGCGGCTCTACTTGCGGTTGCGTCGCGACCGGTGTTCGTCACAGGCCGCGGCGGCCGCGGTGCGGGCCCGCAGATCTCGGCTCTGGCCCAACGTGCCGGGGCGCTCGTGGCTACCTCGGCAGTCGCAAACGGCCTCTTTCGGGGTGAAGAATTCGATCTGGGAATCTCCGGCGGATTCTCCGCTCCGCTGACCGCACGACTGATCGCCGACGCAGACCTCGTGGTGGGGTGGGGATGCGCATTGAACATGTGGACGATGCGACACGGATCCCTTATCGGGCCCGAAGCACGAGTGGTCCAGATCGACGACACCGCGTCCGCACTCGGTGCACATCGCCCCATCGACCTCGGAATCCACGGCGACTGCGCAACCACCGCGATCGACGTTCTCGCCGAGATGACTCGTACTACCGAGCCGCGCATCGGCTACCGGACGCCAGAGGTCTCGACCGAGCTCTCTGCCCATCGCTGGTGGAACGACACCGAGACTCCGGACCTGTCCACATCCGAGACCATCGACCCACGGCCGTTCACAAAGGCCTTGGACGAGATTCTGCCCGCAGAACGGGTCGTGGCCATCGACTCGGGAAACTTCATGGGCTACCCGTCGACGTACCTGCGTGTTCCCGACCACATGGGTTTCTGCTTCACCCAGGCGTTCCAAAGCATCGGTTTGGGGCTCTCCAGCGGCATCGGCGCAGCGTTGGCTCAACCCGACCGTCTCGCCGTGATCGGAACCGGCGACGGCGGCTTCATGATGGGCCTCTCGGAACTCGAAACCGCTGTCCGACTGAAACGTCCGATGTTGATAGCGGTGTACAACGACGCGGCATACGGCGCAGAGGTGCACCACTTCCAACACCTACCCAATGATGGAATGCCCGCGGACCTGTCGACGGTCACCTTCCCTGATGTCGATATCGCCGCTGCTGCAAGAGGACTCGGTGCCCGCGGCGTCACCGTACGAACTCTCGCCGATCTGGACGAGGTACGTCGCTGGGTCCTATCACCGGACGGCGTCATGGTAATCGACGCCAAAATCGCAGCAGACGGCGGCGCATGGTGGCTCGCCGAGGCATTCAAGGGCCACTGAGCCGAATCGATCCTGCTATCCCTTCCGGGCCGTGGACACTGTCGCATGGCCCGGAAGGTCGGCAGATCCTGTCCGCCTTTGATTTGCAGTCATCAGGTGCTGGCCATGGCCAACCTGAAAGATGCACGCGAGAGGGTACAACAGGCCTTCTGCCCGATGGGGTTCATCCCACCTCGGGCGGCTTTGCCGGTTTTACAGCGCCGAGTTCGGTCTCAGCCCGTCGCGGATTCTTGCGTCCTGAGTGGGCTCTGTAGGCGCCGCCATCAGAGCCTGCAACACCTCTCGCCACTGCGACGGCCACGGCGCGGCCGCGGCCCCCGAAACTGCGCGGTCGATGTGCACCGTCACGTAAGAGCCACTCGCCGCGAGTGATCGGCCTCGCCCCTCGAACGCCTCACCCCAGATCGAGAACTCGAAACGCATCGACGACGACCCGAGGTATGCGATGTCGAGGTCCGTCGTAACCTCTTGTCCGAAATACAGAGGCGCGTGGAAATCGACCTCGTACCGTACGCGTGGGACCACCGGAAAATAGCCGACGAGGCCGCACTCGCGAACGAGTGCGGCCTCGGCAGATTCGACGAACCGGATGACTGTGCTGTTGTGGTAGATGCCCGCGGCATCGGTGTCCACCCATTCGACCCGGCCTGTCAGCGAGAAAGTCATGCGGGCACTGTACTTCTCGGACGCCAGCGAACATGGGCGGAGTTGTCGGCACCGTCCCGCAGCAGCGACAGGCGAGGCGGAACTTTGTCGGTGCGGGATGTCGGTGGGCGACGCCGACCCGCGTGCCACTGCACAGGCCACTGTGCGCCGGGCCCTCGGTACTCCTGCTCCGCAGCAGCATGCAGTGTCCACTGTGGGTCGTAGAGGTGCGGGCGACCGAGTGCGCAGATGTCCGCTCGGCCGGCCAGAAGAATGGAATTGACATCGTCGTACGACGAGATTGCGCCCACTGCGATCACGGCCACCCCAGCAGCCGCGGCGACCTCGTGACGTATCCGATCGGCGAACGGCGTCTGATACGACCGACCGAACGCCGGCTTCTCGTCCTTGGTCACCTGACCGGACGACACATCGATGGCCGCTGCCCCGTGTTCGACGAACGCCCGCACGATTTCGATGGCATCGTCCACGGTGTTTCCGTCCGGTGTCCAGTCGGTCGCCGAGATACGCACCGAAACAGGGAAATTGGACGGTACCGCGCTTCGGACGGCATCGAAAACCTCGAGCGGGAACCGCAAACGGTTCTCCAGGCTACCGCCGTAGGAGTCCGTTCTGACGTTCGCGATCGGAGACAGGAACGACGACAGCAGATACCCGTGTGCCGCATGAACTTCGATCAAATCGAAACCAGCGGCAACGGCGCGCTCAGCCGAGGCGACAAAATCCGCGATCACCACATCCATGTCCTCGCGGGTAGCTTCACGCGGAACATGACATCCGTCGCCGTACGGCAAAGGCGACGGTCCGATCGGCTCCCAATTCCCTGATTCGAGCGGCTCGTCGATTCCGTCCCACATCAGCTTCGTCGAGCCTTTGCGACCCGAATGACCGACCTGCACTCCGATTTTTCCAGCACTGTTGGCGTGCACGAACGATGTCACCCGGGCCCAGGCATCGCGTTGTTCGTCCGTCCACAGTCCTGGGCAGCCCAGCGTGATCCGGGCTTCCGGCGATACGCACACCATCTCGGTCATGAGCAGACCTGCTCCACCGAGTGCTTTGGATCCGAGGTGGACGAGATGGAACTCCCCGGGTAGACCGTCCACCGCCGAGTACATGTCCATCGGCGAGAGCATGATGCGGTTGACCAAAGTCAGTTCACCGATTTTGACCGGCTGAAACATCGCAGGAGCGGGCTCGAGCACAGGTTCACCGGCGACGGAATCGGCAAACCGCTGCTGCACCAGTGCGGCGAACTCATCGTCGCGCTCACCGAGATTCTCGAACGTAATTCTGCGAGAACGGGTCAACAAATTGAAGACGAACTGTGTGTCTTCCTGATCGGCGTACAAACCGATGTTCTCGAACCACTCCAACGACGCCTGCGCCGCCCGCTGGGTGCTCTCCACCACCGGCTTGCGCTCGGTCTGATAGGCAGCCAGCGCGTCGGCGATGTCGAAATGTTCGTGCACGCAGGCGGCCAGGGCCAACGCGTCCTCCATTGCGAGCTTGGTGCCCGATCCGATGGAGAAGTGGGCCGTGTGCGCCGCGTCGCCCAGCAGTACCACGTTGTCGTCGAACCACCGCTCGTTACGAACAGTCTGGAACGACAACCACTTCGAGTTGTTGGTCAGAATATCGTGACCACCGAGATCATCCGCGAAGATCTCCCGAATACGATCCACCGCGTAGGTGTCGGACACTCCCGGCGGGAATTGTGTTTCCTCGGTCGAGTCGAAACCTGCTCGCCGCCAAACATCCTCGTGCATCTCGACGATGAACGTCGAACCCTGATCGGAGTACGGATAGCCATGGATCTGCATCGTCCCGAACTCGGTATGTCTGACGAGGAATTGGAACGCCTCGAATACCTTGTCGGTACCCAACCAGATGTACTTGTTATGGCGACGGTCGAGTGTCGGCCGGAACGCATCCGCGTAGCGGGTGCGGACGGCAGAATTGATGCCGTCGCAGGCGATCACCAAGTCGTACGATGCTCGCAAAACGTCGGTATCGGGTGCATGGGTCTTGTACTGCACCTCGATGCCCAGCTCGGCGACGCGCTGCTGGAGGATGGCCAGCAATTCCTTGCGGCTCATCGCCGCGAATCCCTGCCCACCTACTGTGTATGACCGGCCGTCGATCTCGACGTCGATGTCCGTCCAGCGAGCGAATCGGCGCTCCATCTCGGTGTGCACGACGGCGTCGGCACCCTCGATACTGCCGAGTGTCTCGTCCGAGAACACGACACCGAATCCGAACGTGTCTTGGGGCGCGTTACGTTCCCAGACGTCGATGACGTGACGTGCATCGAGTTGCTTGGCCAGGGCGGCGAAGTACAGACCGCCGGGACCTCCACCCACGATGGCAATCCTCATGGTGTGTTCTCCTCTATCGTTTCGCGAAGTTTGAAATGCTGTAGTTTGCCGCTCGAATTTCTCGGCAGAGCATCGATGAAGCGAATTCTTCTGGGGTACTTGTACGGTGCCAGTTCCGCTTTGACGTGATCTTGAATGGACTTGACGGCCGCCGCGTCGTGGACAACTCCCGCACGAAGAACCACGAACGCGCTGACGATCTGGCCGCGTTCTGCGTCGGCCTCGGCAATGACGGCCGCGTCCACGACGTCCGGATGCATGTCGATGCACGCCTCAACTTCAGGCGCGCCGATGTTGTAACCCGAGGACACGATCATGGAATCGGTTCGAGCGCAGTAGAAGAAGTAACCGTCCTCGTCGCGGTAGAAGGTGTCACCGGTGACGTTCCACCCGTTCTCGACCCGCTCGTGCTGACGATCGTCGGCCAGGTATCGGCACCCGACCGGACCGATCACCGCCAGTCGACCCGGTATACCCGCCGGCACCGGCTCGCCGTCGTCACCGAGTATGACGGCCCGATAGCCGGGCAGCGGCTTACCGGTCGAACCCACGCGTGTCTCGCTCGCCGCAGCGGTCGACAAGAAAATGTGCAGAAGTTCGGTGGCACCGATCCCGTCGACGATCTCGAGACCCACGGCGTCTCGAATACCGTTCCATACCCCTGCCGAGATGTGCTCCCCTGCGCTGACTGCGACCCGGAGATCGGCCAGCTGCGTTATCTTCCCAGCCTTGATGATTTGCTTGTATGCAGTGGGGGCGGTGGCCAGGACCGTTACCCCCTCGCTGTGCACCACATCGGCCAGTTCGGCAGGTGCCACCGCATCGGTGAGCAGTGCACAGGCACCAGCTCTCAGCGGGAACACCACCAGCATCCCCAGACCGAACGTGAACGCCATCGGCGCAGTGCACGCGACCACGTCGTCCGGTCGGAGACCGAGACCGTGTTTGCCGAACGTGTTATCTATCGACAGCACGTCGCGGTGAAAGTGCATCGTGATCTTCGGGGTTCCGGTACTCCCGGACGTCGGACACAGCAATGCGACGTCGTCTGCCGCGGTATCCACGGCCACGAAGTCGGTCGGCTTGCCCGCCGAACGAACCATCAGATCGCCGGAGTCGTCTCCTCCGAAGGGAACCACCACCAGTTCGGGATGTCCCTCGTCGCGCACGGTGTGCAGATCGTGCGCGAATCGCGCGTCCACCAGTACGATGACCGGGCGTGTCTTGTCCACGATCGGAGCCAGTTCGCGGGAGCGAAGCGCGCTCATCACCACGACGGCTATCCCGCCGGCTTCGATGATCGCGAGCCACGCGGCTACTGCTATCGGTGTGTTCGGTGAACGCAGCAGGACACGGTTTCCGGGTACGAGACCGAGGTCCTCGGTGAGCACGCGGGCGATCCGGTGCGTGTGGTCTCGAAGCTCGCCGAGCGTCCACGCGATTCCCGCCGGGGTTCGAAGAGCGTGGTGATGCTCGCCGAATTGTTCGACCGCGCGCTCGATGAGCTCAGCTCCCGCGTTGAGCCGCTCAGGGTATTGCAGTTCCGGGGTCGTGAATTCGAGGATCGGCCACAATTCGGCGGGCGGAAGGTTGTCTCGCGCAAACGTGTCAACGTGTGCGCTAGGGGTGAGCACTTGTACTGTGTCCGCGGTCATTGCACGGCTCCTGTCGTCTCGGCATCGATCATGCCCTCCTGGACGACGGTGGCCAGGTGGATTCCCTCGGGGGTGAAGAACTTGCCCAAACCGACGCCGCGACCTCGATCGGCGGCGACCGCGTCCTGGGCGTAGAGCAACCAGCCGTCCATCGCTCCAGGCTCTGGGGTTCGGTGGAACCACATCGCGTGATCGAGACTGGCTGTGACGAGCCCCTTCTCTGCCCACGGGTGCCCCAGTGCACGAAGTACCGGCTCGAGGATGGTGTAGTCGCACACGTACGCGAGCGCGGCGAGGTCCCTCTGAGCATCGGACAAGCCATCCACCGGACGTAACCGGTCGAAGGGCCGCACCCAGATGGCCTGATGCGGGCTGCACCCGCCCTCGATGTCGACGTAGATCGGTCCCGGAACATGCCGCATATCGAAGCTGCGGCCGGCCGACCAGTAGTCCTTCGAAACCGTGGTCATCGTGTTCTCATCCGAGATGGAATGGTCTGCCAGGTACTCCGCCGACGTCGGAAGTGATTCGGGTGCCGGAACATTCGCGGGCACTGCGCTGCTCAAAGACCCACTATGACCGCCGGCCGCGAAGGACACCGTGCCGATGTAGGTGACTTTGTCGTTTTGATACGCGCGCACCTGCCGGGTGGCGAATCGGCGACCATCGCGAATCAACTCCACGTCGTAGTGCACCTGCGCATCGATGTCGACGGGCCGCAAGAAGTACGAGTGCATCGAGTGCATCGACTTGCCGTCGGTCACCGAACGCATGGCCGCGGCTGCGGCCTGAGCGACCATGTCACCGCCGTACGCCTTGGGCCACGGACACGCCTGAGTCCGTGCCGTGAAACCGACGTCGGCTCGACGCGGCTCGGCCTCGGTCAAGGTCACGCACCGGGTGAACATGGCGGAGGTCGCCACCGACTGCGTCACGGCCGGTTCGACCAGTCACGAAGCGAATCATCGTCCACCTCAGGCAGATTGACGACGATATTGTCCGGTGTACGCGTGGTCAGCCAGTGCAACGGCTCGGTGCGACTGAGATTGCACTCGATGTGCGGCATGAACGGCGGCACGAACACCCAGTCGCCCTCGTTCATGTCGATGTACTCCGAGTAGTTCTCGCCGAAGTAGATGCGGGCATGACCCGAGAGGACGTAACCACCGGTCTCGGCCTCTCCGTGATGATGTGCGAGAGAACGATATCCGGGTTCGTTACTCACCTTGCCGTACCAAATCTTCGTGGCCGGTGTGTGTTGCGGACTGACGCCAGAGATTCGTAGCGCGCCCTCCGTCTGTCCGGTGCGGCCGTCTTCCTCGCCGGCCCGGGTCACCACAGGAACAACCTGACCACCCGCGCTCGCATACGTCGAGTTGTCGCCTTCCAGGCGGTATCCGGCGTTGGAATCGAACTGGGTTGTCATTCTGTTCTCCTTGCTCCTGAGGCCGGCTCGGTGACCCGGACTGTGTTGGTGAGGGTGCCGATGGCCTCGATCTCCGTTTCGAGAACGTCGCCGTCGGCGAGGAACCAAGCAGGCTCACGGGCCATGCCAATTCCGCCAGGAGTGCCGGTGAGTACGAGATCACCGGCACGCAGGGTAGTGAAAGTCGATATGTACGAGAGGAGTTCGGCAGAATCGAACACCAACGTGCGGGTGCTGTCCCGCTGTACCTCGACGCCGTTGACCCGGCACGTGATTGTGAGTCCGGCAGTCGGGTCGATTTCGTCTGCGGTGACGATGACCGGGCCGACCGGAGTTGTTGCGTCCCAAGCTTTTCCTTGAAACCACTGCAGGGTGCGCCGCTGCCAATCGCGCATCGAGACATCGTTCGCGACGGTGTAACCCAGGATTCCCTCGGCTGCCTCGGCGCGTGAAGCACGCGTCAGCGTCCGGCCCACGACCACGGCCAGTTCGGCTTCCCAGTCTGCGCTGACGTCGTCTGATATCACCACGTCGTCCGTCGGCCCGATCAGAGAGTCCGCGAACTTCGCGAACAGGGTCGGGTGGGTCGGCAAGTCGCGACCGGTCTCGGCGATGTGATCACCGTAATTCAATCCGCAGCAGATCACCTTGGTCGGTGCCGGCAGAGGAAGGACGAGTTGACCGGTCACCCCCGGGCCCTCGACAACGCCAGAGGTCGGCGCAGTCCAGCCCGTGCGAAGCAGCTCGGACAACGAAGGCGCAGGTAGCGCAACCCAGCCATCTGCACGTGCTGCCGCTGCAACGGTGTCCCCGCTGTCGAGTTCGAGTGTTGCGAGCCTCATCCAAATCCTTCCGACTGATCGTGTATTGAGTTTTGCACGATCGTCGAAAGTGCGCAATACTTGTTCTCAACCAACAGTTCCGACGACCCTCGGGAAGGACCATTCATGGCCCACTACACCGTCAATCCGCCCCAACTGCCGACACCCAAAGGGTTCTCCCACGGGACGCTGGCAGGGAACACGCTCTACCTTGGTGGGCAGACAGCTCTCGACAAGGACATGAACATCGTGCCCGGCGGGATAGTGGAACAATTTCGCCAGTCCTTCTCGAATGTTTTGACCACGTTGGCCGCATCGGGTGGACAGCCCGAAGACCTGGTGAATATCACGATTTTTCTCACCGACATTCCCGACTATCAGGCGCACGGTCGGGAGATCGGACTCGTGTGGCGCGAACTCGCCGGGCCTGTCTATCCGGCGATGGCCGGAATCGGAACCACGGGCCTGTGGCAAGCGGATGCTCTGATCGAAATCACAGCGGTAGCAGTGATTCCCGAGGATCGCTTGATCCGTCCTTAGGACGCGTATCGACGCGAGCGGCGACCCTCCCGCCATCTCAGGGCAGATGAGATTGCTGTACGAGCACTCTCGAGGGCGGATGCTCAGCAGTCTCCGGGCTGCCGACAATTACTCGGGTCCAGCGATCGACACGCTCGGATGCGACAGACGTACATTCGTAATACACGACTTGGAGGCTAGAAAGACATGACGCAAGTATCCGGCGATTACATGACGGGCACGTGGGTGATAGATCCACAGCGAAGTGCGGTCAAGTTTTCGATCAGCCACTTGATCGCGAAGAAAGTGCACGGTGTGTTCACCGAGTTCGACGGCCAGATCGTCACTCGTCCCGATGTCACCCAGACTGCCGTCCAGGCAAGCGTCCAAGTGCGGTCGATGGATACTTTCAATGCCAAACGCGATGAGGGAACGCTCGCCAAGGACCCGTTCGATGCGAATAACCACCCAGCCATTACCTACACTTCGACCTCGATCGAACCCAGTGGCAACGAAGTTCGAGTCCACGGCTCTCTCACCGTTCGCGGCGTTACCCGCCCGGTAACGTTGGCGGTGACGCAGCTTCGGTTCGAGCGCGATGCCGACGTGCGTTACAACGTTCGATTTCGTGCTGAAGGGCAGGTGAATCGTCAGGACTTCGGAGTCCGCTTCCCTGTTCCGCTGGATCGACAGGGCGTCTTGGCGGGCAATCGGATCGACATCGAGCTCGAAGTCACTGCTGGGCTGCTCGACGACCGTGACTATGGTGTCGTGCCGGCAAAAGGCCTAGGTGATTGAGGTGGACGCCGTCAGCTTCGATAAGTTCCCCTTCGTCGTTGTAGTCAGTGCAGATGCAACCTCGCGCGAGCAAGCGACACGGTGGACTGGCGTCGTCAGCTCCACCGACGCGCTCGCGCGACCGCTGACAGGGTTCGGCGGAGCGATCTGGCTCGGCCAGGGCCGGGCGCTCGGCCCGCCCTCCACCCCCGAAATCGAACTTCTCATGGGGTTTACTTTCTGGCGCAGTAGCAGCGACGCCGACGCGTTTTCCGCAGAACTGGATCGCACGCAACGCGAGAACCAGGTCGATGAAGAACTCTTCATAGACGAAGGCATCTATCAGTTCAGCGCCACGGTGACGGCAAACGACGTCACTCCCATCGAGGCCTCGGGTCATCAAACCGGGTTGGCGACCGAGGTCATCAAAATGACACCCGTCAGCGGCAAACAAGGATGGGTCGGCGAGTACAACGAGAGCGAAACACGCGACCACATCAAGAATTTGAACGGCTTCGTTTCGGCAAGCTTCTTTCGCGACCTCCGGAGCGATCGTATAGTCGAGTATGTGCAATGGCGTTCCGCCGCCGACCCGACAGCTGCATTCGGCGACGCGCGCTTTGCCGAGCACCTGAGCGTGAACAGCCACTACTCGGACGGAGAGGCTTTTCTCTTCCGAGAACGATTGGCCGGCGACACATAGATTCGTTACGCCAACCGCACCCTCTGGGGGATGAAGAAGCCAGCTGATGGGCCGCTCTGCTCAGGTTCCACACCTGAAACCTTGACCGACGGCCTCGGTCGGCGAGCGAGAACCCCGACACCGCGGCCTTCTACGAAGGGGTTCCGTTCCACCGCGTACATTTCAGTTTCATTTCTTGCAAGACGATCGAATACACTGGTGACCGTCAAACCCGTGCAGAGGCGACGCGCGGATTCTACGTCGACGGCGGAGCCGACAGCCCGCAACGACAGCCGCAGCAACGCTCCCAGTACATTCCGCGACTTACCGACCGTCGCCTGTGCGATCGCATTCTGCGTGCGCTGGACGGACCGTGGACGCCCGGCACGGTGAAGATTGCTTCTCACGGTCGCCGGATGTGTCCGTGCCCATGGCACGTAGGCACGGCTCTGGCGATCGGTGCGTCATCGGGACTATCCCTGCGCTTTTCGGATATTCCAGCCCCTTCGGTCTCCGTAATGTCCCTCGCTACCGAGGGCCCGCGAGTTGTGGCTCTCCAATCGCAAGGGAGGCCACCGTGACAACTGCAGACCTGACAGGACGCACGGCCATCGTCACCGGCGGAGCCACGCTGCTCGGGCGCGGAGTCGTACAGGTGCTCGCCGATCACGGCGCGTCCGTCGTCATCGCCGACATCGACGAAGAGAACGGAAGACTCGTCGCACGAGAAGCATCGAGTTCCGCGGTCACCTTTCGCCGAGTCGACGTCACCGACGATGCGGCATTGGCGGCTCTCGTCGCAGACACAGTCGCCGAGCACGGCGGCCTCGACATCGTGGTCAACCTGGCGGCGGTATACATCGACGACGGTTTCGCGACCACGCGTGCGGATTGGCTCACGGCTTTGAACGTCAACGTCGTGAGCATGGTTGCGCTGGTACAGGCAGCACACCCCCACCTGAAGGCGAGCCGACACGCGTCCGTCGTGAACTTCACGTCGATCTCGAGCTCGGTCGCGCAGACCGGTCGGTGGGTGTACCCAGCGGGTAAGGCTGCGATAGCACAGCTCACCCGATCGATGGCCATGGACCTTGCCCCCGACGGGATTCGAGTCAACTCGGTCAGCCCGGGCTGGACGTGGTCCGCAATCATGGACAACCTTTCCGGCGGCGACCGGGTCAAGACCGATCGGGTTGCCGCGCCGTTCCACCTCACCGGACGTGTCGGTGACCCCAGCGAAGTAGGCAATGTCGTCGCATTCCTCGCGTCCGATGCGGCCTCGGTCGTCACCGGAGCCGATTGGGCTGCTGACGGCGGGTACTCCGCGATGGGCCCTGAGCAAGCCACTCCAGCCATTCCCCTTCTCGCCGAACAGGATCCCTCATGAGCGTTCACCGCATCCATCCCGGCAAGACCATCGCGATCGTCGGTGCCGGGTTCGCCGGACTGTCCTCGGCTCGCGTACTGAGCGAATTGGGGCACGACGTCGTCGTGTACGAAAAGGCCCCCGACGTCGGTGGCGTGTGGAGCGCAACGCGTCGCTACCCAGGACTGAAGACGCAGAACAACAAGGGCACCTATGCGTTGTCCGAGATGCCGATGCCGAAGCACTACCCTGAATGGCCATCCGGCCAGCAAGTCCAGTCGTACCTCGAAAACTACGCTCGCACCTTCGATCTGATGGATCGCGTGCACTGTGACACCGAGGTGATCGACGCCTCCCCGACCCCCACCGGTGGCTGGGACGTCACCACGAAGCGTACGGATGCAGCGGTTCACGGAGACGAGCCGATCACCAACACCGAGCACGTCGACCATCTGATTCTCGCCAGCGGCATCTTCTCCGAACCTTTCGTTCCGGCCTTCGAGGGTGCAGACGTCTTCCTCGCGGCCGGAGGCCAGATCTTCCCCGCGGGGGACCTACACAGCCTGGATCAGGTGGACGGCAAGAACGCAATCATCGTCGGATACGGCAAGTCCGCGTGCGACATCACCGTCGAGGTGTCGAAAGTCGCGGCCTCTACCACCGTGGTCGCACGCGAACTGCTGTGGAAGTTGCCCCGGAAAATTCGTAACGTCGTCAACTACAAGTTCATCATGTTGACTCGACTCGGCGAGGGCCTGTTTCGTTACCACTCCGTGAACGGCGTCGAAAGAGTGCTCCACGCAGCCGATTCGACGATCGCCGACTCGATGGTGTCCAGCGTCGGAAGCGTCACCACCAAACAGCTCGGACTCGAGAAGCTCGGTCTGATCCCGCAGGGTACGTTCGCCGACATCGCACGGTCGACGGTCTCCCTCGTGTCGGAGGGATTCTTCGAGGGAATCGCCGACGGGTCGATCGACGTGTGCCGCGAGACCACTATCGTGCGTCTGCTGGAGAAGGACGGATACCCGCAGGCCGAATTGTCCGACGGTACGGTGATCCGGGCGGATGTCGTGCTCGCAGCTACCGGTTGGAAGCAGAACATCCCGTTCCTGTCCCCAGATGTGCTGCGTCGGTTCACCGATGCCAACGGTGACTACGTTCTGCATCAGCAGATCCACCCCGTCGGGGTGCCGGATCTGAGTTTCGCCGGGTACAACTCCTCGTTCTTCTCGCCGCTGTCGGCAGAGACGTCCGCGCTGTGGATCGGTTCACTGCTCGGCGGCAATCACACACTTCCGTCGGATGACGAGATGCGGGCGACAGTTGCGAAACGCCTCGCCTGGATGCGCGAGCGTACCAACGGTAACCACGCACGTGGAACCAACATCATCCCATTCTCGGTGCACAACATCGATGAAACGCTGAACGACATCGGCATCAACGTATCGATGCTGACAAGGGCGAAGCAATGGCTGTGTCCGGTGAACCCGAGTGACTACCGTGGAATCGTGCAGACACTGAAGAAGCGGATCCACGGGTGACCACTCGCACGTTCGACGCCATTGTGGTCGGTGCAGGAATCAACGGAATGGTCGCTGCCGCAGAGCTAGCCGGCGCGGGATGGTCGGTCGCGTTGGTCGACGAGCGCGAGAAGTTGGGCGGGTTCATCGCCTCGGATTCGTCGACGCGTCCCGGTTTCGTACACGACACCTTCAGTTCGTGGCACCCCTTGTTCGTCACCGGTGGCGCGTACGCGACGCTCGGTGATGACCTGCACCGTCATGGCCTCACCTATTCCAACACCGACGGAGCTGTCACGGGCGCGGTGTCGGATCACGGTGTTGCAGTAGCACATCGAGACCCGATGCAGACTGCCGACAGCTTCGAGTACGCGCAGGATCGCGTGGCGTACGCAGCGATGCTAGCCCAGCTGGAGTCCTGGTCGCCGCATGTGTTCGGCGCCTTGGGCTCGGAACTGCGGCCGTTCGATCTCGCTCGACTTGGTGCATCGATGGCGCGCGCACTCGGCGTGGACGGCAGCATCGATATGTTGCGCGTCTCGGCGCAGAGCGGGCGCGCGCTGATCCGTGAGCGCTTTCGTGGTTTCGAGGCCGATCACCTCTGGTCTCCGTGGCTACTGCATGCCGGCCTGTCGCCCGACCATGCGACCGGCGGGCTGATGCTGCCGATCATGGCCTTCACCATGCACGCCGCCGGGCTCCCTGTGGTGACCGGCGGCGCGGACAACTTCGTGACCGCATTCGCGCGCGTGCTCGATGAGCGCGGAGTGACGGTGATACTCGGTGAATCCGTGCAGAACATCGAGGTTCGATCCGGTCGCGCCGTTGCCGTACATCTGGCCGACGAGAGACTGTCGGCAACACGGGCCGTACTGTCGTCGACGGCAACCCCCAGGCTCTACCACAAGCTGCTCGATCCAGCGGCCGTTCCTGCTGCGGGCAGGCGTGCGGCCGATCGGCATCGTCCGGGCCGGGCTGCGATGCAACTGCATTTCGCGCTGGACCGTCCCGTTCGGTGGTCCGATTCGCGACTGGACGAGGTGCCGCTGGTACACATCGGAAACGGGGCGTCCAGCACCGGAATCGCCTGCGCACAAGCCGAATCAGGTCTGCTTCCCGCAGCTCCCACGATCGTGGTCGGCCAACAATGCGTACTTGATCCGAGCCGGGCTCCCGCGGGCAAGGCCACCCTGTGGGTGCAACTTCAGGAACTACCGTTCACGCCGAAAGGTGATGCCGCGGGCACGATTTCGACGGACGGTACGTGGAGTACCGGCACGACGGCGGCATACGTCGATCGGGTCCTGGACTCGATCGAACGTTACGCACCGGGCCTGCGCTCGACCGTGTTGGATTCGTACTCCATTTCGCCGACAGCGCTGACGGCTGCGAACGCCAACGCCGTCGCAGGCGATCCCTACGGCGGTGCGGCCGAAATCGACCAATCACTGCTCGGGCGTCCCGGCACCGGCACGGGCCACCGAACCGGAATCGACGGCTTGTTCCACATCGGTGCATTCACACACCCCGGACCAGGCCTCGGGGGCGGCTCGGGTCACCTGGTTGCTCAGCAACTACTCACGCCGTCTCGTCGCTCACTCGGTGTACATCGCATCCGCGGCGCAATCGAGAAATTGTTGCCGAGACGATGACACTGCGTCAGTTGCGCCGTGCAGCGACGCAGCTCGGCGTGGCGCGACCGAACCGAAATGTCGACGCCGAAGGACGACAAAGATATCGTCGATTTTCGACGATCGATACACAGACGCAACATTGCTTGTCTATGATGGAGGTCACACTGCCACGGAAGGTGTGGACCATCATGCCCGCTCTGCTTCGCCGTCATCCGGTGCTCGCCACAGCCGACCTCGACGAGGCGCGCTCGTCGATCGGCCGAGCGTTCTGTCCGCATCGTCTGACGGCCGGGTCCCGTCGAGGCACCCTGTCGGTAGTACACAACGCGGCCTCCGTCGGCGGGGTCGGCATCAACTATCTCCGCTATGGACAGGACGTGCGCATCATCCCTGGTGCCTTCGAGTCCTTCTACCTCGTGCAGATTCCACTCAACGGCACCGCGCGAGTTCGGGTCGGCGATACCGTCGTGCAATCCGACCGACGGTTCGCTTCCTTACCGTCACCGACCCTGCACGTCGACATGGAATGGTCCGCCGAGTGCGAGCAGCTTCTCGTGCACATCCCGCGCGACGCAATACAGTCTGCCGCGCAGGCGGACCCCGGCGCTTCGTCCGAGTCTGTCGTGTTCCACCCACTGGTGGACATGAACTCACCCGCGATGGCGAGCTGGATGAGAATCGTCCACCTTGCCTGTGACGAGGCCGAACGGGAAACCGGCATCCTTTCCTCACCCCTGGCCGCGAGCCACTTCGAACAGGTTATTGTGACTGGACTTCTTGCAGCGCAACCGAACACCTCCACGCAGTCACCCCGACCGACGCAGACCGCACTGACGTCTCGGACCGTCCGTTGCGCACTGGACCTGATCAGCGAACAGCCCGAATACCCCTGGAAAGTTGCGGAATTGGCAAGCAGAGTGGGCGTGGGTCCGCGGACACTTCAAACCGCCTTTCGACGTGAACGTGGAACAACTCCGCTCGAGGAACTGCGCAGAGCACGCCTGGCACGAGCACACGCCGATTTACTCGACGCTGCTCCCGACGGCACCAGCGTCACCGAGGTTGCGACCAGATGGGGATTCTTTCACCTCGGCCGATTTTCACAGTTGTATCGCGCAGAATTCGGCCTGAGCCCGTCTCGAACTCTCGCGTCCTGACTGGGTTCAGCACGATTCATCAGTGTTCTCACTCGCCAGTGGACTCACCGGCAGCGAGAACCGGGTGGCGCGGTTGTGCTCACAAGAACGCATCTGGTCGGTTGTCGAAGAAGCGAGGTCTCAACGGGAAGGCCGGCCCACGACGACCTCGTCGACCGTCAGTTCACCGCACAGGCCGCGGACGAGATGCGGCTGACTCTCGTCACCGAACACCGCACCGACAGAGCTGAACTGCATCTCTGCGCGATCAAGGACGCGTGGTCGAACAGGATCTTCCGCTACTCGATCGACTACAGACCGAAAGCCTCGTTGGCGATGGGCGTATTCAATATTGTTGTGGCGCATCGAGGCTCAGCGGGGACGATCGTAGACTCGGACCAAGGTAGCCGGTTCCGATCCAGAAAGTTCATACATTCCCTTTGGCGCAGAGGGTTACGAGGTTCCATGGGGGCCGGGGCGTGCGGTGACAATGCCACGATGGAGTCGTTCCTCGCACTCGTGCAGAAGAACGAGCTGGACCGCCAGCGTTGGTCGACTCGCGAGCAACTCCGGCTTGCGATGGCGACATGGATCGAGAAGACCTACCAGCGAGCACGCTGTCAATGACAGTCTCGGCTGACATACCAGGATTGGAATAGGCGCAACAGAAAGTTGCATTGGTCAAAACATATTGCAGGTATCAATATTGAATCAACTCGGACCGATCTCGACGCCGTCACGCCACAAGGCGCTGAGCCGGCATCGAAACATGGGAATGGCGAGAACGACTGCCCTGCATGCACCTACGTTCCGGGCAGCGCCAGCAAATCTCGACACAAGCGATGATTCTCAACACGTGACAGAGCGGAAACTAGTTGACCATGGCCTCAAAATGTGACGGTTGGATTCGCAATTACGTCGACGGCTCCTATGTCGAACCTGATGAGGCTTCGAGCTTCGATCAGGTCGACCCTGCAACGGGTCGCGTGCTCGGACGGGTCCACGAGGCCGACAAAGCTTTGGTCGACCGGGCCGTGACTTCCGCCAGACGTGCCCTGGACAACGGTTGGTCCGACACTCCTGTGCGAGAGCGAACTGCACTGCTACGGCGTGCCGCCGATCGGATCGAGGAGCGGTTCGAGGAGTTCGTGGCCGCAGAAATGGCGGACACCGGCAAGCCGATCACACAGGCACGAGAACTCGACGTGGCGCGTGCCCTGACGAACTTCCGAACCTTTGCCGACGTCGTCGCCGCCGCCGGCCAAGAATCTTTCGTCACCGACCTCGCCGGGGGTAAACAGGCGCTGAACTATGCGATCCGTAAGCCGCTCGGTGTAGTCGCAGTGATCGTTCCGTGGAATTTGCCACTGCTTCTGCTGACCTGGAAGGTTGCGCCAGCTCTGGCGTGTGGGAATTCCGTGGTAGTCAAGCCCTCCGAGGAAACGCCGGCGACGGCGTCCCTGCTCGCAGAGGTGCTCGAAGAAGTCGGGCTGCCTCGCGGCGTCTACAACGTCGTACATGGCTTCGGCGGGAACTCCGCTGGGGAGTTTCTGACCACACACCACGGCATCGACGGAGTCACCTTCACGGGGTCCTCGGCAACAGGGTCGAGCGTCATGAAAACCGTTGCGCCGCGTGTTCGTCCCGTCTCGTTCGAACTCGGCGGCAAGAACGCTGCCATTGTGTTCGACGACGTGGATATCGAGGAAGCACTGACCGGCCTCACCAAATCGGTGTTTGCCAATACCGGCCAGGTCTGTCTGTGCACCGAGCGGGTATACGTACAGCGAAGCATCTTCGATGACATCGCCGGCGGGCTCGTGGAACGGGCTGCAGCACTGAATCTCGGCGACCCGGCGCTCGATACTACGACCACGGGTCCGCTGATTTCGCAGGCGCACCGGAAAAAGGTCCTGAACTACTTCGAGATCGCTGAGCAAGAAGGCGCGAAAGTGCTTACCGGCGGAAGTATTCCAAATCTTGGACAGAATCTGTCGGGCGGATCCTGGATCGAACCCACTCTGTGGACAGGCCTGACGAACAACGATCGCACCGTTCGCGAGGAAATTTTCGGACCCGTCGCGGCGCTCATTCCGTTCGAGACGGAAGCCGAAGCGATCGGTCTGGCGAACGACACCGAGTACGGTCTGGCAGCCTCCGTCTGGACCAACGACCTGCGTCGCGGTCACCGCGTCGCGCAGAGGATGAACGTTGGAATCTCCTGGGTGAACACATGGTTCACACGCGAACTGAGATCACCGTTCGGCGGTATGGGGTTGTCGGGCATCGGACGTGAAGGTGGCGAGTCCTCGCTGCACTTCTACACCGAACCCACGAATGTCTGCGTACAACTATGAAGATCCAAGCCGTAGAAAATGTGCAGAAATGAGCGAGGCGTCATGACAGCCCTGGAAAACACCGAAACCACGCTTGCACGTCGCCTCGACGACGCTCAACGGCGAATAATCGACACCCCGAGCCTCGCCGACGATCACACGATTGATATCGACCAGGCCTACAGGATCCAAAACGAGCTCCTCGGACGACGCACCGAGCGTGGTGAATCGATTGTGGGCATCAAGCTCGGCTTCACGAGCGAGGCGAAGATGGCCCAGATGGGCGTCTCCGAGGTCATCGTCGGTCAGCTGACCGACGCGATGTGCGTGGATGACGGCGGCGAAGTGGACCTATCGGAATTCATTCATCCTAAGATCGAACCCGAAGTGGCATACCGGCTGACGACAGACGTCGATATCGACGACCCGAACGTCGACATCGAAACCTGCGTCGACGCGGTGGCTCCGGCAATGGAAATCATCGACTCGCGTTACCGCGACTTCCGCTTCACCTACACCGATGTCGTCGCTGACAACACCAGTGCTGCGGGGTACGTGATCGGGCCCTGGCTACCGTTGCAGAACGTCGCTGATCGTTCCGTCCGTATGGAAGTCGGAGGCGAGACGATTCTGGGTTCCACGTCAGCGATTCTGGGAGATCCAGCACGCGCTCTCCATGCGTTGCTCGACATCGCTCGGCGGCGCCGAATTCCATTGCGCGCCGGCAATGTCATTTTGGCCGGCGCTGCCACGGCAGCTGTGCGACTGGACGAGGGCGTCGCGCAGTGCAGCATCGATGGCCTCGGAACCG
Organism: Rhodococcus sp. PSi06; assembly: GCF_054960675.1. NCBI lineage: Bacteria > Bacillati > Actinomycetota > Actinomycetes > Mycobacteriales > Nocardiaceae > Rhodococcus > Rhodococcus sp. PSi06. Next base: position 467,697 of record NZ_JBHNYO010000002.1, read on the forward strand.
TCACAGTGATCGGTGTGAGGCAATGAGCGGCGCGCAGGTCATCGAGAAGATGGCAAAACCTCGCGGAAAGTTTCCACATGTGAAGGTGGTCGGTGACTTCGTCTATGTGTCCGGCACCAGTTCGCGGCGGCGCGACAACACCTTTGCCGGCGTCGAGGTCGATGAGCTCGGGACGACAGCGCTCGACATTCGCGAGCAGACCCGCGCTGTTATCGAAAATATCGAGTCGATCCTCGCGGAAGTGGGCGGGGTTCTCAGTGATCTGGTTCAGGTCACTTCGTACCTTGTGTCGATGAACGACTTCGGTGGATACAACGAGGTGTACGCCGAGTGGTTCGACGAGGACGGTCCGACCAGAACGACTGTGGCGGTTCACCAACTCCCGCACCCGCACTTGCTCATCGAAATTTCCGGCGTGGCCTACGTGCCCGCCGCGAAGCGCCCAGAATTGGAGACCCCATCATGACCACAATTCCTCCAGTCATCGACTTCACCAAGTGGATCAACGAGAATCGCCACCTCTTGCAGCCGCCTGTCAACAATCAAACGATGGCGTTGGGCGACGACTTCATCGTGCAGGTCGTCGGTGGCCCCAATCAGCGGACCGACTACCACCTCGACCCCTACGAGGAATGGTTCTACCAGCTCGAAGGCGACATACACGTCAACCTCATGACGGACGACGGCCCCCGTCGTGTCGACATCAGTGAAGGGGAAACCTGGTTGCTGCCCGGAAATGTCCCTCACTCGCCACAGCGCCCTACCGTGGGCTCGATCGGCCTTGTCATCGAACGTGTCCGCAGAGAAGGCACCCTCGAGAAGTTCCAGTGGTATTGCCTGGAATGTCATCACAAAATTCACGAGGTCGAACTTCAGGTACGCGACATCGTGTCCGACCTGCCACCGGTCTTCGTCAAGTTCTACGAGAGCGACGAGGCTCGTACGTGTGACAAGTGCGGCACGCTCCATCCCGGTAAGGGCTGAACACATGACCAACCTGATCGATATCCACACCCACTACGTTCCCAACGGGTGGCCGGACTTGACCGACGATGCGGGGGCGCAAGCACCTTGGTTGAGGGTCGAGTCCGAAACCGAAGCCATGATCATGATGGGAACCAGAGAGTTTCGACGTATTCAGTCCGATGCATGGGATGCCGAGGTGCGGCTTCGCGACATGGACGCCGATGGCGTCCATACGCAGGTCGTATCGCCGACGCCCGCGTTTTTCAATTACGGTCGAAGCGGCGAGCAGGCGAGTCGCATTGCTCGGATCTTCAATGACCTCGCATTGGACATCGTCGAGCCGGCAACTGATCGGTTGATCCCTTTCTGCCAGGTGCCTTTACAAGACACCGATGCCGCGTGCCGTGAACTGGAGCGCTGCGTTGCGAACGGGCACCGCGGGGTCGAGATCGGTAATCATGTCGGCGACCTGGATCTCGACAGCGACGGCGTGGTGACGTTCCTGCAGCACTGTGTGTCGCTGGACGTGCCAGTCTTCGTGCACCCATGGGACATGGCCAGCTCTCCGCGTCTGGATCGGTGGATGGCGCAGTGGCTCACCGCGATGCCGGCCGAAACGCACCTGTCGATACTTGCGCTGATTCTGGGAGGTGTGTTCGACAGGATCGACGACCGTCTCAAGATCGGCTTTGCCCACGGTGGAGGGTCTTTCGCGTTCTGGTTGGGCCGGATGGAGAACGCTTGGCATGGGCGGAACGACATCATCGGTACATCGGAATTTCCGCCCTCGCATTACGTAGGGAGATTTTACGTGGACTCAGTCGTCTTCGACGAGCGTGCGTTGCGGCTGTTGGTCGACACAATCGGAGTGGACCGAGTGATGGTGGGCAGCGACTACCCGTATCCCCTCGGCGAACGTCCGGTCGGTGAGGTGGTGCGCAAGAGCGAGTTTCTGACCGAGTCCGGGCGTCACATGATTGCGAGAGGAAACGCTGAACGTTTCCTCGGCCTGGTCTGAGATTTCTGGGCTGAAAGAACACCGCTGAATCGTTCCCCACCGATCTCGATCGGTGACGATCGAGTTACGTGTTGCGCTTAATTCGTGGACAACAGGCTCGTGCATCCAAGTAGCTGATCGAAGCGGAATCAGCTTTCGAGCCGGGGGCTGGCAATGTCGTCGGCTGTCTTATGCAATCGAGCCACCAAAGCATCAGCGGAAGGGTTGAGCGGACGATTGACTGCCAGAGTCAAACCCACTCTGTGTGATATCTGATCCAATGTGACTGGAAGTGTAGTCAGGCGCGTATCAGCACGAGGAATGAGGCTCGGCAAGGCCGCAACCATATCCGTTTCCAGCAGGAGTTGCCTCACTGTCAGGAATGACGTTGCATCGACACGATTTGTTGGCAGTTGCATATCGTTCCGTGCGAAGAACTCTTCCAGCTCGCTACGGAGTGCAGTCTCGACGCCGGGAAAGATCCATGGGTAGCCTGCGGTATCCGAGAATTTGACTTCCTTCAATTCTGTCAACGGATGGTCGACACGAGTGACCAGTCGTACTGATTCACTGTAAAGAGTAATACGGATGACCCGCGAGTCGGAATGAGATGTCAGTCTGCCGACGATTAGATCTACTTTCCCAGCTTCGAGTTCGGCTAGCAATACTTCCGGTGTGCCTTCACGTACGATTACTGTCAGTTGCGGACGTTCGGTCTTGAGTGTTGCAATAGCTCTGGGCAGCAATATATTTGATCCAGCTAGATGTGAACCCACAACCACGGTTCCACGATCGGCATCGGCGAGTTCTGCGATGTGTTTCTGCGCTTGGACGAGCTGGGCGAGCACCGCCCTTGCATGCTGCGTGAAGGCCTGACCATAAATCGTTGGGCGCACTCCCCGAGGGCCACGCTCATACAACGTCACACCGAGAATCGATTCCAGCTCATGTAGGCTCCGAGTGGCTACGGGCTGCGTGATGTGCAGGAATCCGGCCGCCCCTACAACTGTGCCCAATCTTGTCACCGCGTCCACAAGTAACAAGTGTTTGATCTTCAGCCGACCATCCAGCAAGCGGGGTTCGTCCACATAGCGAGCGTACCCCTGGAGCGACATCGAAGAACGCCCTTAACGCGGGCACTCATCATTCTTCTGCCACTCGAATCAAGCCGATTCGGCGTTGCTCGCGGCGACTCCCAGCGAGGTCACGCCGTGCAAGCCGAACTCGGGAGTCACTCGGCAGAGGCACGTGCAATCGATCGCCCCAAGGCCAAAGTGGCAGTCCGGACAGCGGGGGCCAGCAGTTCGGGATTGAAGCTCGCCTTGGGAACCGATACCGAGATTGCGGCAACAGCCTTCTTCGAGACAAGTATTGGTGCAGCAAGGCAGCAACCACCGAGGGCAGCTTCCTCACGCTCGATGGCGACACCCGTACGTCGTATCGAATCGAGCTCCCTGGAAAGAACTCGAGCGTCGGTAATCGAATGCGGGGTGAAGCGTCGGAATGGACGGGCGAAAATCTCGTTCTGCACCGCAGGGTCCTCCGATGCCAATAGCGCCTTCCCGACGGCAGTGCACGTAAGCGGTAATCGGCCACCGATCTGAGAGGGCAATGGAAGTGAAGAGTGACCGTGAATCTTTTCCACGTACACAGCGTCGTGACCGTCGCGTACCGCGAGGTGCACGGTTTGTTCGGTCACCGCGAACAGATCTTGCATGAACGGCAGCGCAGCGGTGCGAAGGCGGTATTTGAGACCGACTCGCTCACCTAGCTCGAACAGCGACATTCCAAGCTCGAATGTTCTACCAACACGGATGATCCAACCCAATTCCGCCAGGTCGACCAATAGACGGTGCGTCGTCGAACGAGGCAATCCGGTGCGAGTGGACACCTCGGCAAGCGTCAGAGCACAGCCCCCGGGAAATGCCTCCAAGATCAACGCCGAACGCTGTAACACCGACATGTCGTCCCGTTTCATGGGACGAATCCTATCCACGATGACCGAGTGAGAATAGCGTGAATTACATGACCACCGTCGAACAACATACGATCAGCGAAGCGGCCGACCGTCTGGCCGAAGCCGCCACGACGGCCACGCCGTGTGCTCCGGTCCGGGACCTCATCGGACGCGACGACATCGACGCCGCCTACCGTATCCAATCACGCAACATCGACGCACTCCTTGCAGCCGGTCGCACCGTCGTCGGCCGAAAGATCGGGCTGACCTCTCCCGCCGTGCAGAAACAGCTCGGGGTCGATCAACCCGACTTCGGAGTGCTGCTCGACGATTTCGATGTCTCCGGTGACGGCCCCGTCGATTCTGCCCGGCTGCTGCAACCGCGCATCGAAGCCGAGATCGCATTCATCCTGTCCTCCGACATCGACGAGAAGATCAGCGCAGCACAAGCGCCATCGTTCGTCGACCGGGTGTTCGCATCGTTCGAGATCGTCGACAGCCGGATCACGGGCTGGGATATCAGCTTGGCCGACACAGTCGCCGACAACGCATCGTCGGGCCTGTACGTGTTGGGGAAGAGCATCTCTCGCGCCGACGCACCCGACCTCGCCGACGTCACCATGACCATGACCGCGGACGGTGAACAGGTTTCTGCCGGTAAGGGCTCGGATTGCCTGGGTAGCCCCTGGGCGGCGCTGGTGTGGTTGGCCAACACCAGCCTGTCCTACGGATCACCGCTGCGTGCCGGTGAAGTGATCCTCTCCGGTGCCTTGGGTCCGATGGTTGCTGTGACACCTGGCTCGACGTACACCGCATCCATATCCGGAATCGGCGACGTCACAGCGACATTCACCGCGTGATCGACGACGGACGAACCCCCACCCAGAATCGAAGGACATCATGAGCAAGACCAAAGTAGCGGTGATCGGATCCGGCAACATCGGCACCGACCTCGTCATCAAGTTGAAGCGTGTAGCCACGAACGTCGAAATCGCGGTGCTGGTCGGAATCGACCCTGCCTCCGACGGTCTCGCACGAGCACGCCGCCTGGGTATCAGCACCGTGGACTCGGGAGTGCAGGGCCTGATCGATCACCCCGACTTCGCCGACATCGACATCATCTTCGACTCGACCTCGGCCACAGCGCATGTCGCCAACGAAGAAGCCCTGCGGCCCCACAACAAGCGGCTGATCGACCTCACTCCTGCCGCGATCGGACCGTACGTCGTCCCCGCAGTCAACCTCGACGAGCATCTGGGTGCGCCCGATGTGAACATGGTGACCTGCGGTGGACAGGCGACCATCCCGATCGTCGCCGCGATCTCGGCCGTGACACCGGTCCATTACGCCGAGATCGTCGCCTCGATCGCCTCGAAATCGGCTGGCCCCGGCACCCGCGCAAACATCGACGAGTTCACCGAAACCACCTCCGAGGCAATCGAAAAAGTCGGCGGAGCGGCCCGAGGCAAAGCCATCATCGTCCTCAACCCGGCCGAGCCGCCGGTGATCATGCGCGACACGGTTCTCGCGCTGGTATCGAACCCCGATCAGGACGCCATCCGTCGATCCGTTCTGGACATGGTTGCCAAGGTCGCGGCCTATGTCCCCGGCTACCGGCTCAAGCAGGAAGTGCAATTCACCCAACTCGACGACGCCGAATCCGTCGCCACCTTGACCGGCGGCGTCGACAAGGGGCCTGGCCTGTGGAAGGTCTCGGTGTTCCTCGAAGTCGAAGGTGCCGCGCACTACCTGCCCGCGTACGCCGGCAACCTCGACATCATGACCTCCGCCGCCCTACAGGTCGCAGAGAAGATCGCAGAGAACAAGTCCTTGGAGGCGGCACGATGACCGAAACCACGAAGCGCCCGAACGCCACAGACGGTGCCGCCCTGTACATCCAGGACGTCACCCTGCGCGACGGCATGCACGCGATGCGGCACCGCATCAGTCCCGACAACGTCGCCCGCATCGCCAGCGCCCTCGACAGCGCAGGCGTCGACGCCATCGAGGTCACACACGGTGACGGCCTCGCCGGCCACAGCCTGACCTACGGGCCCGGCAGCAACACCGACTGGGAGTGGATCGAAGCTGCAGCCTCGGTGGTGCACCGAGCCAAACTGACCACCCTGCTCCTCCCCGGGGTGGGGACGGTGAAAGAGCTCGAGCACGCCTTCAAGCTCGGTGTCACTTCGGTCCGAGTGGCGACGCACTGCACCGAAGCCGACGTCTCCGCCCAGCACATCGGCAAAGCCCGCGAACTCGGTATGGACGTGTCCGGATTTTTGATGATGTCCCATCTCGCCGAGCCCGAACAGCTTGCTGCGCAGGCGAAGTTGATGGAATCGTATGGCGCACACTGCGTGTACGTCACCGACTCGGGCGGTCGGTTGACGATGAACGGTGTCCGCGACCGCGTGCGCGCCTACCGGGATGTCCTCGACGCCGACACCCAGATCGGTATCCACGCGCACCAAAATCTGTCGCTGTCGGTCGCCAACTCTGTTGTAGCGGTCGAAGAGGGAGTCACCAGAGTCGACGCATCTCTCGCCGGTCACGGTGCCGGTGCCGGTAACTGCCCGATCGAGCCGTTCATCGCCGTCGCCGACCTGCACGGATGGAAGCACAATTGTGATTTGTTCGGGTTGCAGGACGCGGCCGACGACATCGTTCGCCCGTTGCAGGACAGGCCTGTTCAGGTCGACCGCGAAACACTGACCCTCGGATACGCCGGGGTCTACTCCAGCTTCCTCCGTCACGCAGAGGCTGCAGCGAAGCAGTACGGACTCGACACCCGAGCGATCCTCCTCGCCGTCGGTGAACGCGGACTCGTCGGCGGACAAGAAGACCTCATCACCGACATCGCGCTCGACCTCGCAGCATCCAAGGGCTGAGTCGTCTATTTCGCTAATCCACCACCCAAGTACAAAAGCACCATCGAAAAATATGGACGAGACGCTGGCTCACAAGCCTGCGCAGTAGACCACCAGCAATGTCGATCGACTGTGAACAGGTCGTTCACCGACCAAGGAGATTCATGAGCACCAGGTGCAAGGGTGTCATCGCCCGTAGTAAGGACGCCGAAGTCGAGCTCGTCGACATCGTCATCCCCGACCCCGGCCCCCACGACGTCATCGTCAAAATCCAAGCCTGCGGGGTGTGCCACACCGACCTCACCTACCGCGAGGGCGGCATCAACGACGAATTCCCGTTCTTGCTCGGCCACGAAGCCGCCGGCATCGTCGACACCATCGGTGACGCTGTCACCCACGTTTCGGTCGGCGATTTCGTGGTCCTGAACTGGCGCGCGGTGTGCGGAGAGTGTCGCGCCTGCAAGCGCGGCCGCCCCTGGTACTGCTTCGACACCCACAATGCCTCACAGAAGATGACCCTCACCGACGGCACCGAACTCACCCCCGCCCTGGGAATCGGCTCGTTCGCCGACAAGACCCTCGTCCACGAAGGACAGTGCACCAAGGTCGACCCGACCGCCGACCCCGCCGTCGTCGGACTCCTGGGCTGCGGCGTCATGGCCGGGCTCGGAGCCGCAATGAACACCGGCAACATCGGCCGCGGAGACTCCGTTGCCGTCATCGGCTGCGGCGGAGTAGGCGACGCCGCCATCGCCGGGGCAGCTTTGGCCGGAGCGTCGATCATCGTTGCGATCGACCGCGACGATACAAAACTTGCTTGGGCAACAGAACTCGGTGCCACCCACACCGTCAATGCCTCGCTCGTCGAGCCAATCGACGCAGTAAAGAACCTCACCGGTGGACACGGTGCCGACGTCGTCATTGACGCCGTCGGACGCCCGGAGACCTGGAAACAGGCCTTCTACAGTCGCGATCTCGCCGGCACTGTCGTACTCGTCGGCGTCCCCACCCCCGACATGCGCGTCGAGATGCCGATGATCGACTTCTTCTCCCACGGAGGATCACTGAAGTCCTCCTGGTACGGCGACTGCCTCCCCGAACGTGATTTCCCCACCCTGGTGGACCTGCACATGCAAGGTCGACTCCCGCTGGAAAAGTTCGTCACCGAACGCATCGGACTCAGCGACATCGAACACGCCTTCCACCGCATGCACACGGGTCAAGTCCTCCGATCGGTCGTCGTCCTCTGAGCATCGAAACACTCTGCAGCAGGCGTTTGCGGATTCAACGAGTTGCCCGCCTGACAAAGTCCACATCGCGCTTCATCTGCAGCCGTTGACGAACGGTATGGGAAACATGCGCCGACATGAAATTCCGCACTGGGTCGGGACCCACGAGGAGCTGAAACGTTGTGCCCACATACCGGCAAATCCCTGAGGTCGACTTCACTCGGCGATGCCCATCGTGCGGTAACCGCTGCCAAGCAGAAGTGGTGCGGCGGGCAGTGACACCGACCGATAGCATCACCAGCGTTTATGCGGCATGCATGTCGTGCCAATGGGAAGGTGACGCGGACATGACAATTCGTTAGTGACAACGCAATTGCGCACGCTCGATCGACGCTCCTGACAGAGCAGCACGAAACTACATCCCCCGATCTCCATCAATCTGCTCAGTAAGAGGGAGTGACTTACCGTGGCAGCAGAATCAGAAGTTTCACGAGCAATGCTGGACTTCGCGTTGCGGTGGAGTCCCTACGGCGGAGGGAGGGACGAAGACATCCTTGTCGAGTTCGGCATCACCTCGCACGCGTTTTTCGAGCGCGTTCTCACGATGCTGGCCACACAGCCGAACGGTCTGGAGTCAAGGAAAGAGCGATTGATCAAGTCGGTAGCACTCGACCGACTCGGCCAGTTGCCTCGCCGAAGTGACCGGACCGCATAGCGCGCCTTGCATCGACGGCCGGAGCAAACGAACCCGATCTTCGCGGAGTGATTCAAGTTGGGCCGAGCGAGCATATCGAGGATCGAGTAGTGGGTAACTCATCCCGAGCGCACGCAGTACGACCTCTGTCCCGGCCCGCAATGCACTGGCAGCAACTTGGGTCAGATAGCCCAACCATGTGCTCCTTCCGCTTCCGCGTTCACCTACGCCAACCCCGACGGCTATGCCATCACCCAGCGCGACAAGGATTGATCCATGACTCGACTCGAGACGGTTCACGACATTGTCGGGCCTTGGTCGCTCGCCACCAGCAAGCAATTCTGGGAGGGCTTCACCCCGAACAGACTCGCAACACAGACTCAGGCCGCGGGCATCCACACCGCTTTTCTCTGCGATACCGACTGGCAGCGAGTCGATGCCGTCATCACCCAGGACGGGCCGTCTGCCCGCATCATCGTCGAGGGCCCGGGCGAGCTGGAAGCCGCAACCGAGCAGGTTCGTCGGCTGCTCTCGATAGACATCGACGGACGCGGCTGGCCCGACGTCGGGGGGCGCGATGAGGTCATTGCCGATGCACAGGCTCAGCTGAGCGGGTTCCGGCCCTGCGGCTTCTACTCCCCCTACGAAGCGGCCGCGTGGTCGGTGCTGACGCAACGCCTGGCGATACGGCAGGCGGCGGCAATCAAGACGCGGCTCACGCAGCAACTCGGCGACGACGGAGCATTCCCGGCTCCGGCCACCCTGCTTGCGGCGTCACTCGATTTGCCCGGACGCAAGGCCGAGTACCTGCACGCGGTCGCCGAGGCCGCTCTCGACGGCCAGCTGTCCGGCTCTTACCTGCGCTCGTTGCAGCCGACCTATGCGCTCGTGCAGGTGCAGCGCATTCTGGGGATGGGACCGTTCTCGGCCGAGCTCGTGGTGATTCGCGGGGCGAACTTCCCCGATGTGCTGCCGCGTAACGAGGGCCATTTGAAGGACGAAATCACCAAACGCTACGGCTCTGAACGCACGATCGACCAGATCACCGAGGCATGGAAGCCCTACCGCTCGTGGGCAGCAGTGCACCTCCGGGCGCTGAGGGCACTCGGGGAGTAGATCTCACTCCCCGATTGGGTCGCCAAGTTTTCGCTGTGGAGCCTTCCGACATCGCCGCAGAATACTCCAGGGGGTCAGTGACTCTGGGCGGTGAGCTTGTCGCGAATGAGGGTCGCTATCTCGGGGTTGATCCCCTGGACCGTCGATAGCAGATGTTCCTTCAGCGCGTGTACCGCGCCGCCCGGGTCTCTGGCCGTACATGCGGCGAGGATAGATTCGTGCTCTTTGCGTCGGATCGCAACCTCGGTTTTGTCGGCCAGTGAATGAGCTTGGTACCGCTCGCTGTTCTACCACGACGGGTCGATCGGTCGATCGCATCAACCAGCTCAAATCGGCCGCTCGATAAATCTGGTCAACGCTAACACCCGAAAGCACTGTCCTGGTCCACAAATCTGGATCCATATGGACTCCGGTGCCCCCAGTGGAACTCGAACCGACACTGTGCGGATTTTAAGTCCCTAGAAGTGGATTCGCATGAACTTCAATGGACCCTATATTTGTTTATTTGCAACACTTTTCGTACATCAACGTCCGAACCGGTCCATGCGCGAACGTACCGACTTGTGACACTCTCGTGACACCGAACTACCGCCGATCCTCCGACACCGGACAGTCCTGATCGGTGTCGGACAGCCACGGTATCGGGTGGACGGAGAGCGTCTTGAAGATCGACGCTCTGCGTGGACTTGCGACAACGAGAATCATTCGTCGCGAACCCGCATCACCCTCGAGTCAGCAGGAAAGTGCAACTGCGAGCCTGATCCTATTTGCGCATTTCGGCGTCGGATGGGCAGGTTTTCGCTACTGACATTGTGCGGCGGAAATTTCGCTGCCCGGATACCTCCTTGATCTGCCTCGTAGCCGAACCGCCGATACGATCCAGGCGGCGCCGCCCCGTTGAACAACCCCCGAGACCACAGCAGCAGCGCCAAGATCACGATCGGGGTCGCTACCGGTATGGCAGACCTCGCGATCTGCGAGGTCTCGTCTAGGCCGTAGAACACCGAACCCGTTGTGACACTGTCGATATAGCGCAACACCATGTTCAGAACGGCGAACCAGATCAGGATGCCTTGGGCGGTCACTGCTGTCCACCAGGCTCCGCGCCGGCCACGCCGCAGACCGTCCGCCACCGCCAACACGAATACGGTCGGCATGATCGCCAGCATTGGGGGACCGAACCCGGAAAGCCGGACGCAGCGAGACCTTCCCGGCATTCCCGCGGGTCCCCTCCCGCCGAGCACAGTGCCGGACGTCACCGACCGTGGCCTCGGATCCACCGAACACATCTTTCAAGCCGGCGAACGGGCCGATCGCACTGGGAGGCAGTGCCGCAAGGATGGGACCGATCGCACTGGCCGCCACCACGAGCGCAACCAGCAACCGACCCTCGCGTTGGGTACCTGCCACCGGTTGCCGCCGCGGAGCCCGGCCGAGCAGAAGAGGTCCCAGAAGCAACCCGGTCGACGCGGCCATGAGCCGGATGACGTCCTGCAGGTGGCCACCGAACAGAACCAGGGTGATCAACAAGGTCACCATCACCACCCGCACCCGCCATCGCCACAAGGTGCTCATCGAGACCGTGGAAACCATGACGACCCCCACGATCTAGGTGGGCCAGACTCGGTGCCCAGAGACCAGCCGAGAGCAGGGTCCACACACGGCCCTGCTGCAAGGACTCGCTCCCGACACCGACCTGAGTCAGCACCGGCCGCCCAGGACCGTGCCCCACACTCCCGGTGGCAAACCCTGCCGCCCACATCGCGGCCACGAACACTGCAGTCGCCGGCGCACGCAGCACGGTCTCACGTACGAACGCCACCGCCTCGTTCATGCGCCGCAGCGTGACCCGTACGGCTGAGCTGGCTGCGGCTGCCGGGCATTGCGGTCGGTCCAGGTCATGATCGCCGGTCGTCACAGCACTCGGGTACACCGCAACGCGTGGCTGCGTCACTGCAGGGCGGCTGCGAGGTCCGTCAGTGCAGCGGTCTCGGCGGCGGGGTCGGGAGTGTTGGAGCGGATTGCGGTGAGCACGATATCGATACGCGAGTCGAGAGCGGTCCACCCCGCGGCATCGAGCGGCTGCAACGTGGGTTGATCGTCGTCCCAGGTCGTTTCGAGCTTCTTCGCGGCAGTGTTCGCCTCGTCCTGCTGACCGGACCGAACGGCGGCGGCAGTGTCGTCGACGATCGAGCGGAGCTCGACTACGCGCTCAGTCGGGAACTGTGCGATCGCCTCCCCCGGCGCGAGATCGGTGATCGCAGCCCCCGAACCCTCCGCCTCACTTACCGGCGCTGTATGTGGCTGCGCGGACGCCCACGACAGCAGTCCCGCGGTGGCAACCACGACTGCCGCGAAGTAGACCAGCATCGTGCGCTCTCTGCGCGTGTCTGTGTCGACCGGTTCGGGCTCAACGCGGTGGTTCCCGATCACGTCTCGTTTCGTTCTCGTCAGGTACAGCACCGTGGCCAAAATCGCGACCAGGAACACGACGCTGGTGACGAATGTGCCCAGCCCGAGACCGTGCTCGGTGGTGGGCTGGGCGAACCAATCTCCGAGATTCGCACCCAATGGACGGGTGAGAATGTAGGCCAACCAGAACGCCAACACCGCGTTCGCACCGAGCCGCCATCCAACGACGACCGCCACGATCAGGCCGGCGGGCAGAAGTACCGACGTGCCCGGGCCCCATCCGGTGATGCTCAGCGTCCAATCGCCTGCCGCGGTACCGAGCGCGAAGGTCACCAGAATCGCCAACCAGTAGAACAGCTCTCGGGGCACGGTCACGATGCTGTGGATCGACAGAGTCCGCTCCCGCACGAACCACACCCCGAACACCACCGCCAACAACCCAGCGAACACCGACATACTCACCGCCAACGGAACACCACGACTGTCGGTGAGGATGTCGGTGTACAACGTTCCCGTGACACTGAGCACCACCACCGTCAGCCAGTACACGGCAGGCACGTACTTCGACAGCCAGATCTGAACCGCAAGCACCA